>JAQIBP010000017.1 GCA_027858995.1 Deltaproteobacteria bacterium | reverse complement strand
CTAAGGGGCGACTCAAGATTAAATTAACATATTAAAGGGTAATTCTATCAAGCCCTTCAGCCAATTCGATTCTTTTAATTTGTTTTATCTGTGTGATTTTAATAACAAAAATGATGATTAACCTATTTACACTGGATGTTTGAAATGGTATAGTTAACCTAATATTTTTAAATATAAGGAGAACTATACCACGATATGAGTTCAGAAAACACAGGTTTAAACGTAGTGAAAAATTATTTAAAACGTTATAAAATCGGAACGTTAGATCAACTCAAAAAGGAGCTATTTACGAGTAGCACCATGACAGTTTTCAGAAAGCTTAAATCTTTGAAATATCTTTCCAGTTATTCTCATAGAGGGAAATATTACACACTCAATTTCATTCCTGAATTTGATGAAACTGGGCTATGGTCTTTTAATTCTATATGGTTCTCTAAATATGGTAACCTGATAGAGACAACCCGTGAATTTGTTGACCAATCAAAGGCTGGGTTTTCAGCTCAAGAGCTTGGCCAGATTTTAAATGTAGAAGTTAAACACCCGTTGTTGGCGCTATTTACAAAAAATCAGGTCTCCCGAAAAAAGTTCTCAAACATCTTTATTTATTTTTCACCAAGCCGGTCTAAAAGGCTACAACAAATCACCTTGCGGAAAAGTAGTGATTCCCTGGCTGAGTTTAATCAATATTATGAGATTGATGTTTTTCGTGATGAACTAAAGACAGCTATTATCCTTTTTTATAGCCTATTGAATGAAAAGCAACGTCGCCTGTATGCAGGGCTTGAATCATTTAAATTGGGGCACGGTGGTGATAAAAAAATAGCTGATCTTTTGGGTTTAGATTCTCATACCATTGCAAAAGGACGTAGAGAGCTATTGGGTGGAAACATACAGACAGAGTCTGTTCGGGAAAAAGGCGGTGGTAGAAAACCTGTGGAAAAAAAATTCCAAAAATCATCAACAAAATCAAAAAAATCTTAAAATATGAAACAGCAGGGCATCCTATCAGTGGACTTAAATGGACCCGGAAAACAACTGAAAAAATAGCATGGCAATTGAAAGCTATCGGTATTGATGTTAGTTCAAATACTGTATGTCGTCTTCTGAAGGATATGGGATTTTCTCTTCGGGTTAATTCTAAAAAGATTGAATCAGGAATGGCAAATCCTCCAGATCCTAAAAAGCGAGATCAGCAATTTGGCCATATTGGGAATCTGAGAGAGCTGTTTGCCACACATGGACTTCCCACCATCAGTGTTGATACCAAAAAAAAAGAATTGATAGGGAATTTTAAGAATAATGGGCAAGCATGGCAAAAAAAATCAACAGAGGTTTATGACCATGATTTCCCAACTCATGCCGTGGGTAAAGCAGTTCCATATGGAATTTATGACACACAAAAAAACACAGGTACTGTCTTTGTCGGTCATAGTGCCGACACACCATCTTTTGCTGTTGAGTGTATTGAAAAATGGTGGATAGATTATGGCAAAGTGCAATATCCTAAGCGCAAAGAATTGTTGATCTTAGCTGATGCCGGTGGCAGTAACAGTTATCGGTCAAGGGTCTGGAAATACCGGCTTCAAAAACAAATCTGTGATAAGCATGGACTATCGGTGAGCGTTTGTCATTATCCACCTGGTTCATCAAAGTGGAACCCAATAGAGCATAGGCTTTTCAGTGAAATTAGCAAAAATTGGGGCGGTCGTCCGTTGGACTCCTTTGAAACGGTTTTAAAATATTTGCGAACAACAAAAACCTCAACCGGCTTAAATGTCAAAGCGTATTATGTTCGAAAGAAATTTAAAACAGGCGAAAGGGTTTCTGATAAAAAAATGAAAGAACTTCAAATAAAAAAGCATGAGGTACTTTCTGACTGGAATTACAAATTGACGCCATCAAAAATGTAAATTTATTTTTGAGCTGGCCCTAAGCTTTTCTTGATGGCAATCAACTAGCCCAAAGACCTCGCCTCTTGCGGTCTGCATTAATTCGTTATGCTTTTATTCATAATGTGTCCACATTCGAATAATTTTTATTATTTTTTCATTATCTATGACCTGATAGACAATTCTGTGTTGAATATTTAAGCGTCTTGAATATGCACCAGCTAAATCACCGATAAGTTTTTCATAAGGTGGTGGAGTTTGAAATGGATTTTGGCGCAAAATTTTAATAATTTGCTCTGCTTTTGGTTTAAGATTAGAAACAGTTACTTTTTTTGCATCTTTTTGAGCTTGTTTTGTAAAAACAATTCTCCAATTCACCAATCCAGATCCTCTTTGCAGTCCTCTATTGGAGTTGCCAAACCTTCACGGATTGACTCACGCATATTTGGAATATTTAAAAGATACATGGTCTCTTGAATCGAATGCCAATCATCTTCGGATATAAGTACTGCATTAGCCCTTTTCCCTGTGATAACAATAGGTTCATGTGAAAGAGATGCTTGATCAATGAGTCTGTATAGTTTTGTGCGTGCCTCTGTAGCTGATAATGTTGACATTTTTTATCCTCCCTTCTTTTTATTTACGGTACGTCATAACGTACGTATTGTCAAGTTTTTTATTTAGCAGTTAAAATATTTGTTAATTGAAAACTATACAGTTAGTTCTTTGAAATACGGTCGTAAAATAGAATGTTATAAATAAGTGGCGCGGCGTTTTTTGCCGCGTCCAAGCCTGTGCCTTTTACAGGCGAACTTGATTGTCTTGTTATGTGATGACTTGACCAACCAGGTCACCATAACCCCAGATTATTGTTCCAATTATTGTTATAAAAAAACCTAGGTATTCGTCTTTAATTATTTTTTTAGCATGTGTTGTTTGATCCTTATACACATCGGAATCTCTATCAGGTGCAAATACAGCATAATGATTCTTTTCACGTACAACGCTATGTATGTCCCTGGACTCCGAAAAAATACTATGTTTAATGGTGAGTAATAAGCCAAGAACTGTAATTACAGAGCCTGAACGACTTACCCATGAGTAGTCATTATTAATAAAAGCATAGCAAGCTGATACACCGCCCATCAATAAGACCAATAAAATAACTACCCAAGTATTTAATAATATATTTCTCATTTATTTATTACACATAACATTGAGCTGAGTTGCCTGGGGGCTTTATACCAACAAACTCTGCATGGTTAATATTTTTGTTAAAGTCGATACATTCCGGGAGCCGCTCAGTAAACCCAGGTCAACTCCGGCGGCTTGTTATCTTCTGAAAGCCTCGTTCATCTCAAAGAATAATACATCCTCAGGTATCGATGTATGTGCAAACCATACTTGATCCACACCTGAAGGCAGTCCCGCTGGATAGGTTCCACTTAAGCTATCGTACATTACTGCTTCGTCCATAAACGCAATGTCGGCTGACTCCACCAAAAGTAAAGTTGTCTTGCCCTTGCCTTTGTATGGGGCGAGCTTCTTTATTTTGCGGGCAAGATGCTTTTTCAGCCGAGATGGAAAGTCAGGAATATAGGGACCGAAACGTGATAAAAGCAGTCCAGCCTTTCCGGAGCACTTCTTTCTTGCACGAAACTCGAATGGAATTCCAGGTATGTTGGAAATTATATGAGAGCCTTCGGAAAGCTTTTCAGATTTAGTCATTATCCAGTGTTGAACAGCAGTTTTTAGCTCTTGCCAATTTTGCCCTTGTCGAACACCTGCATATGGAAAAGTTAGGAATAGACGAAATAGCAGTTTGCCTTTGAATTCTTGTTCAAGAGAGCCAATTGATTCCATGAACCATGCTTCATCTCTCCGTTGGTGAGGTATGGTATCTATGCTGGTATGCTCTATTGCAAATTGTCCAGCTATAGCGTCTATTTCACCTGAAACTTCTTCGTCTGGAATCCTTTCGATTTCAAGATCTGGATATCCCTTATGTGCCAAAAAATCCACGAAAAGAGCAACTACCTCCTTGTCACCAAGTCTTTTTATTGTTGTTGGCATCCTCTAATTCCTCTATAAAGATAACCATTTATTCACAGTGTTGTTTGACCTGATAAGTTGCAAAATTGGCTATTATCAGGTAAAATTGTCTTGATAATTATTCCTCTATTATTATCAATTCTAATCAAGTAACAAAGGAGAAGAATAAATGTCAAGCACAAACATAAACGCCTTGAACATTTGCTATCGCCACCAGCGGAAGGCTGTTTGCCTTACGGGAGAATTATGGATTTTTGCTTACAAGTTCTTGATTATCGCAGCGGTTAAGCCGCCATGGTGTTTGAGCGAAGTATGAGCGAGTTCATGGCGGTCAGCGTAGGTGATCTTAGAACTTGTTGCCAAGTCCATCCAGCGGACGTAAGGTGATCAGCCTAGAACGGGTTCAGATTTCTTATAACATCTTAAAATCAGCGAAGAGAATTGATTTTTTCAAAATATGTATAAAAACAGTAGTTTTCTACTTTGACCATGGTTTTAAATGCTTCAGCAAAATTATTTTTCCCTGTTGTGAACAGGCCATGGCCATAAACAATGGCACTGTCACTTTGCTCAAAGGCTTTTGGAAGGGTATTGCAAAGGCCGAACTGACCTGTACCGACTTCGCCCGGTACAATGGGAGTGGAACCTGCAAATCTTTTTTTCGGACATTTAATATGGCACTGTTCTTTAAATTTGCAGGCAGCTTTTTCAATCGGGTCACAATCCATGGAAGCAATAACACAAAACTTCGAATGCCCGTGCAAAATAGCTTTACAACCGGTTTTCTCAATAATTTTCAGGTGGGCTGAAAGTTCGCTTGAAGCAGTAATACCGGCGCTGGTGGAACCATCTAAAGGGACAGGGTCAATACATCCTTCAAGCTCATCAAGACAGCTTCCTGTCTGGCTGATATAGAGAGTATCATTCCAATAGTATGATAGATTACCAAAATAGGAATCTACGAGTTCATATTCAATGGTTTTTCTGCCTGCTTCAATCATACTTGAATAAACCTGCTCTTCACTTGAAAAGGGGTATGGAATAAATTTTGGCAATAATTTTTGTATTGGCTTTAAATAGGGTGTTATGGCATCAAATATTTGATGGTAATGGTCTGTGACGGCCTCTGTCTGCAAGTTTTCAAGATAATCTGCAAAAAATTTAACAAAACTTGCAAAACATACAGAACTTATGGTTACAAAGCCCTGTTCAGGACTGACTGTACCATGGGCGATAATTGCCGGGCTTTTGAAAGACCCACTGCTCTTTCCAGGAGCAATGATTACACTTTTTCTCTTTTTTAATGCTTCAACGATCTGGTTTGAATTAAATTCATTAATGACAGGCAGATCATGAAGAAAAGTTTTTGTTTCACAATCTTTGGGCTGTATCAGGCCATTGGATTTAAGTGCTTTTTGCCCAAGAAAGTTGATCAAGCTTCCATAGGGTTCTTCAGGTCTTAAAAACAGTAAAGAGTTTATATTCAATCCCTTAAAAACATCTTCCAACACCTCAATCTCATCTGCTTTCCGGTTCCAGACAAGGGTGTCATCCAGACCACCCACCAGAGGTTGTGACAATCCTTTGGAACTCCCAAGCTTTGCCCGGATCAGTTTGTCTGCATATTTTTTTACAAGTTGTTCCATAACCCACAGGTCTCACGTAATAATCCAAGTGATTGAGCTTTATCTTTTCTGGGCAGACCTCCTGAGTCAAGCCCGCGGATGATATAATATTTTTCTCTTGCCTCTAAAAAATCGCCCCTGTTAATGGGGGAAATATTAATTTTATTACCGCTTGATCCTGCCAGTGTAAAAAATCTGTCCGGAAGATCGTCATCCTCAGCATCAAACCCATTTATAGCATTAATAATTCGTTCGTTATAGTAGATATGCTCTCCTTTTTTTAATAAATCCTGGGCAGTGGTTTCAATTCCGGTAACAGCTTCAAAGGCATTTGCATACTCTTCTAAGGTGGCTGCAAAAAAAGTAAATTTACAGGCTGTAAGTGAATCCACAACAGCATTTAAATCTTCTGCAATCTTTATAATTCTTGCCTTGCCACTGAAACTGAATCTATCTGTAGCCACGGGTTTCCTAAATATTTCATGACTTATGGGATAGGCTCGCAAATGACATCCACCCCGGGTGGAGAGAGCATATCCCAGTGCCATCCCATATGCCCCACGGGGGTCATAGGCTGGAAGCTCTAAACCTTTTACAGACATGGCAGCCTGAGGTTTTCCCATTTTTTCTGCATAAAGTTTTGCTCCCATGGCAAGCTCCCTGCCTTCACCTCTTCCAAGAGCAATATCATCAAGAAGAGATAAAAGAGTCTCCCGTGTGTAATCAATGCCGGTTATTTCACGTCTGCACGCCAGAACAGATGCAGCAGATATTGTATCCATGCCATAATAATTGCACCGTTCATTGGCCTTTACAACAAGAGCTGTATCCATACAACCAATAAGAGCTGTAAAATGGGACATGGTTTCAAACTCAGGCATTGTAAAACGCTCTTTGTTTTTTGTTCCAATCTTTTTACACAGAAGATGGCAGCCAAGGCAGCCGTGTCTTTTTGTAGCGTAAGTTTCAGCATATGCTGCTGCATTGAGTTTTGATGCATGTTTGAAATTTGTGTCCAAAAAATTATCAGTGGGCATCATGCGCCTGTTATCCATAAGATCATATACAGCCCCGGTACCAAGGCTGGCAAAGCCAAACTGGCCCATTAGCACAGGAGAAGCGGCTGTAAGCCTTACAATATCCTCCCTTGCCTGTTTCAGTTTATCTGGATTCTCCACTTTGCACCTGCCAGTGCCATCCACCAGGATATATTTAATTTTTTTTTGGGCAAGGCAGAGTCCAAGCCCTGTTCTGCCGGCTGCATGATGCTGATCCACTGTTATGGAGGCAAACCTGACATCATTTTCAGCTGCGGGACCGATAGAGGCAAGTGAGGCATTGCCTGGCTTGATTTGTTTCTGAAGAATATTTGTATCAAACCCCCACATTTTTTTGGCATCTTTAAAATATATTTTACTGTTTTTTATTACTATACCAAGAGGAGTTTTGCTTTTGCCTGTAATGACAATACCATCCCAGCCTGCTCGTTTAAGCCTGGTGGCAAGTTTTCCACCAACAGAAGAGTCTGCAATAAGTCCTGTGAGAGGAGATTTTGAAATAATATGGGCACGACCTGATGTGGGTGAAATAGTTCCGGTAAGAGGCCCTGTAAAGATGCTTATTACCATCTCCTCATGATCCCAGGGAAGAGTTGCACATTGCCTTAAATATCTTCCGCCAAACCCTTTACCACCAAGATAAAAGCTGTAAGTATCAATATCAGGATGCTCAACCTCAAAACTTTTTTTGGCAAGATCAATATGCAGTATTTTGCCGCTCCATCCATACATGGTTAAATTCCATTCATATTTAACTTTTGTTTGTTAATTTTTCTATATTATCTCTTGCAAATTCAATGGAAGGATCTATTTTAAGAGCCATTTCATAGTATTGGATTGCAAGTTTGGTCTCCCTAAGTTCTCTATAGTTTGAACCTATATTGGCATAGTTAATGGCAAGGGAGGGATCAATCTCAAGTGCATTTTCAAAACATGGAATGGCTTTTTCATGATTTTTTTGCATAAAATGACAAAACCCCATGGTATTGAACATATCCGGGCGCTGTCCATCAATTGCAAGGCCTTTTTCACATGTTTCAACAGCTTGTTCATACTGTTCAAGATCTTTTTGGCATGCCCCCATATGGGAATAGATATCCGGCATATTCAACTTTACAGGATCTCTTTCAAGGGCGGTTTTAAATTCAATCAGAGCATTATCAAAGTCATACATTGAGTTCAGCATCAAACCTTTGTAAAAATTTGTATAGTATTTGCCAGGCAGTGCTTTTCCCAGATCATCAAGTCTGGACAAAGCCTGAACAGGATTAAAATTTTCAGTGATCAGTCTGGCAGAAAACATACCTACGCTTGCTGCTGATGCCCGCTCTCTGAAATGAGCTCCCGGAATTATAGTATAAAATGCAGGAATTTCAAGATCGCTGTTCATAACATTTATGGCAAAAACTTGAAATTGTTTTGAATCCAGCACATGGAGCAGGTTTTCCACTTCTGTTTTGATATTATTGTTTGAAAGGTCAGGCAGAGAATCTATATTAATAATTTTATGGGGATGGGTGATAAATTTTGCATTTTTAATGTTAATGAATTTAGGCAGGCCCGAAGCTACATAACTGGACCCTGAATTAAAATCCCCTGCAAGCTGGGCTGTTTCTGTCAGAGCTCGACTCATGGCTTTTTCAGGATCAGGCGAGGTTCCTGCAGTCCATACGATTTCACTGGTACTGCCAAAGGTAGCAGGATCCCAGGCAAGAACACCAATAGTGGGTATACCGGTATCAAGGGAAAAATCGGAAGCATAAACCTTTATGCCCTCTTTTTTAAAATTATTAAGCATTTTAATGACCAGAGGGTCTGAAAAAGAGTCAAGATTTATTCCAGGGACATTTAAGTTTTCATGGCTGACTATGGAAGAGGTATGACGTTCAACAAGTTCACAAATCCCCTGGATTAAAGCCTCTTCCTGGCAATTTCCTGCACATGGTCCGTTAAATTCATTAATCATATAGAACCAGTTAAAAGGAATTAAAACTTCATGATTCTTTGTCAGATTATAGCCTTTGGTCCATTGAAGAGGCAGATTATCAAAAATTGGTTTAACCTTTAATGCATCTTCTCTATTATCATGAACAGATTTTATAATCTGCTCATATGCAATAACTTTTTCACCCAGCTTTTTTGGAGTAGAATAAAAAAAATTTTTCTTTTTTTTCTTAAACGAAAAAAAACTGAAACGTTCAGCAAGCTCCATTACCGCACTTGCTTCAGATTGCTCCGGAGTCCCACCCTTGCCCATCTGCTTTTTTGTGCCAATAACATCTCTGGCATCAAGGCCGCATTCACTGAAAAAAACCGGGATACCCAGCCGCCCGTTATCAATTCTCCGGGTACGGCTTAAAATATCAAGGTTGACTCTTTTTGTTTTCTCCTTAAATCTTGCTATAGTTTCTTTTGGAGATACAATTTTATCCTGATCATATGTGTAGCCTTTAAAGGCATCTTTCAATTTAATTGTATAACTCATGGGTTATCCTTTACAAAAACTCTATTTTAGCTGCTCTTCTTTAAAAACACTGCTTATATCACATCGTAGTATAAAAATGCAATATTAAAAACAATCCTTTAAATGTACATAAAAACTATGTATATTAACTTAGTATGATAATTATAACCTGTTTGGACTCTAACAATATCAATTATGAGTATTTAAAAGATGAAACTTTCAACAAAGACCCGCTACGGAACAAGAATTCTGATAGAACTGGCATTAATGGTAGATCAGGGTGCTATTTCGGTCAGCAAAATATCTTCAAATCAAAAAATATCGGTAAAATACCTTGAACAAATTTTACGGACTTTAAGACAGGCAGGTATTGTCAAAAGTGTGAGAGGGCCAAAAGGAGGACATCTGCTGGCAAAAGATCCAGGCAAAATATATCTTGGCCAGATTGTCAGACTTTTTGAAGGGCAGACCGATCTGGTAAACTGCGTCAGTTCTCCGGAAAATTGCTCAATGGCAACTGAATGCCTTGTTCGGGATGCCTGGCAGGATGCAACATCAATTTTATATAAAAAGCTTGATAATATCAGTATTGCCAGTTTGATACAAAACAGTGACAAGAATCATAAGAGGGCTGCCTGTATATCCAGTTAACCCCCTTTCATTCTATTTTAACCTCCTGCAAGAAGGTCTTTAATCTTTTGAAGTGTTTCTGGATCACTGTTTTTAAGCATCTTTGCCAGATTTACTTCATCGGAAGAGGTGGGTTTATCTGAAGCAATATCAGTTACAGGCTCAACATCAAGTATCTCACAAATGGTTTTTATTAAAACTTCAGGCGTAACAGGTTTTTCTATTGTTCTTTTTGGTTTAAGTCCTGAAGTAAATGCATTAAAAGTTTTTACGTCTTCACTTGCAAACTCATTATGAGCATGGGCTGTAACTACAATGATCGGCAACCGGGACAACTCTTTTTTCCTTCTTAATATGCGAATCAGTTTAATCCCGGACATTTTGGGCATATTCATATCAAGAGTCATCAAGTCTGGTCTCTCTTTTTCAATTTTATCAAGTGCATCCTGTCCGTCAACAGCAGAATCTACCATAAATCCGGCATCTTGAATACAAGCCATTAAAAAATTTCTTACGTCAGGTTCATCATCGACCACAAGTATTTTTTTTTCATTTGCTCTATCCATAATTTTCCCCTTTCCATAGTCAGTATCTGACCGAAACTTAAAATAAATTTGCAAGTTTGCGGTCAGATACCAGTTAAGATTTTCTTAACAAGCTGTAACATAATAGAGGATTTCTCACAACTGATAAAGTTGAAAAAATTTACATTTTTGTAACAGACTGCTGGGTTAATCGGCTTTTTTTGTCTCTGACTCTATTCTACCCATGGCTTTTGTAAGTTCCATGAGAACTCCAAGCCCTTTGCTTATTTCAGGGTTAAACCCGGCAGACGCAAGTCCAAAAACACCAACACTTTTTGCATTTTCCAATTCAACTTTGGAAGGAATCCGGGATAATTTCTCGAAAAGTTCAATTGTTTTAGGATTTGAAAGACTCTTGGTAAGGCCAAGAAGTGCAACAAGACCATCTCCCATACTATCAATGTCTTCCGCAGTATAGGAAGCTGCAACCTTACTGCGCAGATCAACTGTAGCCTTTATAATCCTGAATACACCTTTTTGTTCAAGTTCATTCAAATAGTGAATAGTCTGGGGCACAGCTGATTTAAGCAGAGGTTCAAGATCTTTTACAAACTCGATCATACTGGCCATCTGCTTCAATGCAAAGGTAAAGTTCCGGGTATTTCTCATGGCTTCTTTAGTTAAGGATAAAAAATCTTCAAGCTGGAAACCGGCTTCGACTTCGGTGAGTTCCTTGATCAACAGTGCAGTGGCTTGGTTGCTGATGGGAATTAAATCATTTTTTAATTCTGCAAATTTTTCACTGGTTTTAATCAGAGGTTGTATCTGGGTTTCAAGCCGTTCAAGCTTTTCCAGAATTAATTCTTCGTTAGTCATTCCCGCCTCCTATTCTGTTGAAACTTTGGGCCAATGTTTTCCTGCCATTTCCATCTGAGGTTCAAGCGGCATGTCCTGCCCACTTAATAGAAGGTTCCAGTATACCCATTTAAACATCATTTTACCCCAATAGTTCATATTGCTCTCCCCCACAAGATCAAAGGGCCCTACACCTGGAAACGGGAATTTACCTGGAAGCGGTTCTGTTTTGTAATTAAAGTCAAAAAGGAATGCCTTTTCATAGCCGGAAACAATAAAGCAGGTTGAATGACCATCAAAAGAAGGTTTAGGCTCTTTGCCATCAATTTCAAGGAGCAGGTTTTCAACAATAATATCTGCCTCATAATGGGCAACAGAACCAGCCTTTGAGGTTGGAACATTTGTAGCATCACCCACAACATAGATGTTGTCATATTTTTGAGCCTGGAGCGTATGATCATCTGTCAGGACATATCCCATTCCATCGCCCATTCCTGAATTTTCAATATAATCTGCTCCGAGATTGGGCATGGTGGAGATAAAAAGGTCATAGTCAAGTTTGTCACCCCTTGCAGATTCAATATATTTCTCCTCCTTGTTCACAACTTCAAGATCAAAGTTTGGAATTACCTTAATTTCTTTCTCTTCTGCAGAAGCTGTCATAACTTTTGTTGCTATGGGCTTTGTAAAAATACCAGTGTTGGGAGTGACAAATTCAATCTCAATATTATCCCTGTATCCATTTTTAGCAAAGAACCAGTCAGCCATAAAAATAAATTCCATGGGAACAACAGGACATTTGTGAGGCATTTCAGCAATATTAAAAATCATTTTGCCTTTTTCAAAATGTCTCATTCTTTTATGCAGAGCAACAGCACTTTCAAGGGTGAAAAAGGTGTGTTCATTGGACTCTGGATCAGCTTTCCAGTCTTCAAGCCCTTCAACTTCCTCGGGGACAGGAAGACAGCCGGTTCCAATGATGAGATAATCATAACTGTATTTACTTTTTTTACATTCAACTTCTCTTTTATCAGGATTCACGCCTACGACATCATCAAGGACAAAATCCACACCTGGCGGTATAAAATCACGTTTTGGTTTCATGCAGTCATCTGCCGTATAAATTCCAAACGGGATAAAAAGCCACCCGGGTTGATAATGATGCATTTCATCATTATCAATAATTGTTATTTTCCAATTACGTCCCAATTTCCTTCTCAATTTAGCGGCACACATAGTTCCACCGGCGCCGGATCCAAGTATTACGATCTTTTTCATCTACATTTCCTCATTTATAAATTAATATTTACTGCTCCTGATCCCGTATCTGACTTGAGTTGCAAGTTTCATAGTTGAAAGAATTAAAGTCATTAAAGTGTTATTATCTATACTAAATTAATCTATACTATTTTAGTATGAAATAGGTTGAATAACTTGTCAAGAAAAAAATTAACTGCTATTTTATACTTGATATTTGTAAACAAATAATACAAAAAGAGGGTATATGAAAAAAAAAATAATGATTGTCGATGATGAAACTGATATCCAGACATATCTCATGGCTGCTCTTGAAGACAGCGGTTATTCCACATGCACTGTAAATGATATTAATGATATCCTGGGTTCCATTTACCGGGAAAAACCGGATTTAATCATACTTGATATTATGATGCCGGACAGGTCAGGCATATCAATATACAGGGAAATCCACCATACTCCTGAATTGAAAACAATACCCATTATCCTCATGAGTGGCTTGTCTTCAAAAAACGAATTCATAACAAAATTATTCCATGATAAAAAAGATTCTGATAAAGTTGCAGTCCCTGCTGTATTTATGGAAAAACCGATCCAGCTTGAAAAATTAGAAAAACAAATATCCAATTTATTAAAATAAGGAAATACAATGATATCTACTTTAGAACTTAATACCTGTATCAAAGAAAAGTTGTTTGATACAATTCCCATGACTGTTGCTGTAATAGATACGGATTTCAATATTGTGCATGCAAATAGCATGTTCAAACAAGTCTTTGGTGCCTGGGAAAATAAAAAATGCCATGCCGTTTATAAAAATTCTGATGTTTTATGCAAGGACTGTAAAGGTTCTAAAACTTTTAAAGATGGAATTTCAAGGAAAAATCAGGAGGCAGGATATGATAAAAATGGCATTTTGACACGCTATATCAAACATACAATTCCTGTTGCAGACGAAAATAATAACATTCCTTTTTTGATAGAGATGTCAATTGATATAACACAAACTGAAAAAATAAAAAAAGAGCATCAATTGCTTTTTGACCAGGTTCCATGCTGCATCCTGGTCATAGACAAAAATTTTAAGATTGTGAGAACAAATCAACAGTTTAAAAACATGTTTAACCCGGTTAAAGGCGAATATTGTTATCAATCTTTAAAAGGTCGGGACACTCAATGTTCTGATTGTACAGCCAGAGCTTCTTTTGATGACGGTCAAATGCATACTGGCCATCATATCTGGAAAACAGCAGAGGGTAAAGACATCCATTTTCAGATAACTACAGTTCCACTTGAATCGAACCATGGCAAACCTGAGTTTGTCATGGAAATGGCAGTTGATATAACAAAGACCCGTCAGCTTGAGCAAGAGAAACTTGAAGCAGAACGTCTTGCTGCAGTGGGGCAGACCGTTGCCGGGCTTGCCCATGGAGTTAAAAATCTTATTACGAGCCTTGAAGGCGGGATGTATATGCTCAGTTCAGGCATGAAAAAAAGTGATATTGAAAGAATTGGCAAAGGCATGGAGATATTAAACAGAAACGTGGGTCGTGTATCAACATTTGTAAGAGAATTTTTAGAATTTTCCAAGGGGAGATCAATCAGTGTAGCCAAATGCGATCCTGGCAAAATTGTTGAAGAAGTTGTTATCTCCTATGCAACAAAAGCAGCCCAATATGATATCAGCCTTGAAAATAAAACAAAAAACAAAATAGCATCAGCACCAATGGATTATGAAAATATTCTTGAATGTTTGACCAATCTTGTGGGAAATGCCATTGATGCCTGTCAGATGAGCGAAAACAAAGGCAATTGTTTTGTCCATGTCAAAGTTTATGAAGTTGATGATGTGATTAATTTTAAAGTCACCGACAATGGATGCGGTATGGATTATGATGTTAAAAACAAAGTTTTCACCAATTTTTTTACAACCAAGGGAACTGGCGGAACCGGGCTTGGACTGCTTACATCAAAAAAAATTATTCAGGAGCACGGAGGAACAATCGATTTGAAGTCAGAACCGGGACAGGGGTCAACGTTTAAAATTTCTTTGCCGCGGAAAAGGTTGCCACAACTTAAATAAAATTTTTGAGATCTGATTAAATGACCAGAAAAAAACATGTTGTTCTATTTCTTGGAGAGAGTGGAAACAATCTGCAAATGATGGCTGAATGCTTTGCTCTTGAAATAAATAATAGAGATACTTTGTGTGTCAGTGCCTGCATGACCCCTCCTGAACTGGATCCTGTTGCCTGCAAGATTATGCAGGATTCCGGCATGACTCTTTCCAAAATTGCCCTGAGATC
This sequence comes from Deltaproteobacteria bacterium, assembly GCA_027858995.1. GTDB lineage: Bacteria > Desulfobacterota > Desulfobacteria > Desulfobacterales > Desulfobacteraceae > Desulfobacula. Next base: position 11,869 of record JAQIBP010000017.1, on the reverse strand, counting down.
ACTTATTGATATTGAACTTTTTATGTTTGACCTGATTATTACCCTTGGTGATTTTGATCATGACTGCAGGCCATCCCTGCAGGGAATGCCGCCTCATATTCACTGGGACATTCCAGATCCTCAACCCAGTGAAAACAAGGATATACGATATAAGCAGCTTATTTCTGCCAGAGATAAAATTAAGGACAAGGTTTTTACACTGTTTGACTCAGATCTTTTGCATGCACTTTTTATTGCAAGAAGGAATTTAGAACTTGTACTTGATAATCTTATGGATGGGGTCATGGCACATACAACAAATAGAAGAATCTTCTTTTTTAACAAGGCTGCAGAAAAAATCACGGGATATAATCGTGCCGAGATCCTTGGAAAAGACTGCCACGATGTTTTTCCGGGAAGATTTTGCGGCGGATTCTGTGATTTCTGCAATGGAATACCAGAAGAGACAAAAAAAATTAAATTTAAAAAAGTTGATTTTACAAATAAAAATGGTAACCCATTGAACCTTGCAATGTCAATTATCTCCCTTGAAAATGAATTCCATCAAGAGATAGGTGCACTTATATCATTTAAAGATGAGACAGAACTTGATCAGTTGAAAAGCAGATTAAAACATCATCATACCCTTGGAGATCTTGTTGGAAGAGATCCCAAAACCCTTGAACTTTTTAACCAGATTAAAGAAGTCAGTTCTTCACAGGTTTCTGTTTTAATTGAAGGGGAAAGCGGTACAGGCAAAGAACTGGTAGCAAATGCAATCCATGGAATTGGTGCCAGAGAGGGAAAACCTTTTGTTGCTATTAATTGCGGGGCATTGCCGGAAGGCATTCTGGAGAGCGAATTGTTCGGCCATGTCAAGGGGGCTTTTTCAGGAGCGGCCCGGGATCGAAAAGGGCGTTTTGAACTTGCAGACGGCGGTACTATATTCCTTGATGAAGTGGGAGAATTGTCTGCTGCAATGCAGGTTAAACTTCTCAGGGTGTTACAGGAGAAAAGCTTTGAAAGGGTTGGAGGAGAGAAAACCATACATGTTGATATAAGGATTATAAGTGCGACAAATCAAAATCTCAGAAAAATGATGGAAGAGAAGAAATTTAGAAAGGATCTTTTCTACCGCCTTTGTGTTGTTCCCATCAGGCTTTTCCCATTAAAAGAGAGGCGACTTGATATTCCAATGCTTATAGAACATTTTCTGGAAGTTATTGCTTTGGAGATAAAAAGACCTGCATTAACCATCTCAAATGAGACAATGGATATCCTTTCTGCCTATGACTGGCCCGGAAATGTAAGAGAACTGCATAATATGATTGAGTATGCCTATGTAAAATGCCATTCAGGGACAATTGAAACTGAGCATCTTCCTCCTGAAATCATGAACTACAGTTTTATTAGAAAACAGAAACCAGGTCCTGGCTTAAAGATGTCAAAAGAGAAGTTTTTTTCAGCACTCTCCATGGCAGAAGGTAATAAAAAAAAAGCTGCAGAGATTCTTGGAGTAAGCCGCGCTACCATTTACAGGTATTTTGATCATTATGGCGGTCATTAAAATTTGTCCTTCTGCCCTGATTCATAAAATTATACATAACTCCGTTTTGATATAAACTGCTTTGCATGCCTGGATGCTTTAATTGTTTTTATGTGTGACCTTTTCGGTTAAATTTTTCAAAAATTTTTCATTACCAAATTATTCTTTACTCCTTGAATGTTATAAATTCGCATGGTAGAAATTCTTTTGAGTTAAAATATTAAAAATTAAGATCATGAGAATAACTGAGAATAAAATATATAATGGTGATATTGTTGCAGGATCTTTACTTTTGGCAGAAAGCCGTAAGATTGCTCAATTGCTTTTGAAAAATGTAAATAAAGTTCAATGGCATAAGGCAATTGTTATTGACAATATTTTACAAAAAAGGAGTTCTGCTGCTGCAATAAGGCAGGCTCGTTTAATTAAAAACCGTTTGGTATTAATGGATAAAAATTTATGGCAGCTTGTTTATGACGGATCATCAGAAGTATCAACACAGGCATTGCTTGCAGCATCAATAAAGCATAGTCATCTTGTGGGTGATTTTATGGATATTGTTTTAAGGCAGCACTGGCAGACTTTTAGTGAGAAGATCAATGAAATGGGCTGGAAGCGATTTCTTGAATCATGTGCACAGATAGACCCCAAAGTCGATACTTGGAAAGAATCAACAAAGGCCAAACTCAAGCAAGTACTATTCAGAATACTTGCAGAAGCAAAATATATTGACAGCACAAGGAATCTCAAATTACTTCCTGTTTCCATAGCCCCGGAAGTAAAAAAATATCTTGTGAAAAAAAAAGAAGATTATGTAATAAGGTGTATGGAGATTACATGACTCAATTTAAGGATTGTACATGACTGCATTTAAAAACCGCTTGAATAAAATTTTTGACCGCCTGACTTCTGAAGAACTTCTTTCAAATTCAGGTCTTGGAAATGAAATAGGTTTTTATATTTTTGATTACCCTTCTGAATATGAATTGGAGATAAGAGAGCATATTCAGTTTATTTTAAGGCAGCTTCCAAAACGAAAACCTGATATAAGGTTCAAACATATTAATCTGTTTGAACTGGTTCTTCAATATCTTAAGGATAGAAAATTATTAGACCGTGTTCTGGATATTGAATCTAAAAAAGGCAATGAAGAGCTTTTAAAGTCCTTGAAAGGCCCACTTGACTCCAAAAAAATTGCAAATGAATTTATAAAAAAGGTACCGCCTGAAGAGAATGATCTTGTTCTGGTCTCTGGTGTGGGAAGTGTATATCCCATGTTGAGAAGTCATAATCTCTTAAATAATCTTCACCATTTAATGGAAGATACGCCTCTCGTTATGTTTTATCCCGGGGTATTCACCGGTCAGGGGCTCAGGCTTTTTGGAAAATTAAAAGAGACAAATTATTATAGGGCATTTCAATTGGTTGAATAAAAATAGTAAATAAATATTTCAAAGGAAATCCATCTATGCAGGTTCAAAATATTTTCAAAAAAAATATATCTCGACCCATTAACGGTGTTGTTAAAGCAGATCAGCTCAATGAATCCATAGTTTGGCAGGAACTTGATGAATATGTTGTTACCCGCGAGCTTGACAGACATTTTAAAGATTTCCTTGCATCCTATCTTGGCTCGGTTGACAATCCTGATGACCCGGTTGTTTCTGGAAGAATGGGTGTCTGGATATCTGGATTTTTTGGTTCAGGTAAGTCACATTTTATCAAAATTCTCTCCTATCTTCTCGGAAACAAAAAAGCCCATTGTACTGATACCTCTTCTTATAAAAATGCAGTTGATTTTTTTCATGATAAAATAAAAGACCCTATGCTGCTTGGGGATATCAAGCGAACTTCAACCATTGATACAGATATTATTTTATTTAATATTGACAGCCGGGCAGATGCAACAGATGGGCGGTCTACAATCCTTTCGGTGTTCTGGAGACTTTTCAATGAAAGCCAGGGGTTCAGCTCTGACTCCCTGCATCTTGCTGAGATTGAAAGATACCTTACCAGAAAAGGTAAATATGAGGAGTTTAAAAATAAATTTAAAGAAATATATGGTTTTTCATGGGAAACAGAGCGTGATGCATATTCTCTGCTTCAGGATGAAATTGTTGAATCCCTCTCCACGGTTCTTGATAAAAGCACAGATGCTGCAAGAGATTGGTTCGAAAAATATGAAAACAGCTTTAGTCTGACAGTTGAACACTTTGCAAAACGAGTAAAAGAGTATCTTGATTCAAAATCAAACAAGCACAGGATTGTATTTCTGGTGGATGAAATAGGTCAGTTCATCGGCAGTGATACACATTTGATGCTAAATCTCCAGACCATTGTTGAAGATCTTGGCAGGATTTGTGAAGGTCGTGCCTGGGTTATAGTAACATCCCAGGAAGATATTGATGCTGTTCTCGGTGATATAAAATCAACAAAAGCAAATGATTTTTCTAAAATTCAAGGCAGGTTTAATACAAGACTTTCTCTCTCCAGTGCCAATACAGATGAAGTTATCCAGGCAAGACTTCTTGAAAAAAATGATGAGGCAAAAAAAGAGCTTGAAAACCTTTTTAAGCAAAAAGACGATATTCTTAAAAATCAGCTTAGTTTTACCCATGATACTACTACACTGAAAAATTATTCTACATCTTTGGATTTTGTAAATAATTATCCATTTACACCATACCATTTTCAGCTTGTTCAAAAAATATTCGAATCTATCAGAAAAGCAGGAGCTACAGGTCTTCACTTAAGCCGGGGTGAACGATCCATGCTTGATGCTTTCCAATCTGCAGCAATTAATATCTCTTCAAATACCATCAATGCTCTTGTACCTTTGTATGAATTTTTCCCTTGTATAGAAAGTTTTCTGGATACATCGGTTAAAAGAAGCATTGAACAGGCACAGGATAATAAAGGTTTGGACATCCCATTTGATATTAATTTTTTACAGACATTGTTTTTGATAAGATATGTGGAAATAATTAAACCTAACATTGATAATCTTGTGACTCTCTGTATTGATCAGGTTGATGCTGACAGGATCATCCTGAAACAAAAAATTGATAAGGCACTTTTACGTCTTGAAAAAGAAAATCTTATAAGCCGCAATGGGGATTTATACTTTTTTCTTACCAATGAAGAGCGTGAAGTTACAAGGGAAATAAAAAATGTTGAAATCTCTTCCCACGCAGAGACAGATTTTCTTTCAGATATTATTTTTCAGGATGTGTTAAAAAATAAATCCAAACACAGATATCCGCCTTTTAAAAGAGATTATGCCTTTAACCGGATTTGTGATGAAAAACCATGGACCAGGAAATTGGAAGATGAGCTTATCCTTGAAATCATTACTCCAATGCATGATCAATATCCGCTCTTTAATCCTGGCAAATGCAATATGCACAGCCTTAATAATGAGGGAACTATTCTTGTAAAATTAGATAATGACAATAATCTTTTTGATGCTGTAAGAACTTATATCCAGACTGATAAGTACATAAATAATAAAAGCAGTGCAGCAGCTTCCACCACTCTACGTCAGATATTAAGGGACAGAGCTGATGACAACAGAGGCAGAAAAGAGAGGCTGATTGAAAAAACTAAAGATTTAATCCTTAATGCTGAGTATTATACCCTTGGCAAACCTTTGGAAATCAATGCTCTCACACCTTCAAAAACTCTTGATCACGCTTTTGATTATTTAATCCAAAACACCTTCAGCAAATATAATTATCTCACAAAGGTTCATGATGATCCTGTAAAAGAGATTAAACAAATCCTGTTATCTGATGATATTACCCAGGAACAACTTGTCTTTGAGTTTGCCAAAGAAGAGACACAAGACATTAAAGAAGTAAGAACAATTATTGAATTTAAACAGGCAAGCAATAAAGCTATAATTTTAGATGAACTTGTAAAACATTTTGCAAAACGACCCTATGGCTGGCCTGAATTTCAGATAGTGATACTTATTGCAAAACTTTTTATGGCAGGAAAAATAAGTCTGCTGGAAGATAAAACCAGAATTCGTCCAAGAGATACCATAGCTTTATTAACCAAAACCCATCAATGGAAAAATGTCCAGATTATCATAAAAGCAAATCTTTCAACAAAAGATCTTCAAAAGGCACAGGGTCTTGGAAAGGAAATATTTGGTTCTCTTGCTCCGGACGGTCAGGGAAAAATCAGCAAATATATACAAAAGGGTTTGAAACAATGGATAGAACCTTTAGAAAAATATAAAACCCTGGCTGATACAGGAAATTATCCAGGCAGGCAGGAGATTAATAATTGTTTAAAAATAGCTCACACTATCCTTGATATCCATGATGCATTTGAAATGATAAAAGAGTTTAATTTAAATAAAGATACTCTTCATGATGCCCATGAGGATTTTCTGGATCTTAAAGATTTTTATAATAATCAGATACAGACATGGGAAAAATTATTAGATGCATTAAAAAGATTTCTTCCCAATAAAATTGCTATTAAAAAAGATACTGATACATATAAGGCTTTAAAACAGATGGAAGAGATAGTCTCTGCCAGAAATCCATATTCAATGCTCAAAAATGTTAGCTCACTTATTTTAACAGTGGGGCAAACTAATGATAAACTTGTGGCTGAAAGGCAGGAATCTGCAAGAGATGAGATTGATAAAAAAGTAAAACAGGTTTTAAATCTACTCAATGAGAATCAAGCAAATGATGATTTTAAAAATAAGATTCTTTCGCCCCTGCAAAATTTTAAGAAAAAAATTGAATTTGAGTACAGTATCCCGCAAATTTCTTATAGTGTGAATGAAACCCAGGATTTGTTTGAAGATGCCCTGGAATCAGTTGAAGAAAAATTCACACCTGAAACCGACTCTAATAAACCTGAAAAAAAGACCACAACCATATATCCTGCCAATTTCAAACACAAAGCATATCTTGATACCAAGAAAGATGTGGATGTTTTTATTAAAAATGTTAAAACTCAGCTGTTACAGGCATTAGCTGATAATCTCAGAATACGGATTTTATAAATGAACACAGCTCAGATTAAAGCATATGCTCCGAGAGCAAGAAATGATTTTATAAAAGCCGTAACACAAAGAGCAGCACGCTTTGGTATTCATGGAAATAATCATATTGATCCTGTTGAATTCAAAGGTGATGTTGCCATTATCAATGATCAGGTCTTTACAAGAAAAGGCGGGGAATTAAGAGAAAAACTTGTCGCGTCTGTTAAACAAACAGGTTTTGAAATATTTATCCGTTCTAATGCCTATACCTGGTTTAACAGATTTATTGCCATACGCTATATGGAGCTTCATGATTTTCTGGATCATGGATTAAGAGTTTTAAGCAATCCCACCGATTCTGATATCCCTGAAATACTTGAACACGCCACCGAGGTTGATCTGCCGGGTCTTGACCGCAAAAAGATAGTGGATATGAGACTTGCAGGTGACAAGGATAATGACTTATACAAAATGCTTGTAATAGCCCAGTGCAATGCTCTCCATAAAGTCATGCCCTTTTTATTTGACCCTGTTGACAGTGAAGCTGAATTGCTGCTGCCGGATAATTTGCTGCATTCTAACTCACCTGTAAAAAAACTGGTTGATGAAATTGATGAAAGCCTCTGGGAAAATGTTGAAATTATTGGCTGGATATATCAATTTTATATTTCAGAAAAAAAAGATGAGGTAATTGGTAAAGTTGTAAAAAGCAAAGATATCCCTGCTGCGACTCAGTTGTTTACTCCCAACTGGATCGTTAAATACATGGTCCAGAATACCCTTGGCAGAATGTGGATGGCAACCTATCCGACATCTTTTTTAAAAAACAAGATGGAGTATTATATTGAGCCTGCACAACAGGAACCTGAAGTTCAAAAAGAGATTGATACCATAACACCCAAAGCATTGAATCCTGAAGACTTAACTTTTCTCGATCCCGCCTGCGGCTCCGGCCACATCCTTGTTGAAGCCTATGATATTCTCAAAAAAATTTATCTTGAAAGAGGATACAGAACAAGGGATATATCCCGCCTGATCCTTGAAAAAAATCTTTATGGCCTTGATATCGATGACAGGGCGGCACAACTTGCCTGTTTCGCCGTTTTAATGAGAGCCAGAAAAGATGATAGGCAGCTTTTCACCCGTGATGGGTTAAAGCTCAATATCATGTCCATTATGGAAACCAAAGGATTTGACAAGAATAAGCTTTTGGAAGCCGTGTCAAAAAAAGATGGCGGAAAAGGTGTCTGGGTTTGGATTCATGAGCTGGTGGAGCTGTTCGAACATTCAAAAACATTTGGCTCGTTGATTACCATTCCGGATGAATTGGCCAAAAAACTTGATGATATAAAATCTGTTATTGAGTCGGATGGGATGAGCAGTGATGATCTTTTTAATTATATTGCTGGAGAGGAATTAGAAAGTTTGCGACCAATTATTATGCAGACGCAAGTTCTGGCACAACAATATGATTGCGTTGTTACGAATCCTCCCTATCTCGGTGGAAGGGGCATGAATATAAATTTAAAACAATTTGCAAATGAAAAATATCCAGATAGTAAAATGGATTTATTTGCAATGTTTTTAGAACTTAGTGTATTTTTTGCTAAAAAGTCAGGGTTAATAGGTTTAATTACACCTTATGTCTGGATGTTTCTTTCAACCTATGAAAGTTTTCGAAATAAAATCTTATCAAACACCATAATAAGTTCTTTAACTCAGTTGGAGTATAATGCTTTTGAGCCCGCATGTGTACCTGTCACAACCTTTACTTTGAAAAAATTAAATAACTCACTCTACCAAGGCTCTTTCATTAAATTATCTGATTTTAAAGGTCATCAAAATCAATCTCCAAAAGCTTTAGAAGCTATTAAAAACATAAATTGTGAATGGAGATTTCAAGCTTCCGGGAAGGATTTTAATAAAATCCCAGGACATCCTATCGCTTATTGGTTAAGTGATAAAGTTAAAGATACTTTCATTAAGCAAAAACAATTTGGTGATATCTCAGATCCTCGACAAGGTTTGGCTACTGCCAATAATGATAGGTTTCTACGGTTTTGGTATGAGATAGATTTCCTCAAAATTGGGTTCTCAATGTCGGACTGTCAGGATGCAATGATTTCAGGGTTAAAATGGTTTCCTTATAATAAAGGTGGGGCATACCGTAAATGGTATGGCAATTTTGAGTATGTTGTGAACTGGTTTTCCGACGGAGAAAAATTAAAAAATTTCAATAAAGCTGTAATACGAAACCCTGAATATTATTTTAAAGAAGGTATAACTTGGTCTGATATAACATCATCAGATTCTTCATTTAGATATCTCCCTAATGGATTTATATTTGATTCAACTGGACATGCAGCTTTTTTCCCTGAAAAAAAGAACGCTATGATAGCGTTAGGTTTGGCCAACACTAATTTTATTAATACAATTGTTAAAATCCTTAACCCAACATTACATTTTCATATAGGTTATTTCAAAAAGTTACCCTTTGTAGATAATATCGACTCAAAAATTATAGGGATCGTCAAAGAAGCCATAAAGATTGCTAAAGATGATTGGAACCATTATGAAACTGCATGGGATTTTAATGACTTTCCTTTTTTATCTAATGATTTTAAAGGATTAAATCTCGAAAAATCATGTGATAATTGGAAAGATCATTGTAGGAAGCAAATCACTCGAATGCAGGAACTTGAAATTGAAAATAATATTTTATTTAATGAGGCATTTAATATACAAACCGAATTTTCTAATGATGTTAATCTTGATAAAATAACTCTCAGAATAGCTAATAGGGTTGGAAATATCAAAAATTTAATTTCTTATATAATCGGTTGTATTATGGGTCGGTACAGCCTTGATGAATCAGGTTTAATATATGCAAACCGTAATAATGAAAATTTTGACAAATCAAAATACAAAACTTTTCCTGCCGATGACGATGGCATAATCCCGATCATGGACATGGACTGGTTTGATGATGATGCCTCCAGGAGATTTGTTGAATTCATTAAGACAGCCTGGCCATCAGAAACCCTTAATGAAAACCTGAAATTTATTGCAGACAGTTTAAATCCAAAAACCAGTGAACCTTCGGAAGAGACCATCAGGCGATACCTGAGCACCACATTCTTTAAAGACCACATGAAAACATACAAAAAACGGCCTATTTACTGGCTGTTTTCAAGCGGCAAACAAAAAGCCTTTGAATGCCTTGTCTATCTGCATCGATACAATGATTCAACCCTGTCCAGAATGAGATCCCATTATGTAACCCCGCTCCAGGGTAATATGCGTGCCCGGATTGAATTTCTTGAACATGAGAAGGATGAGGCCACAACCGCATCCAACCAGAAAAAGATTCAAAAAGAAATTGATATCTTAAAGAAAAAACAATTGGAACTTAAAGTTTTTGATGATGAACTCAGACATTATGCCGACATGAAGATTTCCATTGATCTGGATGACGGGGTGAAAGTGAATTATGGGAAATTTGGCAACCTTTTATCTGAAACAAAAGCCATTACCGGGAAAAAATGATAAGTGAAATTAGACCTCAAAAAACAGAAAACTCCAGGGAGGTAACACCTTGAGCAATTTCTATCATAGGCTTTTAGAACAACCTGAAGGTAATACCATTGAATTTAAACAGGATTTATCTTCTTCCAAATCAATGATGAAAGCGTTGGTGGCATTTGCCAATACTGCGGGTGGAAGGCTGATAATCGGTGTCAGTGATGATCGGCAGATTCTGGGAGTTGAAGATCCGTTGTCACAGGAGGAACGGTTGTGCAGTATGATTGCCGATTCCATTGTGCCCCGCCTGGTGCCGAATATTGAAATGATAACAATTGAGGACAAAACCCTTTTAATTGCTGAAGTTTTTCTTTCCAGTTCCCGGCCCCATTTTCTACGTTCCGAAGGTGCGGAAACAGGCGTTTATGTGCGGCTGGGTTCAACAAACCGCCAGGCTGACCAAGAGCTGATTGCCGAGCTTCGCAGAACAGTGGAAGGAGTCGCCTTTGATGAGATGCCCATGCCCGAGCTTTCCATTGATGATCTTGATACCAAAGCCATTGCCCAAAGTGTCCGTGAAAAATATCCTGTGGACAAAACAGAACTGCAAACGCTCAAACTGCTGGTGTCCCACCAGGGCAGACTGGTTCCTTCAAAAGGGGCAATCATTCTGTTCGGCCGGGAACGAAATCTATCCTTTTCTGATGTATGGGTGCAGTGCGGACGGTTTACCGGCACAGACAAATCAGATATTTTTGACCACATAGAGATTTACGATCATCTGCCATTGGCCGTGGACAGTATCATGCTGTTTTTGAAAAAACATGCCATGCGCGGGGCAGATTTTTCAGAGATCCGCCGTAAAGATGTCTGGAGCATTCCCCTGGGTATCCTGCGTGAGGTTGTTATTAATGCGCTGGTTCATGCAGACTACTCGCAACGGGGGGCACCCATACGGATTGCTTTTTTTGATGATCGCATTGAAATTGAAAACCCGGGAATCCTTATGCCTGGCATGACCATCAAGGATATGAAACAGGGGATATCAAGAATCAGAAATCCGGTCATTGCCCGTTTCTTTCGGGAGATGAATCTGATTGAGCAATGGGGGACGGGTGTGCCTCGAATGTTCAAACAGGCTCAGGAACTGGGGTTGCCCGAACCTCAAATTATGGAGATTGGAATGAGGATGCGGTTTGTTGTGTTTCTTGCACAACAGATATCCATCCAGGGCAATAAGGTAACCGAACAAGTAACCGAACAAGTAAAAAAGCTCCTTGAGAGTCTGAAAATAGAACCATTGGGCACCAGGGAGGCCATGCAATACCTGCAACTGAATCACCGTCCGACTTTCTTATACGACTACCTTAAACCGGCATTGCAGGCAAATTTGATAGAAATGACACAACCGAATTCTCCCAAAAGTCCAACACAAAAATACCGGATCACGTCAAAAGGGCGACAATTAACAGATAATGGAATGCTTTAATGGATATACGACAAATCAACCAGACACTGGCTCGGATTTTTAAAGAAGAAAATAAACGACTCGTTTTCTGGTATGACGGAGAAAAGGAATTTGAAGAGAGTTTACCGTCAATACAGGTAGCGGGTGTTACCCTTCTGAGAATGGATGAAACCGGATCACTCGACTTGAAAATAAGGCTTGAAACCCTTGATATGAATGAGAAATTTCTTCTTTATGCCCCAAATTATGAACCAGCTCCTGAAAAAGACTGGCTGTTTGATATCAAGTTATACTCCTATCTTTTCCATGCGGACAAAGCATCCATTCTGATCAAAGAATTAGGTCT
>JAQIBP010000157.1 GCA_027858995.1 Deltaproteobacteria bacterium | reverse complement strand
GGCTTCATTTGCTTTGTTACCTCCACAAATGCACCTTTGGTGATAGCCCGGTGGCTAACCTTTGACTATGTCGGACTCTAACCGACAAGAAATTACCAGCTTTGCCTGGCGCACCCATTCTCTAACACCCTTAAGAATTTGATAAGGTTTTCAACAAACTGTACAAAGGGTTATAAAAAAGGTATTGTATGCAAAGATTTATTTTTAAGACTATAACAAAAAAAACCTGAACACTAAAAGGATTATTTATGAGAATACTTGTTACAGGCGGAGCAGGATATATTGGAAGCCACACATGTGTTGAACTTTTAAATGCAGACTATGATGTAGTTGTCCTGGATAATCTGTCCAATAGTTGCCAAGAAGCTTTAACAAGGGTAGAAAAAATTACAGGAAGGTCTCTTGAATTTTACAAAGCAGATCTTTTGAATAAAAAAGAGATAAATGATATTTTTTCAAGCTGTAAAATAGATGCTGTCATTCATTTTGCCGGTTTAAAAGCTGTGGGCGAATCTGTTACAATCCCTTTAAAATATTTTCATAACAATATTACAGGCACACTGAATCTTCTGGAAGTCATGGATGATTTCAGTGTAAAAAACATTGTATTTTCTTCTTCTGCTACTGTGTATGGAGACCCTGCTTCCCTTCCCATAAAAGAGGATTTCCCTCTCTCTGCAACCAATCCCTATGGCAGGACAAAACTAATGATAGAAGAAATACTCCAGGATCTTTATACTGCTGATAATAGATGGAATATAGCCCTTTTAAGATATTTCAACCCTGTGGGAGCACATGAAAGCGGTACAATTGGAGAAGATCCTGCCGGCATTCCCAACAATCTTGTTCCATATATTTCAAAGGTGGCTGTAGGCCTTTTATCTCAAGTTAATGTATTTGGAAGTGACTATGACACCCCTGACGGCACAGGTGTGAGAGATTATATACATGTAAAAGATCTTGCCCTTGGCCATATTAAAACCCTGCCAAAACTTTTTACAAATCCCGGCGTGGTAATTTATAATCTTGGAACAGGTCAGGGATATTCAGTCCTTGAAATGATTAAAAGTTTTGAAAAAGCCAGTGCTGAAACTGTACCTTATAAAATTGTGGAGAGAAGACAGGGCGATATTGCTGCATGCTTTGCCGATCCTTCCAAAGCAGAAAAAGAGTTGGACTGGCAGGCGAACAAAACACTTGATGATATGTGCAGGGACACATGGAAATGGCAGAAAAACAATCCTGATGGATACAGGTAATAAAGCCGGAAGGAATAAACGGTATAAATGAATTCCCTCCAAAACCAATCTATATTAGATCCTGGTTCAAATAGAGTTATAAAATTGGATAACAGGCCTGTTGCCCTGGGTGCAAGATTAAAACAATATTCTGCAATCTTGACACTTGGATTCAAACCCAATTTCCAGGATTATTCTGAACATGAAAAAGGGCTGATTTTAAATGCAAAAAAAATCTACTACCCCACAGCTTTTTATGCAGATCTGTTTAATGCCATGGGGAAAGAGACCTTCCCAAGTTTTCATACCTACAAATTTGCTTTAAATAAAATAAAACAGACAGCAATTTTCAATATACTTGAGATTCCACATCCTAAAACAAAAGTTTTTTATGGTAAAAAACAAAAACTCAGTATCCTCAACTTTTTCGATTTCCCGTTCATATCAAAAAAACCGAGAGGTTCAGCCAGAGGCAATGACATACATCTAATTCAAAACAGTGAGGATCTCTCATGTTATTTAGACAATAAAGGCCCTGCCTATATCCAGGAATATTTCCCAATTAAGAGGGATATGAGAATTATCATTATCGGCAAAAAAATCAGACTTGCTTATTTTCGCATTGCAGCACCAAACAATTTTAGAACCAATATTTCCCAGGGCGGAATAATAGACTTTACCCCCCTGCCCCAAAAGGCTCTTGATCTTGCACTCAATACAGCGTCAAGGTGTGGATGGGATGATGTAGGTATTGATATAATTGAGCATAAACAAAAATTTTATATTCTTGAAGCCAATATGAAATATGGAACAAAGGGATTTAAAAAAGCCAATATTAACTACAAAGAGATGCTGGCAGATCTCATCGTAGAAGGTAAAATTTAACCTTTATTACAATCCGGCTTCTTTATCATCTTTTTCCCAATCTGAAAGATAATTTTGAATACCTGCCTGTTTTGCCCCTCTCTCCGGTTTTAAAAGCAAATATCCAATTTGTTCAATTCTGCTTTCAAGGCATTGGAAAAAAGCTGATTCAATCTTAGCTACATCTACTCTCTCCTCAGAAGCAGTGATTTTGTCCATCAAAGTCAATGTCAAATGCCCCTGAGGTACAAAGACATCACAGTCAAGGGCATTCCACTCCTCTGGAAAATTATTTATTTTCCAGGGAATGATTTTTTCAGGTCTTAAGATATTTTTATTTTCAGGGTTAAATGCGGCTTTAACAATTTTCATTTTTCTTTTATCAAACTGCATTAATTCTTTTAAAAGTATTGTTATATCATTTGAAAAAATCCACTCTTCTTGTTCCAGTAAAACAGGGGGAAAATCCATACTGGTTAAGGCATATTTAAAAGGTCCCTTCTCTTTCCAGAACGCCTTAAATTCCTTTGAATTGGAAAGTATTGCTCTTTGTATGGATTTTTCAACAATCATGAGGAGTTATTGAAATTCAGATGGGGTATCCTGAAAAAATCAGGAGACCCCGCCCGCATTTGTTAATATCATGCTATCTTGCGCAGGACCTTTGAGGACCATTGAGAATCATCCATTCTATTTTTAAGACTTGTACCAAGTATGGACAATGTCCCATTAGACAGGGCTTTCTCTTCTGCCATACCATAAATCTTAGCTGCTTTACTTGAATCATCAAGCAGAGAGACAGCGGTTTCAGCAAGAAACAGCAGGTCATTAAATGAAGTCAACTTTTCTAAAGCTGAATCAAGAACAGTGGACAAAAGCAAAGAATCAGGATCATGCTGTTTTACCTGATTAAGCAGGTACCAATAATCCTTTTGAGTCTGACAAACCCCTTTTGCAGATTCATAAAGCTCATTTGCCATCTCTTTATCATCTGTCCAGATCAAAACTGCCCCGGCTACAGAACAATAATCATACAGGTCTGTGCATTTTTCCCGCGCCTTGACCAAAAGTTCAGATGCCATCTCTTTGTCATCTAATTTTTTAACAGCAATGGTTGCAAGCTTTACAAAATCTGATTTTGTTTGACTCTTTTTTTCAATATCAAGATAAATTTCCCGTATCCATGTCTCATCTCCCAGAGTGTCTGCAATGGCAGAGGTCAACTCATCATAATAGCTGAGACTGGAACATTTCCCAAGAAGGTCAGTATAAATAGATTTGACCCAATCTTCATTTTTAAGATCTGAATAAATATTTTTCGCAAGTTTGATAAAATCATTAAAATTAAGTGTTAATGATTGTGCCTGTTTATACAATTTTGCGCCATAATAGGTATCACCGGTTTTTTCAACAACATCTCCTGCCAGCATGCGCATGGGAAAACTTGTTTTACATTCAGACTCTCTTACAATAAAATCTGCATACAGATCTTTGAATTCTTCACGCTTCTCCAATTGAAATGTAATGGCTGATACCCACTCTTTATCATCTTTACCAATTTCCTGAATCGCCTTGGCAGTTTTAATAAAATCTGCATTGCTTTTTACTGCTGATTCTGCCTGTTTAAGTACAGGGATTGCTGCTTCAATATCTTTAAGATCATCGGCAAGTGCTGTGGCAAGATCCACAAGCTGAGTACAGTCTGGATTTGTGGCAGCAGCCTTTTGATATACTGCAGATACAAATTCTGCATTCCCTGTGTTTTCAAAACCTGCTTTGGCAAGTTTGAGATAATCTGCAAATTTTAAATAGACAGATTCAGCTTTTTTATAAATTGATAAAGTAAAATCCTTGTCATCTAATTTTTCTTTTACAGTCAGCGCAAATTTAAGCAGTTCATCTCCTGATTCAATGGAGGAAGCAGCTTTTTCATAAATTTTACGGGCAAGTTCCTTATCATCAAGATCTTCAGCAGCACCCTGTGCCAGAACATCAAAGTCATCGGCTTTTGAAGCTTTCTCCATAGCTTTTCCATAGACTTCAACAGCTTTTTCCTTATCATCAAAAGAGTCAATAACTGCCTTGGCAAATGCCACAAAATCAGCAGCTTTTGAACATTTATCAAATGCTTTATCCACAATTTCCTTGGCAAGCTCTTCATCTTTAAGATTTTTGGAAATGCTGGTACTCAGGTCAAGAAAATCTGAAACTTTAGTACATTTTGCAGTAGCGGCTCCCAGGATTTCTTTTGCAGTATCACCAAGCTCAAGTTCATTTGCTCCGGCTGCAAGAGATAGAAAATCATCTACTGAGCCACAAAGATTTTTCCCGTTGTTCAATTGTTCAGCAGCAGCATCTGAATCTTTAAGCAATTCCATGTATGCTTTGGCATATGCAATGGAATCTTCAAATGTCTCTGCCCAGTCAGCTCCCTCTTCTAAAACCTCAGCAGCAAATTCGTTATCAGAAAGGCCATCTATAATCTCTTTTGCAACCCCGATATACTCTTCGGGTGCATCACACTCCTCTGCTTTTTCTTCGAGTTCTTCTTTGAATCCCATGTTTTTCTCCCTCTTAATGTTGAAACTGTTTATAAATAATTTTTTTTAGATAAAATTTATTTTAATACATATAAAATTATATTTTTTTTTAAATCCGAACCTTTTTGGTATCACACATTAAAAAATTCTACAAAGCTTAATTTAAAAATTTCTTTTTTTATTCCTTCTTGTAATAACAGGGCTATAATGCATGTCAATTACCCGTTCCGGTGTTTTTGCCTTGCACCTGGCAATAAAAGAAATCCAGTTACTACATGTTGTGGGTGGATAATTCTGAATAAAGTGAGGACTAACAGGGATAGTCCGGGGTAGTCTTTGATTCCTGAAAAACCAAGACTATAGCCAGTTAAGATTAACTCTGGTTACAATT
The DNA here is from genome assembly GCA_027858995.1 of Deltaproteobacteria bacterium. GTDB lineage: Bacteria > Desulfobacterota > Desulfobacteria > Desulfobacterales > Desulfobacteraceae > Desulfobacula. The sequence continues at coordinate 2,280 of JAQIBP010000157.1, read as the reverse complement.
TTTTGGAGTAGGATCATCTTACACAATAATGCAGTATAATAACAATTTATCTGAAATCATTGAAAATGGCGAGAAACCAATATTTGCTATTTACAATTAAAATATTGGATCTATTTTCTTACCACAACACTACTGATTTTAAGACAATTTAAATTTGGCGAATTAGAATGATGATTAAAAAGATATATTTAATAAAGATGTAAAGGCACAATGTAAAGCATCAGCAAAAGACAAAATCTATCGATTCATGCTGGCTGATAAAACCATAAAGGGTGCTATTGTCCATTCCACACGAATGGTGAATGAAATGAGAGAAAATCATCAACTGGGTCCTTTGGAAACATTGATTCTAGGGCAGGCTTACATTGCTGTAAATCTTATGGGCGCCAGCTTAAAGGACAAAAATGACAAAGTCAGTATGAATATTCAATGTTCAGGGCCCATAAAAGGGCTGGGTGTAGAGACCAATGTATATGGTGAAGTCAGAGGATATCTTAAAGCCAGCCCTGTAGAAATAGATGATGTCAAACAGATAGAATATTTATCAACGCTTTATGGCGCAGGATTTTTAACAATAACAAAATATCTTGAAAATGCAACAACACCATATTCTGGGCAGATCGCCCTGGAGCACGGGAGTGTTGCCAAAGATCTTGCAAATTATTTTTTAATTTCTGAACAGATTCCAACCGGCTTCAAACTCAGTATCTTTTTTGATGAAAAAGAAATTGTAAAAGGAGCTGGCGGCATATTTCTCCAAGCACTGCCAGGAGCAAACCCTGATCAGGTTACCAAAGCAGAAAAATTAATTCAACGTATTGAATCTTTAGGGGAATTATTGTCTGAAGGGTTATCTCCGGAAGAGATAATCTATGATAAATTTGAACCACTTTTCCCCAGGTTTTTAAACAATAGTCGGGTTGAATTCTATTGCAGATGTTCCAAAGAAAAAATGGCGGGATATTTAAAGACATTCTCTGCAGAAGATAAGAATGATATTATGAAAAACGGTACTTTCCCCTTAGAAATTAGATGCCACCATTGTAATTCTGCTTATCATTTTACCAGAACTGAAATCCAGAATTTGTGATTCAAGCTTGTTTTTTGAATCATTGTTCCCATGGCTGTATTATATTCCACCATGGGTTCTGGTAATATGAAATTTAAAAAAAACTATATATTAAATTAACAAAAATTAATTATGGCCTTTAATAAATGTCGGCAGGTTACCTGGCCTATAAGCTTGCCATCTTCAATAACAGGTCTTCTTCGCTGTCCTTCATCAAGCATGCAGATTAGTATATCAAAAAGTCCTGCATTTGGTGATGCTGTAACAACATCTGTTTTCATAATATCTTGAGCACGTAGAGAGGGGGCATTCTGACCTTCATTATAAATACTTTCTGATGTTACTTTCAGGCAGTCAAGCTCAGATAATACACCAGAATAATTTTTAGACTGATCAGCAACAACAACACCTGATACTTTATATTTTAAAATTAACTCGATGACATCACAAATTCTGGTTTCTGGTGTTACTGTTACAGGATTCGGATTCATATAATCCTTAATTAAAAATGATTTTTCCATAAAATCCTCCTGATAATTAATTTTAGCCTATATTAAATTTTAGAAGCCAGGCTGCAACTGAACAATCAAATTAAGAACAGCATTTAAGTTGATAGATGTGACGTTCGCAAAGAAATTGCAATCCAAATGTTTCCATCATAGCTTGACCTTTCAAGTATTTAGTTTAAACTATTTACTGATTGTAACGCTATAATTGTCTTAATTTTAAATCATACCATCAATGTTTGTCAAGATAGTTGTCCTTTTTTCAATCCCTAAAGGATTCCAATTGTTGAATACTCCACCTTCGGATAATTATTCTTGAGTGTCGGGTTTTGATTTTTTTGTAGTTGGTGAAAATTTCATCCATCTCACATATAATCCACTTATTAAATATAAAAGGAAGAAGAAGGTCATGCGCTCCCGAATGATCATGGGTTTAAAAATTTGCTATGATTTCCAGTGGAAGGGGGTTTGCCTTTTGGGCGCATTTGGGTTTTGCTTACAGGTTCTGGATTGGCGGAACGGTTAAGCAGCCAAACTGTTTGAGGGAAGAATGACCGAGAGTGCCAGGATAAAATCAAGTCTTTTTGTAATTATTCAGCACCTATTTTTAGAGCTGCTTAGATTTCTTAAAAAAGTTTCCTTGTTTTTGCAATCAGAAAATTACTCATTTAAAAATTCTGGTAGTTTATCTTCAAATAAAAGGCG
>JAQIBP010000155.1 GCA_027858995.1 Deltaproteobacteria bacterium | reverse complement strand
GGCTTCATTTGCTTTGTTACCTCCACAAATGCACCTTTGGTGATAGCCCGGTGGCTAACCTTTGACTATGTCGGACTCTAACCGACAAGAAATTACCAGCTTTGCCTGGCGCACCCATTTTTATTGTCCATATTTAAATTTACTATAAAAGCAGTTAGATATTAATTTTGAACAGTGAGTTATAAACTCCAACTATAATATTTCTCACATTTCACATCTCATAACTCACATCTCATAACTCATAATTCACATCTCACATCTTATAACTTTATAATATTTACTCTTAATTTAAAAGCCTGATTCTGATAAAGAGTAATAATTACCCTCAATAATTAAAAAAGAAAGGGCTTTTTATGAACATTATTGAAAATAAAATTCTTGTGATGGCCAGACCGGAATCCAAAACTATAATTAAAAAATCTCTTAAAAATATTTCAGATTTTACAATCTTTGAAGCAGATTCAGAAAACAAAGCCTTTGAACTCATTTACAAGCATATTTTTATCCTGGTTATTGTTGATGATACCCTGCCAAATATAGATATTTATAAAATCGGAACCATGCTGCTAAGTCATAAAAAGACCTATAATGCACCTCTGCTAATAATTACTGATACAATAAGGCATGAAAATTTTTTAAAGAATTTTAAAGCACTGCAGATAGATTATATTCAAAAACCCTTTAATGAACAGTTAATTTTTGCAAAATTAAAGATATTCTTTGAACTCTTTAAACAGAAAAATGCTGTTGATCAAAGTATTGATGAGTTAGACAGGGTTTACAAAAAAATTATTGACCAGCATGAACTTGATATGGAAAAAGAAGATTCAAAAAAAGAGCTTATAAATATTTCATCAATTGCATCAAACCAGATGCAGCAGCCCCTTCAAAATCTTCAGGGCAATATCTATCAACTTCTTCATACAAAAGATATTTCCCAAAAAACAAAATCAAGTATTACATCCATAAAAACCTCTACCGAGAGAATTCTCCAGATTTCCAAAAAGCTTAACACCATACCCGCAAAGACAAATCAAGCTATAACCAAGGCTGTCTTAGATCTGAATACCAACAAAGCCTATAAAATTCTTTATGTTGAAAATCTTGATGATGATTTCAATATCTTTGACCATTTGATAAGAAGTGTTTTCCGATGTAAATTAATCCGAGCAAAGACAATTGAGCATGGCATGGAACTCATTGCAGACTCCAGATTTGATTTGATTTTTATAACCCATACACTGCCCGATGGATCAGGTCTTGATATGATTGCAAAATTAAATCAGCTGCACTTGGACAGCCCTATGCTTTTTACTTTAAACAACGCAGATATTCATGAAGGAGCAAAGGCCATTGCAAAAGGAGCTTTTGCTTTTTTTGCAAAGGAAAACATCTCCAGCAAAAATATTCTTTCCATTATCGATCTTACCTTGAGAAAAGCCGGACTCACAAGGGAGGTGAAAGATGCCAGAAGCAGAATTGTACTGATATCAAGAAGAGACTATCTTACCAAGCTTTATAACCGTGCCTGCTTTGAGCAGGAAATTGAGTCTGAAACCCTCAGGGCAAAACGATATCAAACAGAGCTGACCATCCTTATTATTGATTTTGATAAATTTAAACAGATTAATCAAACCCATGGTTATGATACAGGAGATGTCATATTATCTACAAGTGCTGCATTAATTCAAAGTATGGTCAGAGACTCTGATATTGTCTGCAGGTATGGAGGTAAAGAATTTGGTATTATCATGCCCAATACAGGCTTGAACGGGGCTAAAATCCTTGCACAAAGAATCAGAAAAAAAATCATTGATCATGAATTTGAAAAAGGCTCAATCACATTAAAAATCACTGTCAGCGTCGGCATTGCCTTATATGTTCCAGATAAAGACACAACTTTTGGCCTTTTGATTAAAAAAGCTTTGAATGCATTGGCATCAGCAGAAGATGAGGGCGGGAGCCATATAAAGACAGTGGTATAATGATGAAAGGATAAGATTATGCAAATATTTGATGAACAATCAAAAAATTTGATCATGGATTGGGCTCAATCCTTGAAAAATCAGATAAAAATAAAATTGATCACAACAGAGCATGTTGAAACCAATCAATTTATCAATTTTACCAAAAAATTTACAGAGACTACATCCAAATTAACCGTTGACTTAGAAAAAGGTGAAAACGACCTGCCATGCTTCCTGTTAAAAAAGAATATCAAATATTCTGCCCTTCCCCTTTCAAAGGAACTTGAACCCTTTCTTGAAGCTTTGTCACACATAAACAACCATGAGGTAAAACTTGCCGAACCAATACTGCAAAGACTTGATAAAATTAATATTCCGGTGAACTTAAAACTCTATATTGCACTGGAATGCCCCCACTGCCCCAATGTGGTCAGGACCATCATTCCAATGGCCATGATTTGTGAAAATCTTCACCTTCAAATCATTGACGGCACCCTATTTCCTGAAACAGCACAAAAAGATGGAGTAATGTCTGCTCCATGCCTGATCCTTGATGATGATTTCAGATGGACAGGAGAAGTCACAACCCAGGAAATAATAGAAATAATCATTAACCGTGATCCATCACAATTGAGTGCAGCCAGCCTGAAAAATATCCTTGAAGAGGGAGATGCCTCATGGATTGCAGGGCAGATGATGGAAAAGGGAGAAATTTTTGCCGGGTTTATACAACTTCTGCTCCATGAAACCTGGTCTGTTAGACTTGGAGCCATGGTCATAGTTGAAGAACTTGCAGAAACTGACCCAAAGCTTGTAGCAAAGCTCTGCCCTGAACTCATAGCCCTTTTTGATAAAAAAGATGTTCCTGTTCAAGGAGATATGTTGTATGTCCTGGGAGAAGCAGGCAGCAGCGAAACAAAAAAGTGGATTAATAACAAAATTGCCACACTTGAACATCAGGATCTTATTGATGCGGCAAATGATGCCCTGGAGACCTTAAATTAAACTCTTTAAACCACAGCTGGATATTTGCCTGGAATAGTCTTTTTGGCCAAAGAGAGACAAAATATTTAATGTTAAAAATCAATATTATGTTACGTGATAAGCTTTCCCCAACAAATTAAAATTACCTATCAAGATTCATTGTCCCTGAAAAAAAAATCAAAGGTCGGTCATTTTTTTCCAATATAATTTAATTTTGCAACGGGGGATAAAAAAAATCAAATACTATATGTTGTAGTTGAATGATTTTGAATAAAGTGCGGACTCACAGAGGATAGTCCACAGGATTTTTCGAATTCTGAAAAGCCCGGATAATGTCTATAAACCCATTCCCTCTCTTCTGAAATCAAAAGTGAAGACTAATAAAATCAGTGTTTCAGCAAACAAATAAAATTAAAATCAACGTCTTTATGTTTCAGAGGATATTGAGGAACCAGTTGAAATCAATAATAACTCATTTCGCATGGTGGATATATTTAACGGGGCGCCTGGTTTTTAGGATGGTATGGACTTGTATTCGAAAACGGATGGTTTCGTAAAAACAGAAAGACCCTGAACGATATCTTGTTCAGGGTCTTTTATTTTTCAAGTCATCAAGATGACTTTTTTTTCGAGCAAATAAAAACGATTAACTAAACCACGGTTACATTCGCTGCTGCTGGACCTTTCTGTCCATCTTCGATGTCGAAAGAAACGCGGTCCCCTTCATTGAGGGATTTAAAACCTGTTGTATTAATGCCTGAGTGATGTATGAATACATCTTTTCCGCCGTCTTCCTGTTCAATAAATCCAAAACCTTTTGAGTCGTTAAACCATTTTACTGTACCGTTAGCCATGTTGGCAATCTCCTAAAAAAAATAAAAAAATAAAAGTTTCAAACTTTGGGGGGTAATGCCGCTTTTTGTTGTCGGGAATATACACCTTGGGAGAGAAACCTATGTGTTAATACACATGTAACACAATTTATACATATTATTAGAATATCGATTAGAAGTCAAGCATTAAAAATTATTTTTGATAATCAGATTATCATCAAACGAGGACGTTAATGCTGCTATGTTTTTTATATATATAAAGATGATCGAATGACGTTCATGAATCGGATGTTATTATAATAAATGTAATCTGAGAGAATGTTTTTTTGCTGATTTTTTTAATGTATGAAAGGGTGTTGAAACCATTCATTTTACGAATGAATTATAACTGTCTTATTTTTTTTGAATCACATTTTTCTAAATTTTTTGCTCAAATTGTCAATTATGTAACCTGATTCTGTTTTTAGCCTTTTAAACTCTCATATCAGAGCGGCTCATTATATAACTCAGGTAATATCAAAACAATCCGACCAAGTCGACTTTAAAAAATTCCAGTATTTAAGTTTTGTGATTTTTTTATTATCCTGCGGCAGCGAATAACTCCTTTTGTCTATTATCTTTTTTC
>JAQIBP010000121.1 GCA_027858995.1 Deltaproteobacteria bacterium | reverse complement strand
GGCTTCATTTGCTTTGTTACCTCCACAAATGCACCTTTGGTGATAGCCCGGTGGCTAACCTTTGACTATGTCGGACTCTAACCGACAAGAAATTACCAGCTTTGCCTGGCGCACCCATTATAAAATCTCCGTTGTAATTATTGTTTTATCATCATTTTTCTCATATTTAAGATCAAGAATACTCCCTTTAAGATCAGGCTGGTTTTTTAAAAAAACAGTTAAATAATTTGAAGTTACTGCTTTGAGCATGCCGGTTTTTCTATCTGTTTGATTCAGTACAAGTCCCTCAAGTTTCTTATCAATATTGGCTTTTATGAATGCTTGTTTTTTTCTTTTGCCAAGTTCACGCATTTTTGCACATCGCTGTTTTATAATTTCCGGATAAATTTTATTATCATAATGAAAGGCAGGAGTGCCTTTTCTTGCAGAGAACGGGAAAACATGAAGATAGGCTATGGGGAGTTTTGCAATGAGATTATAAGTGTTTTGAAATTGTTGGTCACTCTCTCCAGGAAACCCTATCAATATATCTACGCCTATTCCGGCACCCGGGATTTTTTTATGGATTTTGTTGATAATATCTTCAAATAAGCCGGCATTATATGGTCTTTTCATCTTTTGTAAAATATCATCATCACCTGATTGCAGGGGGATATGGAAATGATCACATAAAATATTACCCTTTGTAGCAAGATTGATAATACCTTCATTGATTTCGCCTGGTTCAATGGAACTCAACCTTATTCTATAAACCGGTTTTCCCTTGTTGATTTTTTCAAGCAACTGTAAAAGTGATGATTTCTTTTTAAAATCAAGACCATACATTCCTGTATGGATTCCTGTGATGATTACCTCTTTATAGCCTGAATCGTTTAACTCTTTTAGATGCTCAAGAATCTCTTTTTGGGGCATACTAACAGAAGATCCCCTTGCATGGGGAACAATACAATATGTACAAAAGGCATCACAGCCATCTTGTATCTTGAGATATGCCCTTGTCATGGATCCTTTAACAGCATGGTCAAATCCCATAAACATTTTTGTGCTGCTGTAATCTGTTTTCTTAAATCCAATAGTTGATCTGTTATCACAAATCAAATTTATATTATCAGCAATCTTTGTTTTATCTTGATGACAGACAATCTGGTTTGTATGATCAATTTTTCTGATTTCATCAGGATCAGTCTGTGCATGGCATCCTGTGACAATAACCTTTGCATTGGGGTTTTCTCTTATAATTTTACGAACAGCCTGTCTTGACTGCATACCTGCCTTTGATGTTACAGCACAGGTATTGACAATAAAAACATCTGATTCTTTACTCTTCTGGCCTTTTATCCAACCCTGCCTTTCAAGATCCAATGCAATTCCATCGCTTTCATACTGATTGACTTTACAGCCCAGGGTTTGAATATAAAATTTTTTCATTGAATAATTCCTGCTCCAAGAACTCTTGTGCCTTTATAAAACACGGCTGCCTGCCCTGGAGTAATTGCATTTTGGGGTTCATCAAAGATCACTTCTCCACAGGTTTTATTTAAAGAGAGTGTTGATAAACCGCCTTTATGGCTGTATCTGATTTTTGTTATAATATCCCGGACAACCATTGTGTCTTCTGAAAGCTGTAAATTTTTACTGCCATTCCAGATAATATCAGAAACAGTTAAAGTCTGTTTAAACAGATCTTTTTTAAAACAGACTTTAAGGGTATTATTTTTTATATCAATATTTTGAACATAATATGGCTCTTTTGCAGGACAATTAATACCCCGTCTCTGACCAATTGTAAATTTATGCACTCCTTGATGATGACCTACAATTTTATTGTCAACATCTTTGATAACACCTGCTTTGGGAATAATAGCCTCTTTTTTTAGAATAAATTTTCCAAAATCCTTGTCATGTATAAAACATATATCCTGGCTCTCTTTTTTATGTATTGGTTTTAAATTTTTTGATTCTGCAAACTGCTTGACACTCTTTTTGCTCATTTTTGCCAGGGGGAAAACAATTTTTTCAAGCTGGGCTTTGGATAGCATGGCAAGAAAATAGCTCTGGTCTTTAAGCAGGTCTTCTCCTTTTTCAAGATAACAATCACCCCCCGATGAAATCTGATTTACAACAGTGGCATAATGACCTGTGGCAAGATAATCTGCTCCCATGTTTTGAGCATGTTTTAACAAATTACCAAATTTTATCTCTTTGTTGCAGATAATACAGGGATTTGGGGTTTTACCCTGAAGATAGGTATGGATAAAGTATTGAACAACTTTTTTTTCAAATTCCTTTGAAAGGTCTATGCCTGTAACAGGGAATCCCAGCTGCTTTTCAATTAAGGATAGATCAACAGGCTCTTTTTCATACCCGGTTGTAAAATGAATGCCAAAAACATCTTTGTATCTATTTTTTAAGATATATCCTGCAGTAAGCGAGTCAACTCCTCCGCTTAGTGCAACAGCAATAACTATATTTTTATTCATCATACAGCTTTTTTAGTTGAAGATAGCATTACAGAATATATAATTTTTTTTCAGCCCATAAGTTTGAAAAATTTGCATTATGCCACAGCCTTTTGAGTTGAAAATAATCCCATTGCTCTTGTGGGACAGGTCAGAATACAAAGCTCGCATACACTGCATTTGTCCTTATTGAAAATAATTTCCATCTCCGGGCGTTTAATATAAAGAGCATCGGTTGGACAGACTGCAATACAGGATCCGCAATGGGTACAGATTTCTTCATCTTTATAAATCTGATGTTCGGGATAGGAAACCGAGACTCCCTGGTCCTTTAAATATTTCACTCCTTTATTAAAAGCAGCTTTTGAACCTGAAGTGAGTTCGATAACCATATATCCCTCTTTTTTATTGGATATTTTTGCGCTTAAAATATTAAATATAAGATCATATTTTTTTGTTAACTGACAAACCAGGGCTTTTTGAGCGACCACTGGTGGAAAATTTAAAATCACAATTTTAGAATACAATTTTTCCCTCCAAAATGTTATCTTGTGCAAATTATTTTCTTTGACAAGAAACAAAATTATGTATTATTGTTTACAAGGTCAAGATTTATATCATTAATATTTGTTTATATAATAAATTCAGCAGATAAACAATGCTGTTTTCCTCTTTGTCATTGACATTTGTCAGAAGGGATTTTACTTATGAATAGGTTTGCATATGAACTATCCAATTATACTCTTAAATATTTTTCAGGGTTATCAAAGGCAAATATAAAAATTTCAGGCAAAGAGAATATTCCTGAAGGATCAATAATTTTCACGGCCAACCATTTTACAAGAATAGAAACCATCTTTCTTCCTTATCATATTTATAATATCACAAAAAAACAGGTCTGGTCCCTTGCAGCAGCCGAGCTTTTCAGTGTTCCAATATTACAAGGTTTGCTAAGCAATCTTGGAGCAGTATCAACTGAGGACCCTCACAGGGATGAAGTAATACTTAAAACTCTATTATCAGGCAAAGTCTACTGGATTATTTTTCCTGAAGGCATGATGGTTAAAAGCAAGAAAGTGATTAAAAATGATAATTTTATACTAAGAGATGATAAAGCGGTATCTAAACCCCATACAGGCGCAGCAATCCTTGCTCTTCGCTGTGAATTTTATCGTGAACGTTTAAAAAGAATGAAAAAACTGGAACCGTCTGAGTTTGAAAGACTTATCAAAGAATTTGACATAGAAAATATTGATGAAGTTTTAGAGCAGAACACTTATATAGTTCCTATAAATATTACCTACTACCCTGCAAATTCAAAGGAAAACATTTTAAGCAAAATTGCAGGTACTATAATGAAAAACCCTTCTAAAAGGATGATGGATGAATTATTGACAGAAGGCAGTAAACTGTTTTCAAATGTTGATATAAATATCAGGTTTGGCAAACCTGTTACAATCCATCCATATCTAAATGACTCCTATATTGAAAGTATGCTGACAGTAAGGCGTAAAATCAAATTTGACAATGATCTCTGCTCAAAACAGATTGTAAGAGAATCTGCCGTTAATATCATGGAAAAATATATGTCAGCTGTGTATGGCATGACATGTCTTAATTATGATCATGTCATGGCATGTATCCTGAAACATTTTCCCTATCGAAAAGATGGAATTAATATTTATGAATTCAAGTGCAAAGTGTTTTTTGCAATTCAGTGGCTTGTCTCCAATAAAAAATATTTTGTCTCTAATAATTTTTTAGAAAACCAGATTCACCTTTTAACCCATGATGGTTTTAAAAGATTTGAAGATTTTTTCACCATTGCTCAAGATACCAATGTTATTGAAATCAAAAATAACAAAATATTTAAGGATCAGACCAGATTTATTACAAAATCTGATTTTCATACCATTAGAATGGATAATCCTGTTCTTGTAATAGCCAATGAGATAGAGCCTTTAAATGAGGTTGAAAATTATTTGAAAGAAACTGCGCAAAAATCTTTTGAAGAGATTAAAGAGGATGTAACAGACAAAATTTTAGAAAAAATCCTGATTGATTTTACAAAAGATTATGATGAAAACTATATTCAAGGAGAATCAAAGAAAAAAAGGGTTGGAAGGCCACTGTTTTTAAAACAAAATGAAAAATCAACAGGTATTTTATTAATCCATGGCTATATGGCAGCTCCAGAAGAGATGAAAGCCTTTGCACATTACCTGCATGAAAAATCTTTTACAGTTTATGTTCCAAGGCTCAAGGGTCACGGCACAGCTCCGGAAGATCTTGCTGATACAAAATTTGAGCAATGGATAGAATCTGTGGAAGAGGGTTTTGTAATTTTAAGGCATTCTTGCGAAAAAATCATTGTGGGCGGATTTTCAACCGGTGCAGGCCTTGCCCTGGAGTTATCTACAAGAGTAGATGATATCAGTGCTGTTTTTGCTGTTGCACCCCCCATGAGACTGAAAGATCTCGGATCTTATTTTGTTCCTGCCATTGATTCATGGAATAATTTGATAAAAAAGATTCATCTTGGATCAATTGCCAGAGAATTTATTGAAAATCATCCTGAAAATCCCCATATAAACTATGTAAGAAATCCCATTGCAGGTATTCATGAGCTTGCAAAACTCATGGAACACATTGAGCCAAAGTTAAAAACAATAGATAAGCCCACCCTTGTTGTTCAATCAAGAAAAGATCCAGTGGTTGATCCTGCAGGAACACTTAAACTCTTTAATCGTCTTGGCAGTGATATTAAAGAGTATTATATTTTTGACTATGAATGCCATGGAATCATGACAGGGCAGGGGGTTGACAGAGTTTATAAATCTATTGAAAATTTTATTCGTCAGTTTTGTTAGCGTTTTGCTCCAGGACCAACTGTCCGACAAGATGTGGGGAATGAGAGTTGAACAAAATCTGTATTTGAATGGCTCATAAAGAAACTTTGCTCCTCTACAAGCCATACAAACAGTATCTATTCGTCAAGAATCATCATAGTGGATGGATCAAGCTTATATTTCTGATCTGTTCTGTCCCCATCTTTTAAAATGATAGCTTCTATTTTATTTTTAACAGGCTGTAAAAAAATTGCCTTGTCAAATCTCTCTTTATAGGTCTCAAGCTGGACTGGAAATCCATTTTCACTAAGTTCTTCATCTCTGTGGCTTTTCATGGAAAGCCAGGTAAATATAGAGAATTCCTGATAAAGACCTTCAAGACCTTCAAATACATCAGTAATATCTTTATCAAAATTCAGGCCGTCGATTATCAGGATGGATGGCAGGACAAGGTCAGATTTTTTAAAGCTTTTAAGATAATCTCTGATTTTTTCAATATCAAAGGTATTCTCATTATAGCTGATTCCAACTTCATTGGATTTAATATCTTCCCAGAGCCTTACAGCTTTTTGTGGATCAACATATCCTATATCGTTGACAAGATTCTTATATCCATCAGAATATCGAAGATTGATTTTTTCCATATGATCATCAAGGCTTATATGGATTATTTTTTCATCATTTAAAAGTTGTGTAAGTGCAATCTGCACCAGAAAACTTGTTTTTCCTACACCTGCTCTTGAAAGCACTGCTCCGAACTTACCGTTTCTGATATTGTCAAATCCAATGGTTTTTGAAACCGGACTTTTTAAAATAAGATCTTTTTTTAGCATGTTTCCTCTCTTCTTTATATAAATATCTTAATAGTTATTTCTTTGTTTTTTCTTCTTGCTTTTTCCTGACAATCTCTTCTGCTACAGACACTGGTACCTTTTTATAAGATGAAAACTCCATGGTAAATTGAGCCTTGCCCTGTGTACCAGATCTCAGCACAGTTGAAAAGCCAAACATATCAGACAGAGGCACCTGGGATTCGATTACTGACATCACACCCTCTTCTTGAGACCCTTGAATAATACCACGTCTTTGATTAATCAGGCCCATGCAAGCCCCTTGAAATTCATTTGGAGTTTCAATAACAACTTTCATAATAGGCTCTTTTATAACAGGTCTGGCTTTGGCATAGCCTTCAAGGAAAGCTCCCCTTGCAGCAGCCTTAAATGCCATTTCAGAGGAGTCAACAGCATGGAATGCGCCATCATCAATTGTAACTTTTATACCGGTTACAGGGAACTCAAGTTTTGGTCCTTTATCCATACACATTTCAAAACCCTTTTTACACGAGGGAATATAATTGGTTGGAATCCTTCCCCCAGTGATTTTATTATCAAATTCAAACTCTTCGTTACAAGGTTCCATAAATCCTGCTATGCGGCCAAATTGTCCTGCACCACCGGTCTGCTTTTTATGGGTATAATTAAATATGGCCTTTTTGGTTATGGTTTCTCTGTAAGCAACCCTTGGTTGACCTGTTTCAACTTCTGCACCATACTCTCTTTTCATTCTTTCAACATAAACTTCAAGGTGGAGTTCTCCCATGCCCTGAATGATAGTATCACCTGTTTCATGATCCACATAGGTTTTAAATGTCGGGTCTTCTTTTGTAAATCTGTTCAAAGCCTTGGACATATTGATCTGGGCTTTGTTGTCTTTTGGTACAATGGAAAGAGAGATAACAGGTTCCATAATATGCATGGCAAGCATGGAATAATTAATCTTAGGAGAGACAAATGTATCACCTGATGCACAGTCAATTCCAAACATGGCACCAATATGGCCTGCAGGAATAGCTTCAACCTCTTCCATCTGTGCAGAATGCATCCTTATGAGACGTCCTGCCTTGATTTTTCTGCCATCCCTTGAATTAATCAGGGTATCACCCTTATTAATACAGCCCTGGTAAGCCCTGATATATGTCAACTGGCCATACTGCCCGTCTTCAAGTTTAAAGGCAAGAGCCACGGTTGGTTTGTCAAATTTACTTTCAAGGATTACTGTCTCTTCATTATTATCAAGATCAATTGCTTCATTTTCAATATCAAGAGGAGATGGAAGATAGCTTATTACTGCATTTAAAAGAGGTTGAACTGCCTTATTTTTATAGGCAGAACCAAGGAAAACAGGAGTCATCTCTCTGGCTATGGTGCCTGTCCTGACTGCCTGCATGATAAGATCTTCACCTATTTCCTTCTCTTCGAGAATCGTATCGGTAAGCTCTTCAGAAAAAAGAGAAACTTCATCAATCATCTCTTCTCTTGCCATTTGAGCATCATCAAGCAAATCAGCAGGGATTTCTTTTTCAACCATGTTTTCACCATTGTCACCTTCAAAATACAACGCTTTCATGGCAACAAGGTCTATAACACCTTCATGTTTGTCTTCAAGACCGATGGGAAGCTGCATCATAACAGAATTATGTCCGAGCTTATCCTTGAGTTGCCGGCTTACCCTGAGAGGGTTGGCACCTGATCTGTCACATTTATTCACAAAAGCAATACATGGGACTTTATATCTTTTCATCTGCTGGTCAACTGTAATAGACTGGGACTGAACACCTGATACAGAGCAGAGAATCAATACAACTCCGTCCAATACCCTTAATGAACGTTCAACTTCAACAGTAAAATCAACATGGCCTGGAGTGTCAATAATATTAATATTGTGTCTGTCCCATTTACAATAGGTTGCAGCAGAAGCAATGGTAATCCCTCGCTCTTTTTCAAGCTCCATGGAATCCATAATAGCTCCGGTACCGTTTTTACCTCTCACTTCATTTATCTGGTGGATTCTGTCAGTGTAAAAAAGAATTCTTTCAGTCAGTGTGGTTTTACCAGAATCAATATGAGCACTGATTCCAATATTTCTTACTTTTTCTAAATTTCTGATCATTTTTTAAATCATCCCTTTGAATGTCAAGGTGAACATAAATTTGCCCCTGTATCTCTGTTTGACCATAATTATTGATAAAGGCTTTACCCTGTTTTTTATATTGTTAAATTATTATGATTTTGTTATTGTGAATACGACTTAAGTTTATAAATATTAAAACTAATAAAAACAATTATTTTATCTTTAACCTTTCAATTTGTCAAGCATAAACCATTGATTGAATTTCAACACAATTTACAAAACGGCTTAAAAGTTCTGGGAATCAAGATTTCTGATGAGCAGGTACAGTTAATGACTATTCATGCAAAAGAGATGATGATCTGGAACAAAAAGATGAACATTACTGCTATTAAAAAACCCTTACAAATTGCAGAAAAACACTTTATTGATTCCCTTGCTGCAGCATCTTTTGTTAAAAATAAAAACTCTCTTATTGACCTGGGCTCGGGGGGAGGGTTTCCTGGAATTCCCATTAAAATAATGAAGCCTTTATTAAATGTTGTTTTAATAGATTCTTCCAGAAAAAAAATCAACTTTTTAAAACATGTAATACGTCTGCTGGGGTTAAAAGGGATAGATGCCATTCATTCAAGAGTTCAAGACCTGCATGACAAAGATTTATATAAAGCCGGGTTTGATGCTGTAATATCACGAGCTTTTACTGAACTTTCAAATTTTGTTGAACTTGCCTCTCCATTTATAAATAAAGAGGGCACAATTTATGCCATGAAAGGAAAACAGGCAAAAAAAGAGATTACGCCTGAGCTTTTAGAAAAGTTTAAGGTTAATACAGACCATTATCAACTGCCTTTTGAAAAATCAGACAGATATATGATTACATTATCTCAGCAAAAATGAAAATTCTACTGTTATGTTACAATCTTACGGGATTTGATGATTTGCATGGTTTCTCTGATGTAAGCACCTTCGCATTTTGCACTGCATGGATCTAATGAGCTTTCTTTCAGGCAGTATCCCGGACACTCTTCTTTGCCGGTTTTCCATTCACTGAAAACAGGGCCGTCATAAAGGTCTGTAAATTTTCCGGCGTGCAGGCTCAAAGTAGTTTTGCATATGTGGTTGAACAAAAAAAGCCCCAATGTAAGCTCTTCAAAATGAGCCTGGTATCCCACGAAAGTAATATCAGTGTCATTTAAAAAATCTTTCCTTGTTGCCCATTGCTGTCCACAGTTTTTGCAAAGTTTAAACATTAACTCATTTTTTCCTTGCTATGCTGGTCAATACAAATTGAAACAATATATAATACATTGAGACCTGTTGTAAATATCAAAGTGCATCCAGAAATATAATATTAAGAGTGCAGGAGAAATAAATATCCAAAAGCTTGTTAATTCTTGACTTTTTGACTGTTTAGCTTTAAAAACAGAAGTTTAAATAATAATAAAAAAATATAAACAGCACATCCAGAGACTGGGAAATTAAATATGGATTATAAAAAAACCTTGAACCTGCCTTCAACAAAATTTGCAATGAGGGCTAATCTACCACAGCGGGAACCCAAACAATTACAAGAGTGGGAAGAGAAGAAAATCTACGAGAAATTAAGGGAGCAATCAAAAGATAGGCCTGGCTTTATACTCCATGACGGCCCTCCCTATGCAAATGGTTATCTGCACATGGGACATGCTATGAATAAAATTTTAAAGGATATAATTGTCAGATCCAAACAGATGGCAGGCTTTAATGCTCCGTATATTCCTGGTTGGGATTGTCACGGTCTTCCCATTGAACACAATGTGGATAAAAAACTTGGCAAAAAAAAGAGGGAAATGACAAGTGTTGAAGTGAGAAAAGAGTGCCGCTCCTATGCTGCAAAATTTGTAGATATTCAAAGTAAAGAGTTTAAACGGTTTGGCGTGACAGGCGAGTGGGACAGACCTTATTTAACCATGAATTATCCCTATGAAGCCATAATAGCCAGGGAGTGCGGAGAATTTGCTCTGGCAGGTGATATGTTTCTGGGGAAAAAACCAATTCACTGGTGCTGCAGCTGTAAAACAGCACTTGCAGAGGCAGAAATTGAATACCATGACCATACTTCTCCCTCCATTTATGTAAAATTTCCTGTAAGGGATGACCTTTCTGATATAATCGGGTCTGATGTCCTGGGAGATATTGATGATAAAATCTTTGTTGTAATCTGGACCACAACTCCCTGGACAATCCCTGCCAATCTAGGAATCTGTCTCCATCCAGACTTTATTTATAATGCAGTAAAAACGGAAAATCAGGGAGTTTTAATTCTTGCAAAGGAATTAACTGACCAGGTTATGAAAGAATTTGGCATTGAAAATTATTCAATTTTAAAGGAATTTACTTCCACGGAGCTTGAAAACAAAAAGTGTAAACACCCGATTTATGAGAGGGATTCTTTGATCATGCTTGGCAGCCATGTAACCCTTGAAGCTGGAACCGGTTGTGTTCACACAGCTCCCGGGCATGGTGCAGATGATCATATTGTGGGGAAAAAATATGGACTTGAGTGTTATTCACCTATTGGCGACAATGGTGTGTTTACAAAAGAGGTTGAACATTTTAACGGCCAATTTATTTTTAAAGCAAATGCCACCATTAATGAAAAATTAGATGAACTGAATTTACTGCTCAAAAATGAAAACCTGTCACACTCCTACCCCCATTGCTGGAGATGCAAAAAACCAGTAATTTTCAGGGCAACACCACAATGGTTTATTTCAATGGATAAACTTGATCTTAGACAAAAAACTCTTGATGAAATTAAGAATGTTAAGTGGATTCCGTCATGGGGCCAGGAGAGAATCTATTCAATGATCGAAAACAGGCCTGACTGGTGTCTTTCAAGACAGCGCTCCTGGGGTGTACCAATTCCTGTTTTCCATTGCAAAGAGTGTTCTAATGTTTATGTAACAAGGGAGTCTGTGGATAAAATCCATGAATTATTTAAAGTGCACTCCTCTGATATCTGGTTTGAAAAAGATGCAAAATTTTTAATGCCTGAAAATGCAGAGTGTGAAATGTGCGGATCAAAGGATTTTGAGAAAGACAATAATATCCTTGATGTGTGGTTTGATTCAGGAGTAAGTCATGCTGCTGTTCTCAAGGAGAGAGACAATCTATACAGACCTGCTGACATGTATCTTGAGGGAAGTGATCAGCACAGGGGCTGGTTTCACTCCTCTTTGCTGACCTCTGTTGGAAGAACTGGCAAAGCTCCTTACAAATCTGTCCTCACCCATGGTTTTATTGTGGATGAAAAAGGTCATAAAATGTCCAAGTCTGTGGGCAATGTTGCGGCTCCTGATACAGTTATAAAACAATACGGGGCTGATGTGTTAAGACTTTGGGTGGCTTCGGCAGATTATACTGGTGATGTCTCCATGTCTAACAATATTATAAAACAGATTTCAGATGCATATCGCCGCATAAGAAATACATGCAGGTTTATGCTGGGTAATTTTAATAACTTTGACGTCACAAAGGATTTAAGAGATGTCAAAAATATGTCTGAGCTTGACAGGTTTATCCTGCACAGGCTTCATTATGTGGTCAAACGATCCCTTGACTCATATGAGAAATATGAGTTTCATAAAATTTATCATACTCTTCATAACTTCTGCACAGTTGACCTCTCCTCTTTTTATCTTGATATTATAAAAGACAGACTCTACACCTCTCCTGAAGATGATCCATTGCGCCGTGATGCCCAGAGTGTAATGTATATCATCCTGAACAGCATTGTAAAAATCATGGCTCCCATTCTGCCTTTTACAGCAGATGAAATTTATCAGCACATGCCGCATGGTTATGATAAAAAAGAGAGTATCCATCTTGAACCCATGGTTGAACTTGATATTCAATGGAAAGATGATGAACTTGCTCAAACATGGGAAAGTATCAGAAGCTTAAGAGCTGAAGTTACAAAAGCCCTTGAAGAAGCAAGAAAGAAAAAATTAATCGGACATCCCCTTGATGCCTTCCTTGAGATTAAACTGCCGGATACAGATCTGAAGTTGTTATTGGAAAATTCAGTGAAAAACCTTAATGATATTTTCATAGTATCAAAAACTGTGCTTGTGGATACCATAGATGATGCAGCATATCAGGGAAAAGAGATGAAAGGTCTTGCCATCATGGTGCATAAAGCCGCAGGCGTAAAATGTGAAAGATGCTGGCGTTTTGATGAAACAATAGGCAGTGACAATGAGCATCCCACTGCATGTGAAAGATGCAGTAAAGTTTTAAAAAAGATATTGTAGATTGAACCTGATGGGCCAAAATATCTGGACAAGATTAATTTTAATCAGCGGATCTATTATATTTGCTGATCAACTAACCAAATATATTATCAAAATAAATATTGCTTTGTATGATAAGATTATTGTGATTAAAAATTTTTTTAATATCACCCATATTTTAAACCCTGGCGGAGCCTTTGGCTTTTTTGCCTCAATCTCTCCCGGTGTAAGAAAATTTTTATTTCTATTTGTTTATTCAATTGTTGCTTTGTTAATTTTGTGGTTTTATAAAAAATACGCAGAAAATTTTATTTTTTTATCAATTGGGCTTGCACTCATATTTGGCGGTGCAGTTGGAAATCTAATTGACAGGTTTATATATGGAAAAGTTGTGGACTTTCTTGATTTTTACATGGGAACTTATCACTGGCCTGCATTTAATATTGCAGACAGTGCCATAAGCATTGGCATGGGAATTTTAATTTACCATATTATATTTAAAAAAATCCCGGATTTTTAAAATTATAATTTATGCATCCGATACTAATTAATATAGGCAGTTTTAATCTTTACACCTATGGGCTTTTTGTAGCTCTCGGGTTTTTAACTGCAATGCAGGTTTCAAAAATTAATGCAAAGCCTCATGGCATATCTGCGGAAATCATCACAGATATCTTTTTTGTAATTCTTATATCCGCCATTGTAGGAGCAAGACTTTTATATGTTATAATCAATTTTAATTCATATAAAGATAACCTTTGGGGTATTTTTCATATATGGAACGGGGGACTTGTCTTTTTTGGCGGATTTATTGCTGCTGTTACAGCCTGTGTTATCTATTTCAAGAAAAAAAATCTTAGTATCTTCCAAACTGCCGATATTATTGCCCCTGGTATTGCACTGGGTCATGCCGTTGGAAGAATAGGGTGCCTCTTTGCAGGATGCTGCTATGGAAAGGTTTGTGATCTGCCCATTGCCATTAAATTTACCGACTCTAATAGTCTTGCTCCCCTCAATATTTTTTTACACCCCACCCAGATCTATTCAATGATATCAAATCTGATTCTCTTTTTTACTCTTTTATGGCTGCAAAAGCGCAAAAAATTTGATGGTATGGTATTTTTAATTTATATCATACTCTATTCACTGTTCCGGTCCATTATTGAATTTTTCCGGGGAGACTTTAGAGGGGATTTTATCTTTGATTTTATCTCCATGTCTCAAGGTATAGGCTTTATGGTCTCTTTAATTGCCTTTGTTATCTTAATTAAACTTTCAAGATCTTCCCATGGCCCAAAATCAAATCATTAAACATAATAAAGTAGAGCATTTTTTAGGTTCAGCCGATAGCAAAGCCTTTTCTAACCTTATTTTTATTCATGGGGAACAATATCTGCAGAAACAAGCTCTTGACAGCATCTCTTTGTTTCTTCTCGGCAGTAACCATGACAAGTTTGCTCTGGAAACCCTTGAAGGCGGTTCTGTTACCATGGGTGAAATCATAGAACAGGTATCCACCTTCTCTTTTTCCTTGTCAAGAAAAGTTATATTAGTAAAAAAAATTCCTCTTTTTCAATCAAAAACAAAAACCAATGAGATTGTTTTCTCACAGTCAGAACTTGATCATTTCATGGACTTTATTGAAAAAGGCATTCCTGAAAACCACTATCTGATTCTCACAGCAAATCTTGTTGATAAAAGAAAAAAAATATTTAAAGAGATAAAAAATAAAGCCTTAATTATTGACTGCCAGGTTGCCTCGGGTTCAAGAAAAGCTGATATTGATGAGCAGAGAGCAGTATTACAAACCATTGCCCGTAAGGTTCTCTCAAGGGCAGACAAAAATCTGGAACCCAGGGCTTTTACTTCTCTTGTTGACTTAACAGGATTTGATCTTGAACTCTTTTCCAGGAACTTAGAAAAACTCATTGTCTATACCGGCAAAAACCCAAATATAACAAATGCAGATGTAAAAAAAGTAATAAGCCGTGATAAAACAGATCCGATTTTCAATCTGACCAATGCTTTAATGGAAAAAGATACAGAAAAAACACTTTTTTATTTTAATTCTCTTCTTAATAAAGGCTTTCATATTTTACAGCTTTTAAGATCTATGGAAAACCAGATAAGAAAACTGATATTGGTAAAATGCTGCGCACAGCAAATCAGCCGCAGTAAAACTCTTGGCATTAAAAAAATGGGTTTTAATGTCTTTAAACAATCCATTCTCCCAAAAATTGTTGAATATGATAAAAAGACTAAAAGAGATATCAAAGAACTCAATGAATCTTTTTTAAATCATGATTCTAAAAAAAAAACAAAACAAAACGAACTTTTGCTTGCTCCAAATCCTAAGAATGCATATCCTGTATTCCAGACATTCCAAAAATCAGAAAATTTTTCACAAAAAGAGTTAAACCAGGCACTGATTTTTTTAAGTGACATGGATTATAAGATGAAATCATCATCTTTTAATGAAAAAACAGCCCTTGAAAATTTTGTCATCAATATCTGCTCTAAAGAAGGCTTTATTCATGCTCAGCAAAACTAAAATAATTGCAACCATATCCAGTTTAAACTGTTCACCTGAATTTATTCAAAGCCTTTTTAATGAAGGTATGAATGTGGTGCGGCTCAATACTGCACACATAACCCATGATGATGCAAGGCAGATTATTATAAATACTAGAGAAGTATCTGATACAATAGGTATTCTTCTGGATACCAAAGGTCCTGAAATCAGAACCTGTGACAATGACGAACCCCTGGTTGTTGAACACGGTGACATCATAAAAATTAAAGGCGCACCCAGAGATATTTCAAAAAACGATGTTATTTGTGTATCTTATGAACACATTGTAAGAGATATTCCTGTTGGCAGCTCCATACTGATTGATGATGGATATATTGCCCTTGAAGTTGTGGATAAAAATGAAGTGTATTTAAACTGCCGCGTTGAAAATGATGGAGTGATCAATGCAAGGAAAAGCCTTAATATCCCATCTGTTCATGTAACTCTGCCAGCTTTAAGTAAAAAAGATATCGGCTTTATAAAATTTGCAGCAGATGAGAATCTTGATTTTATTGCTCACTCTTTTGTAAGAAATTCAGATGATGTCATTGCAGTTCAAAAGATTCTTGATGGAAAAAAATCTCCCATAAAAATTATTGCTAAAATTGAAAATTCACAAGGCGTTGAAAACATCAATCAAATCATTGACCATGCATACGGAATAATGATTGCCAGGGGTGATCTTGCCGTGGAAATCCCAACACAAAAAATTCCCTTGATTCAAAAACAGATAATAAAGACCTGTATTGAAAAAAGACGACCTGTGATTGTTGCAACCCAGATGCTGCACTCCATGATTAACTCTCCTCGACCCACAAGAGCAGAAGTGTCAGATGTTGCAAATGCCTGCCTTGATAATGCTGATGCCATAATGCTCTCAGGAGAGACAGCCAGCGGGAAATATCCTGAACTTGCTGTAAGAACAATGAGAAGCATTGCAAGGGAAGTTGAAATCAATAGAAGCTCTTTTATTAATGTCCCCTATACACTTGATGATAAAATAACTGACTACCTTGCCAAGGCAGCGGTAAAAGCTTCATTGAGATTGAATACAGAGGCTATTGTGGCTGATTCCATGACTGGAAATTCCATTCTTGCCCTTGCAGCCTACAGAGGTGATAATCCAATCTATGCCCAGGTCTACAATAAACATGTAATGAGGCAGCTTTCTCTCTCCTTTGGTGTTTCCCCGGATTTTATTGAATTCGATTCTGGCTCCACGATTGCTTTAAGAAATTCCATATGCACACTATTAAATAGAAAAAAGTTTAAAGATGATACCCTGATTATAATTCTTGCGGGAAGTTTTGGTATCAAGCAGGGAGCATCCTATATTGAAATTTCCACTGCCTTGAATTTTAAAGAGAAATGTACATTATAAAAAAAACAACAAAGTGTTCAATTTGGCTTATTCCATGTGATGAGCATAAAAAAATACTTTCGAAACAAGTCAGGGAGATAGCACTAGAACTAAATTCCAGCAAATTTGAGCCGCATTTAACCATTTATTCTGGAGAAGCTAAGTCGCACTCCATCAGATTGGCAATAAACCAAATAGCAACTAATTTTCCCGAAATTCATCTAAAAGCACTTTCAATTAGAACCGGGGAGATATTTACAAAAACTTTGTTTATTTCTTTTGAAACTACTAAAGAATTAGCATCTATGTCTAACTCATTTATAAAACATTATACGACACAATCGTTCTCATTAATTCCACACCTCAGCCTGGCATATAAAAACCTATCGAGACAAAAACGTCTAATGCTATCTAATGAAACTAAGCTGATACTAAATGAGGTTAGGTTTTCTGGTATAAGAGCAGTCGCCACACCCACACAAACCAAAACAGAAAATGACATTAAGAGGTGGGAATCAATATATTTTAAATCACTAACCCATCTTTTTGAATTTCAGGGAAAAACAGCCTAAAAAATGGAAAATTCAGTCTTGCCAAAAAAAATAATTCCATGATTTTAGTGTGTTATGATTTAGAAAAGGTCAAAATAGCGAAAGTAGTGCCATAAAATAATTTAATTGTTGACAAAACCGGATTTTCCTGATTTAATACTCTGCATGTATATTAGAAGAACAACAATCAAAAGCAGAAAAGATGGTAAACAATA
>JAQIBP010000073.1 GCA_027858995.1 Deltaproteobacteria bacterium | reverse complement strand
GCTATTTTGACCTTTTCTAAATCATAACACACTAAAATCATGGAATTATTTTTTCTGAAAAAACTGATTTTTGCTTTTTTCAGGCTATTTTTCCCTGAAATTCAAAAAGATGGGTTATGCCTGAAGCTTGGGGAATGCCTCCAACAACAACCATTATTGGACTTGGGAAGCGTCTTGCAAAGCATCTTTCAGGAGAAAAAAAGTAAAAGAAACTTGGTCATGCCCGGAATCAAACTGGATAATTCAGAATTCAAACTCACCTACTCAAAACCTCTACACCCAGTTTCCTCAGCATGTTGTCTTGATTTTGGATATTTCCGGCAATGTTCTGGTTTTACATCATGAATCCGGCAAATGTATTTATCCTGCTTTGGAAGTTTCCTCAACCAGGGGCACCGCCACACATCATCACCAGTTTTCGGATTAATCCAAATATCATAAATATAATGATCTTCACCAAGGGGTATTGGATGAACCCACTCCAGAATATCAAACCGTCCTTTTATTCTCCACATTGCTATATCTTCATCACTAACACTTGTTTGAAACGCATCGCTGAGATTGAGACAGCAGTGACCACATTGTTTGCAATTGAAAGTTTTAGGGGGCATGATGGTCCTTTATTTACTGATATTTTTTCATATCATACTTTTTTGCCAATTTGACTCGTTCCTCAGTTGGCAGAGATGTTATGTATTTTTTCCATCCCGGGCACCACCCTGTATGCCATCTCCATATTCGTCCTAAAAATGATTTTGGATTATTATCATATTTTGCCCTGAAACCGCAATTGTCACAGTTATGTGCCATTGATTTTCCCCCTTTATGAAAAGGTCTTTTTAATTAATAAATTTAAAAACACTTTATTTCCAGTACGGTTTTTATTATTATCAAAACCAAATTATATTAACAGTTAGAATCAGATTTATAAATAAAGGAAAAAAATAATGAAAAATCCAATTGATAATTTCTGGAAACTTAAACTTGAAAATGTAAAAGAAGCGCTTGAATCAAATAATTTTGAAGTATTTATTGCTGACAATTCGGTTGATGCTTCAAAAATCGTTTTAGAAAATATCATACCGACAATAGATATCAAAAGTATATCATGGGGTGGTTCCATGACGTTTGTGGGAACGGGTCTTTATGATACGCTTAAAGATCAAAAGGATTTCAAGGTTCTTGATACATATGATAAATCTCTATCAAATGATGAAAAGACACAACTGAGACGAGAAGCCCTTTTAACAGATCTTTTTATAACTGGAACCAATTCTATAACTGAAGATGGATGTCTTGTTAATCTCGATATGATTGGTAATAGGGTTGGCGCCCTTACGTTCGGTCCAAAGAATGTCCTGGTTCTTACTGGTAGGAATAAAATTGTTCCTGATATAGAATCTGCTATGGTTCGAATTAAAGACTTTGTTGCCCCTGCTAATATCATGCGTCTTGATATGAAAACACCATGCATTAAAACCGGCGTGTGTTCAGAATGTAAAAGCAGCGCCAGAATTTGTAATACATGGACAATCACACAAAAGTCATTTCCTGAAAAGAGAACAAAAATTGTATTAATAAATGAAGATCTGGGATTATAGAAAAGTGATAATTTAAATGAATTGTACGAATGTACAAGCATTCAAAACATTATAAAAATCAAAGTCAAATGCTATTCTGAATACAGAGGAGAAGAAACTCCTCGCTCTATTTCTTTTAATGATAAAGAAATTCAAGTGGCCAAGATTATTGAACAATAACGACCAGGTCTATCTTGTGACTGGTCTTTTCAGTTGCTTGCAAGAGCAGCCTTCATTTTAGAAAACTCTTGTCCATTTATTTCCCCAGAAGCATATCTTTTCTTCAAAATATCTAAAGCGCTTTCATGTTTTAAATATTGATTTCTGGAAATTAATCGTCGTATAATTGATATGACTCCATAGATGATCAGACCCCAGAATAATAACGGGAATATCCATCCAAAGAAACCGTGTCCAAAACCAAAAAATGATACACCATTACAAAATCCATCACCCCAATTTGCTGAGTGCCACATAGCTATCTCCTGTAATATTTTCTATCATAATTTCTATGATTGTTATGCCTATGGTAATTCCCGTCAGATGGAGCATTATATGAGTTATAATGATAATTGCTATGATGATAGCCGCCATTGAATCCTCTTGCGTAAAAACAACCAGATAATGTCAAAGAAAGAAGCACGATTAAAAATAATATGCTGAAATATTTAAATTTTGACATAAATCCCCCTTAGTTTATTTGTAATTCGTAAAATTATAAATGCAACATGGATGCCGAGGTTTAAAATTAATAAAAAATATTTTTAAGCGTTTGATATTAAAAGAGTTGTTTTATTTCAAAGGAATTGCATAAAGGTTTATACGAATATAATAATGGATACTTATTATACAGTTAAAAAATTGATCGGGTAATAAGTATACGATTTGCATGATTATCGATTAAGAAATGGGGAAGAATCTTTTTGATTTTAGCCTTGAAATTCCCTCCCCAAAGTGCAATAAACCATTAACAATCTCAGTCCCATATTCGTCATAACCTGAAACAGGAGATCTTAATGTATCTATCTGAAGAGAAACGCACCGAAATCCGAAAAAGTATTGAAAACCATCGTTCTAATTCAGAGGTCAATTCAGGAAAAAACAAAGAAAATCATATTAAAGGATTACATGATACAGCGAGGAGAGATATAAAAATGAAAACAATTAACAGGACAGCAATCACCATCATCCCCAGGCAACCCTATGCTGATTGGATAAACAGTTTTGAGAACGTGCATGAATTTGACGGTAATCAAGCGACTACAATTTTAATCCCTGATAAATACGATGAAATTGATTATGAAACCTATGTGAAAAAGGTTTACAAAGAAATATTTGACGAACAGCTTGAATCCTGGACTACGAATCCTGATGAGTGGCCAAAGAAACGGGGTTATCAAATGTTTAAAAAATGGTTTGACGTTCTTTGTTCAGATATAATCTGGGACTATGGGGATGGGGATATTGAACATGAAGAGGATTGAATTGAAGAAGGATATTTTTTCTCATTTCAAGCTGTTTGCCGGGTTTGGACTATAGCCAGAATTGAACACCTTTGAAAAATTCAATTTGTTAGGAATTGTAAACAGTGCGATACACGTTAGAAACCTCACTGCCGGTCAAGTCCTGATGCTAAGCACTTCTTTTGGTAGTCGTGACTCTCTTTTAAATTTTACTCGTCACACATAATACCATCATTAAACACCATGGCATTACTCATTTGGCTCAAGGATATCATTCGAATACATAATTATTTTGATCATCAACATTGATGCAAGTAGTGACTTTGGGTCATTCAAGTTAAGTACTTAAAATGTAATCTCTGCGGGATAGTTCTTTACATTTGTAAGCCTCATTGATATTCAAGATTTAAACCTATTTACCCGATGTTTCAAAACCTTATAACCTTGCGGTTCCAATTCTGTGTGGGCTGCGGGAAACCAGTGTTAGCATTCATTGAGGAAGCTGCAATTTTGATAGATAAAACAATGACACGAAGGTAGTTTAATAAACTTTTGATGGCAGGTGTGATGGTTTCTGCTGAGGGCTTATTGAATAGTAGCCCGGCGGCAACGAGTTTTGCAAAAACCAGTGATATGCCTGGTCTTGGAAGTTACTCGGCAACAAGCTTAGTCAAGGCAATCAAAAATAAAAAGACTAGTGCAACTGAATTGTTGAAGTATTTCATAGATAGACATAAGCGCTTAGATACAAAATTAAATGCTGTTGTTACAACAGATTTTGAAGGTGCTTTGAAACGAGCTCAAAAAGCTGATGAAGCCCTAAGTAGAGGTGAGACTTGGGGGCCATTGCACGGTCTTCCCATGACGATCAAGGATAACATTGAAGTTGCTGGGATGTTAACCACTTATGGATCTTCTTATTTTAAAAACTACAGACCAACTAAAAACGCTGATGTTGTACAGTCCCTTTTAGATGCCGGTGCTATTATATTTGGCAAAACCAATTTACCTGCTTTTGGAAAGGATACTCAAAGCTTTAATGATGTTTTTGGTCAAACGAACAACCCATGGGACATAACAAAGACTCCAGGCGGTTCATCCGGTGGCTCAGCCGCTGCTCTTGCTGCTGGATTAACTGGATTAGAAATTGGAAATGATATAGGAGGTTCGATTCGTCTCCCGGCTCATTTCTGTGGCGTCTATGGGCATAAACCGACTTACAATATTGTCTCTATGCATGGTGGGAAAAAACCCTGGAAAACAAAACATTCAAATTATCCCGCGGATATAGATCTAGCAGTTAAAGGTCCACTTGCACGAAGTGCTGATGATTTAAAGCTGGCAATGGATGTTATCGTCGCTCCTCCTTCTTATCAACGTAAAGCTATCAAGATCAAACTCCCTGATTCACGCAAGTCAAAGCTGAAAGAGTTTAGAGTTGGGCTGTGGATTGATGATTCACTTTATCCTCCGGACAACGATGTGGGAAATTGTTTGCAGAAAATGGTCACTGAATTGACTAAAACAGGAGTCAACCTTAAAGACAAAAAGCCTGATATTGATTTGAAACAAAGTCACTGGTTAAGAGGTGACTTGGAAACAGCTACTTCAAGCCATTTTCCACCATCAGGAAAGTATGAATGGGCCATGAGTCAAGTAAAGACACTTAAAGACGATTATCATAGTCCGACAGCCAGATGGGTGCGAGCAATGACCGGAACTCATCGTGATTGGAACAAACTTAATGAAGAACGAGCTATCATGAGACAAAAATGGGAAGACTATTTTCAGGATATTGATGTACTATTATGTCCAGTTGCCAGGATCGCTGCTCACAATCATGATCACACTAAACTCGCATCCCGGACTATACAGTTTGACAATGAAACATTGAATTATTGGGACGTGGTTGGTCCCTGGAACTCGTTAAGTCTGGTCTCTTATTTACCTTCTACGGTGGCTCCCATCGGCTTTACGCCCAGTGGATTACCAGTAGGTGTCCAGATTATTGGACCATATTTAGAGGACTATACGTCTATTCAATTTGCAAAGCTGCTTGAAAGAATGAACGGAAGTTATAAACCGCCTAAAGGATTTGAATTCTGAATTCATCTGGCAAAATAACAATACACAGAGATGGAAATATCATTGATAGAGTCAATAACCTAGTGCAACGAACCTATGAGTTGTTTTTTTGTTTTGTTAATCATTTATAGTTAAAGAAATTGATAATAAGGCCACCCAGTATTGGAAGGATAAAGCAACAAAAGAATGGAAGTACATAAAAGAAGGTCGAACAATTAATTCTGGATTGGCATCAGTTGTTACATAATCGAATATAGCAGGAAAGCTGGTTTTTATTACAGAAATCCCGTAATGTGTCTATATACAGTCTCTGAAAGCCCTTAATCAAAAGGTGTTGACTTCTTTTTCCAGTTCTTAGTGCGATTCAGAATTTGAGGGCGTTGCTTTGTATTCAAAATCTATAGTCCAATACTCCTTATTTTTATAGATTTATAAATTAGAAATTGGGAAAAGACTGTGTCTATAATTCTGGTTTTTTCAGTATCATGGGAAGCGATAACTTAAAAAAATGAACAGGCAGTCAAGATTATCCATACACTGGTTTTTATACGAATGCTTTGACTTTGATTTTGCTTTGATTTTGTAAAGCCTTCCAAAGATCATACTGGCTTTGCTGAATCAGCCAACTCTCAGCGCTGCCACCAAATCCTTTTGAAAGGCGAATGGCCATTTCAGGAGAAATGCCAAAACGCCCATTTAACAGTGCTGATAGTGTTTTACAAGAAACACAAAGCCCTTTGGCTGCATCTGTAACCTTATAATTAACGTCAAAAACGTTGTTGTTTTCAAACCGGAAAAAGGATTGTAATATTGATTTTATAGCACTCCTGTTCTATAAATAATTTCATGGCTGATTATTTAACAAAAAATTATAAAAACCATGAGCTTAAGATAGCATGGAATTTTGTTCAATACACTGATAATCATATTTTTTTGACAGGTAAGGCCGGCACCGGTAAAACCACATTCCTGCGCAATTTGAGCAAAAATGGCATCAAAAGGATGATTGTAACTGCTCCAACAGGAGTTGCTGCCATTAATGCAGGAGGTGTTACTCTTCACTCCTTTTTTCAGCTTCCTTTTGGACCTTTTTTCC
>JAQIBP010000055.1 GCA_027858995.1 Deltaproteobacteria bacterium | reverse complement strand
ATATTAGCGAAGAGCCCGTTGCGGGAAAACCGCACGGCGGGTTCTGTGAGGGGTGTCATTTCCTCACGAATAATACGTTTAAGTATAGGAGGAAATAGATGTCTACTCGACAAAATGTTTACAAAAAACTTGCTCTTCATCTTGATAATACACCAAGCGGCTATCCTGAAACAAAATCAGGAGTTGAACTTAGAATTTTAAAGCAGCTTTTTACCTTAGAAGAGGCAGAACTTGCTTTATCACTTGTTTTAATGCTTGAACCAGTTGAGGAGATTGCAAAAAGAGCTGGCAAAGATGCAAACAAGATTGAACCCATGCTAATTGAGATGAGTGTAAAAGGATTGATCCTCCATGTTAATCAAGAAGGTGTTAATACTTTTATGCTTTTGCATTTTGTTGTGGGTATATGGGAATATCAGGTAAATCGACTTACCAAAGAATTGATTGAAGATTTTAATGAATATGTCCCATATCTTATGAAAGATCAGTATAAGCACAAAACCCAGCAGTTAAGAGTAGTACCGGTTGGAAAAGCTGTGAACACTGAATTAAATATTATGGATTATGAAGAGGTTGAAAATATAATCAAATCCCAGTCAAAGATACTTGTGGCTCCCTGTATATGCAGGAAGGAACATGAAATCATGGACAAGGGATGCGGTAAATTAATGGAGGCATGCCTGATATTCGGAAGTGGTGCATATATCTATGAAAGCCGCGGGATTGGCAGGACAATATCCCATGAAGAGGCACTTGATATTGTTCAAAAAGCAGTAAAACAAGGTCTTGTGCCTCAGCCTTCCAATGCAAAAAAACCTATCAATATCTGTCTTTGCTGCGACTGCTGCTGCCAGATTCTGAAAAATATAAAAGAGCTTGAAGAACCTGCAAAAGTTGTCAGTTCAAATTTTCAGGCTGTTGCTGATCATGACGCATGTACAGGGTGTCAGGCCTGTGAAGAGATATGCCCCATGGATGCCATTGAAATGGATCAAGAAGATATTGTTGCAATGGTTAATCTTGACAGGTGTATAGGGTGTGGTCTCTGTGTCACAGCATGTGAGTTTGATGCCATCTCTCTTGCAGATAAGAAAGAAACAGAGAAAATAGAACCTCCGGCAAAACTTATGGATACTTATATGAAGATAGCTCAGGAAAAAGGCCTTTTTTAATAGATTAAATTCCTCTCTCTTTTTTTATGTTGTCATAGGCTTCCTGGATTTCTTTAAATTTAGTATTGGCAAATTTAATAAACTCTTCGGGAAGCCCCTTTGCTTCAATTTTGTCAGGATGATATTCATTGGCAAGTTTTCTGTACTGTTGTTTTATCTCTTCATTGGTTGAGCTTTTATCACATTTTAAAACAGCGTAATATTTATTGGCAGTTTTAACATATTTTGATTTAAGCCTTTCATAGTCATTATTTGAATAATTAAAAATTTTTGCAGCAGTTAAAAGTATGTGCTCTTCTTCTTTTGAAATAGAACCATCTACAGCAGAGACCCGCAGCAATACATCCATCATAAGCTCAATAATATTGGGCTGGGTTCTGAAAACTGAATAAAACTGCATGGCAAATGCATCAAAACTTTCATTGGAATTGACAGCCTGCCTGAAAATATTCTGCGCTGTCTGCTGGGAGTTGAAATCAAGCTGAAGGTCATGTTGCATAAATACATTGACGGCATTGATCTCTTTATCTGTTATTTGACCATCTACTTTGCATATTTTTGCAAGCATGGAAAAAGCAGCTGTAAAAAAAACAAGCTGGGCCTGTTCATTGGAAGATAGAGTCTCCCTAGCACCCATTCCTGATCCTGGTCTTGATGAGAGATATGCCTGCTCTTTTTTATCCACAAATGTATGTCCGAATGCAGCTCCTGCAACTGCACCAATGGGTCCTCCTAAAGCAAATCCTATTGTTCCTCCAACCATTTTACCAAACCAGCTCATCTGTATTCCTTTCAAAAAAAATTCTAAAACCTTGTGTCATTTATAAAGATTATATATAAACATAAAAGTTTTTTACGTCAAACTATTAATCTATTTTAAATTATGAATTTTCAAACAATAAGTGGGAACTCGTAATTAAAATTTGAAAATAACCTAGTTTCTGACCTTCAGGTTAAAGGTCAGAAGCCTAAAAATTAATTACTAAATCATATGCTGCTTAGAAAAATTATTGGAATAAGTATCATAGTGCTGAATGTTGCCGGGGTTGGATTCATACTCTATATGTCCGGTATAATGTTGAAAAATTATTTTTTTTCTAAAAAACAAACCATTGGTATCAAAAATAGAAGCACTAAAAAAAACAGGCCTGATATTGCAAATGATGATATTATAGCTGATGACGAGGATCTACTAAAGGATATGGATTTATCAGATCTTGATACTCTCAATCTTGATGATTTTGAATAAGGAAATTTTAGCAGCAGGAAGATTGTCAATAATCCAAGTATTGGTAATTAAGAATTATTTTTAAGCCAGGGTTTATTTTTTCTGGGCGGTTCTTTGATTGGAGCACATCTGACTTCAATACTCTCACTGCCTGCAATTTTTGATATCTCATCGAAAAAATCAGGATCACTGCTGGTTTTATATTCATCACCAAGTTTCACTATTACAGGAATTTTACTATTGATTTTAATTTTCAAACAAGTGGTTGAATCACCAGGATATTTTTGAAGAGTGGTTTTGATTTTTTTAAGTGTATCTGAAGAGTGGTTTTTAGAATCTAAGTTAATCAAGACACCATTGGTCCACTTTTTACATGCCTGTTCAATGGGAACAATTTTAGCAGCAATTAATTTTACAATGTTCTCTTTTTTCTGAACTTTGGCTTCTACTATGACAATAAGTTCATCGGACAGAATAACATGATTTTTAGCATACAGCTCAGGAAATACCACAATCTCAATTGAACCAGACTTATCTTCAATGGCACAAAACGCCATCATATCACTTTTTTTGGTCTTATGAAGCTTAAGGATCTTTATTGCCCCTGCCATGCGAATCATTTTCCCATCAGCAATATCTTGAATACTCACACTGTTTACGCTGGTATACTGCTGAATGATTTTTTCATATCTATCAAGGGGGTGGCCTGATATATAAAACCCGAGAGACTCCTTTTCATAAATTAAGAGTTGATTTTCATCCCACTCATCAATATCAGGTAATTTAGGGATGCTCACCGGAATTGAAGCACCCATATTTGTATCTGCAAACAAATCAAGCTGGGAATCTGCCTTCTCTTTTTGTATTCTTGATCCATGATCAAGGGCATCTTCAAGAACGACCATTAACTGTGAACGCATGGCTTTAGTTGAATCAAATGCCCCGCACTTTATTAAGGCTTCAAGGGTTTTTTTATTAACCTTGCCAGTATTGACCTGTTCACAAAAATCATAAACAGTTTCAAATTTTCCATTTTTATCTCTTGACTCAATAATTGAATCAATAGCTGCTGCACCAACATTTTTTACTGCTGCAAGGCCAAATCTTATACATCCGTCAGATACATTAAAGTTGGCATCACTTTCATTGACATCCGGCGGCAGAACTTTGATCTTATGACTCCTGCACTCATCCATATATTTAATAACTGCATCTGAATTGTTTTTTTCGCTGGTCATCAGAGCTGCAATGAACTCAAGAGTGAAATTTGCCTTTAAATAAGCAGTTTGAAAGGCAATGAGAGCATAGGCAGCGCTATGGGATTTATTAAAGCCATAACCACCAAATTTTTCCATTAAATCAAATAATTCGGCAGCTTTCTTGGGGTCATGATTATTTTCGCTGGCTCCTTTTAAAAACAGCTCTCTATGTTCTTCCATCATGGCAACTATTTTTTTGCCCATGGCCTTTCTAAGGCCGTCTGCATCAGCCATGGAATAATTGGCAAGAACAGAAGCAATCTTCATGACCTGTTCCTGATAAAGAATAACTCCATAGGTCTCTTTTAATACAGGTTCAAGTTCATCAAAAAGATAAACCACCTTTTCAAGCCCATGTTTTCTGTCCACATATGAGTTTGCCATGCCACTGTCAAGGGGACCTGGTCTATATAATGCTACAAGGGCAACTATATCGGAAAAACTAGCAGGTTTAAGTCTTGAAATCAGATCTTTCATACCACTGCTTTCAAGCTGAAACACGCCTGTGGTATCAGCTTTTTGCAGCATTTCAAAAGTTTTGGCATCTTTGTAATCAAGATTTAAAATATCCGGGGGTCTCTTTTCCTGTTTTTCAATTAACTTGATACAATTTTTTATAACAGTAAGATTTCTCAATCCCAGAAAATCAAATTTAACCAATCCCAGTTTTTCAACATAATTCATGTCAAACTGAGTAAGAGTTTCACCCTCCTTGCCTTTATATACTGGAAGATATTCGTTTAACGGTTTATCAGAAACCACTACACCTGCAGCATGGGTGGAGGCATGTCTTGGCAGACCCTCCAGTAGAAGAGCAATTTCAAGCATCTGGGTTTTTTCTTCAGATTCGCTGCATTTTTCCTGGATTGCCGGTACATCTTCCATGGCTTTTGTCAGATTTTTAGCATTATCAGGTATCATTTTGGCAATTTCATCAACTTCTGAAAGAAGAACGCCGATTGCTCTTCCAACATCCCTGATAACAGCTTTTGCCTTGAGTTTTCCAAAGGTGATTATCTGGCAGACATACTCTGACCCGCCATAACGTTCCACAACATATTTATAAACCTTGTCCCTGCCTTCAATACAAAAATCAACGTCAATATCAGGCATGCTCATTCGCGAAGGGTTTAAAAATCTTTCAAAGATCAGTCCGTGTTCTATAGGGTCCAGAGCTGTTATACCCATGGCATATGCTACCATTGATCCTGCTGCTGATCCCCTGCCGGGACCAACAGGTACATTGATTTTTTTTGCGTACTCTATAAAGTCTGCAACAATTAAAAAATAACCGGGAAATCCCATTTTAAGGATAATATTGATCTCATAATCAAGACGGTCCCTGTAAGCCTGTTCATCAATATCTGGATTTGACTTCTTAATGATTTTAAGCTTTTCTTCAAAACCCTGCATGGCCTTTGATTTAAAGATATTATCCTCTGACTCATCTTCGGATGTAGCATATCTTGGGAAATGATATACCTTGTCATCAAATTCAACATTACATCTTGAAACTATCTCTCTGGTATTTTCAATTGCACCTTGATAATCCCCAAAAGAGTCAATCATCTCCTGGGGGGATTTAAAATACAATTGATCTGAATCAAACTTAAATCTGTCTGGATTGCTATAAGTGTCCCCGGTCTGTATGCAAAGCAGAATTTCATGTGCTTTGTCGTCACCTTTGGAAAGGTAGTGACAGTCATTAGTTGCAACCATTGGTATGGACAGTCGTTCACTGATATCAAGCATACCTTGATTTACCTTATCCTGAATTTGTATCCCATTTTCCTGAACTTCGAGGAAAAAATTATTTTCACCAAAGGTATTCAGATAAAATCTGGCTGCATCTTCTGCCTCATCTATTTTATTGTTAATAATATACTGTGATATCTCTCCTTTAAGGCAGGCTGAAAGACCTATTAATCCTTTAGAAAAATTTGTAAGAAGTTCTTTGTCTATTCTTGGTTTATAGTAAAAACCTTTTAACTGAGCTATGGAAACCAGTTTGCAGAGATTGGCATAGCCTTCACGATCTTTTGCCAGAAGTACAAGATGGCGCAAGCCTTTGCGATCTACTTGAGTTCTGTCATTTAAGCTCCTTGGAGCAACATAGACTTCGCAGCCGATAACAGGTTTTATAGACTCTTTTTTCGCTTTTTCATAAAATGCAGCAGCACCAAACATGGTGCCGTGATCAGTCATGGATACCGCATCCATACCGTATTCATGACATTTTTTAAACAGGGAATCTATCCTTATGGCACCATCAAGAAGTGAATATTCAGTATGAAGGTGAAGGTGGTAAAATTGGGATTTCAGATCACTCATTTTTATGTCTAACTTCTTTCAACCCAGTAATTTGGTGCTTCTTTGGTTATTACAACATCATGAACATGACTTTCCTTGAGTCCTGCCGAACTGATCTTGACAAATTTTGCTTTCTCTTTAAGTTCTTTAATTGTGGCAGCACCAAGATATCCCATACCAGCTTTAAGACCGCCTATCATCTGTACAATATTTTCCCTTATGGTTCCTCGAAAAGGGATTCTGCCAACAATGCCTTCGGGTACAAGATCATCATCCTCTCCAGTATCTTTTTGATAGTAGCGATCAGAACTTCCCTTTTTCATGGCTTCCACCGAACCCATACCCCGGTATGCCTTATAGGAACGGCCCTGATAAATAACCATCTCTCCGGGGCTCTCCTGGGTACCGGCAAGAAGACTTCCCAGCATGACACTGTCAGCTCCCGCACCAATAGCTTTTGCTATATCCCCGGAAAATTTAATGCCTCCATCTGCAATAAGTGGAACCCCACTCTGTTTAGAGATCTCTTTGCAGTTTTCAATAGCTGTCAATTGCGGGATACCAACTCCGGCAACAATACGTGTGGTACAGATGGAACCTGGCCCAATACCGATTTTTACAGCATCAACTCCGGCATCTATCAAGGTTTTTGCTCCAGACTCAGTGGCCACATTTCCAGCAATAAGCTGACTTTTGGGAAAATCATGTTTTATTTTTTTAATGGCATCAATTACATTTTTTGAATGGCCATGGGAAGTATCTATGACAAGAGCATCAACACCTGCTTTTAATAAAGATTCAGTTCTTTGCATCATGTCGGAACCAACCCCGATAGCAGCTCCGGCCCTTAATCTTCCCAATGAATCCTTACAGGAATTAGGATATTTTTTAATTTTTTCAATATCTTTTATTGTTATCAAACCTTTTAATTTGCCTTCACTGTCAACAACAAGAAGTTTTTCAATCCTGTGTTTGTGAAGCAGTTTTTTAGATTCCTCAAGTGTGCATTTTTCACGAACCGTAACAAGATTTTCACTGGTCATGACATCTTTGGCAGGTTTTTTCAGATTGGTTTCAAACCTTAAATCCCGATTTGTTACAATACCCACAAGCTTTTCACCTTCAATTACAGGA
Source organism: Deltaproteobacteria bacterium (assembly GCA_027858995.1). Taxonomy (GTDB): domain Bacteria; phylum Desulfobacterota; class Desulfobacteria; order Desulfobacterales; family Desulfobacteraceae; genus Desulfobacula. The sequence continues at coordinate 696 of JAQIBP010000055.1, read as the reverse complement.
ATACCGGAAATTCTGTATTTTGCCATAATTTCCAGAACTTTTGAAATGGAGACATCAGGATTAATGGTTACAGGATCTACAATCATCCCGCTTTCCGATTTTTTTACACGGTCAACTTCTATGGCCTGCTCTTGAATACTTAAATTTCTGTGAATAAATCCTAAGCCCCCTGACCTTGCCATGCTTATTGCTGTCAATGCTTCTGTAACCGTATCCATAGCCGCACTTACAATGGGAATATTTAGTTCAAGCTCTTTGGTCAGGCGGGTACGGGTTTGTACTTCATCTGGCAGAATGGCTGAATAATCAGGTATTAGAAGGACATCATCAAAGGATAATCCTTCATTAAGTAAAATGTTGGACATGGGCAAACCTCCGGCAAGGAAATTGTTTATTTATGAAATTCAGGCTGATAATCCAATAGAAATTAAACCTTCAGCCATATTTAAAATCAAATCATATTTAAACAGGTTTTATTACCAAAGAGCTGTCTTTTTGGCAAGATTTATATTTAAAAATCTGGATATCTGGCATAAATAGTTTAACTCATCCTCCAATTTTTTTGGGGTAGGATCAGTCCCATCATTTTATTGATGACAATTTTATGGGCTTTTCCAAATTCCATGATTTCTTCCGGCTTGAAGTCCCCTTTTTTATAAGTGTTCAGAAAAGCCGGAGTCGAGAGCATGTAAATAA
>JAQIBP010000169.1 GCA_027858995.1 Deltaproteobacteria bacterium | reverse complement strand
TCCCTTCCCTTGATCCTCTACGGAGTCATTGCCCAGCAGATGAGCTCAGGTCAGGAAATTTCAATTGAAAAACTGTTTATTGCAGGTATTTTACCTGCTATTTTAATGATTATCCTTTTATCATTCTGGAGTATCTGGGCCAATCGGAACAACCAGATTCCTTTAATACCTTTTTGTTTAAAAACAGCATTGTCAGCTACAAGGGAAGCAATCTGGGAAATACCCCTGCCCCTCTTTGTTTTTACAGGTATTTATTCTGGTTTTTTTGCAGTTTCCGAAGCAGCAGCTGTGACTGCCATGTATATATTAATTGTGGAAGTTTTTATTTACAAGGAGATCAAACTTGCCAAACTTGCTTCCATAATCAGGGAGTCAATGGTTATGGTGGGAGGGATTCTTCTGATTCTTGGAGTTTCTCTCGCCTTTACAAATTATCTGATTGATACTGAAGTTCCCATGAAATTGTTCGTGCTCTGTCAAACTTTTGTGAGCAGCAAACTTCTATTTTTAATTCTTTTAAATATTTTTCTTTTGATTCTCGGAGCCATTCTGGATATTTTCTCAGCTATAATAATTATGGTTCCTCTGCTGCTGCCTGTTGCACTTGAATATGGCATTGATCCAATACATCTTGGCATTATTTTTCTTGCCAATATGCAGATCGGATACTTTACCCCGCCTGTAGGCATGAATTTGTTCATTGCAGGATATAGATTTAAGAAACCCATCATTGAAATTTATAAAGCCACGATTCCGTTCATGCTGGTACTGCTTCTCGCAGTTCTTATCATTACCTACTGGCCATGGCTAAGCCTGGTTTTAATTACTTGATAAATATTGATCATAGATTGCTTTTACACTGTCTATAATATCAGAAAATTGATTTGTTGGTACCTGTTGGCTTTTCTCCTGGAGATTTAATCTGTGTACTGCTTTTCGCATGACAACATAAGCTTTTTGAAGCTGCTCACTCATTTGACCTGAAATAATCCCTTCTATGTCAAGACTTTCAAGCAGACGAATATTATCAGTCCAAGTGGTGACATCAGGATTGTCATGGGCATTTTTCAAAATGAGATATTGAACCAGAAACTCAATATCCACAATACCACCCCTTGACTGCTTTAAATCAAAAAAATCTTTTTTAAATTTCAGACGGTCTTTGCGCATACGTTCACGCATATCGCTGACCTCTTTTTTTAAGATATCAGCATCTCTCTTTATTGTCAGAACATCCTTTCTGATTTCATTAAACCTTGCACAAAGCTTTTTATCTCCCGCCACTGGTCTGGCTCTGATTAACGCCTGATGCTCCCAGGTCCATGCCTGGTTTTCAAGATAATCCTGAAAAGCATCAATGTGGGAGACCACCATACCTGAATTGCCCCCGGGCCTTAATCTCATATCCGCACCATACAGGGTGCCTGCAGATGTATGCATTGTTAAGGCATTAATAATCCTCTGCCCCATATTTGAATAAAACCTGATATTTTCAATGCTTTTTTTTCTGCCCTTTGTAGTTCCCGCATCTGCATTATATAAAAAAATCAGATCAATATCTGATTTATAACCCATCTCAAATCCACCGACTTTACCATATGCGATAATGGCAAACCCGCAGTTATCTGTACTTTCTCCTGTTATACCCTCGGGGATACCATATTTTTGTGTCACAATATTCCATGAAATTTGAAGTACCTGTGCAAGAACAGCCTGGGCAATATATGTTAAATGATCACTCACTTTCATGAGTGGATAATCACCGCTAACATCTGCTGCAGAAACCCTCAAATAGTTAATTTGTCTGAAAACAGATAGTTGTTCAAGCAGAAATTCTAAATCATTGGGAGGAAGACCTGCCATACGGGTTTCCATCTCTTTTTCCAATGCCTCTTTCCCAGGTGGAGAATATAGAGTAGCAGGATGCATTAACTCATCTAACAATGCTGGATGTTTTGCAAGGAAAGTAATGATCCATGGACTTTTTTGTGCAAGGGTGATCAATGTTTCAAGGGCGCTTTTGTTTTCTATGAGCAAAGAGAGATAACAGGTTCTTCTTTCAATGGTTACGATGAGATCGATTAACTGAGATAAAATAGTATCAGGATTTTTTTGTTCGCCAATTTTTTTAATCAAAAGAGGAATCAGTCTTGCCAGTTTTTTTCTGCCATTGGGTGTCAGATTTTTAGTATTTGGATGTGCTTCAAGGGATCGTAAAATATTCAGTATTCTGTCAGGCTCCACAAAATGCCCGATGATTTTCGGGTCTGCAGTAAATTGCGGATCATTAATATTCCCCCATAACTCTTTAAGCTCATGGGTATCCCTGTCAGGTTTCTCCTCCTCGCTGGAAACCAGTAACTGCTGAAAATGGTGGTGAACCCTCTGCATGTGATCATTCAGCTTTTTATTGAAACTGTCCCATGAATCATATCCCATGGAGAGGGCAAGGATATTCTGCTGATCTTCTTTTTTCGGAATATCATGGGTTTGGAGGTCAGCATAGATCTGAAGCCTGTTCTCAACCATTCGTAAAAATTTATAAGACTCTTTCAGATCTGTTTTTGTTGATCCGTCAATACATTTATGGATTTGCAGTAAATCCAGAACATTTAATATTTTTCTCTCTTGAAGTTTTGGCTCAATGCCTCCCCTGATAAGCTGGAACAGTTGCCCGAAAAACTCTATCTCCCTGATGCCGCCTGCACCAAGTTTAATATTATGTTTTAATTTTTTGCTTTTCACCTGCAGAGTGATTCTACTCTTCATATCTCTGAAGGAGTCAAAGGATCCATAATCAAAATAGCGCCTGTAGATAAAAGAATTCATTGTTTTCAAAAGCTTTAACCCTGCCTCAATATCGCCGGCAATTGGCCTTGCTTTTATCATGGCATATCTCTCCCACTCCCTGCCCTGTGCCTGATAATACTCTTCAAACCCGGCACTGTTCATCACAAGAGGTCCGCCATCACCATATGGCCTTAATCTTGTATCAATCCTGTAAAAATTAATTCCAAGGGAGTCTGTTGAAAAAAACTTTAAAAATTTACGGCACAGCTTTGTAAAAAACTCTTCATTGGAAATAATCTTTTCACCATTGGTGTACCCCTGCTCTGGATAGACAAAGATAAGATCAATGTCCGAGGAGAAATTCAACTCTCCGGCACCAAGTTTTCCCATTCCAAAAATTATAATTCTCTGAAAATTGCCTTCACTGTCCACTGGAATTCCATGGTGTGCACAGGCCTCATTATATAGAGTTGTTATGGCAGCATCAACAATGGAATCGGCAAGATTGGAAAGGTCTTCAAGCGTCTCTTCAAGTCGGGCTCTCCCGGATAAATCACGCCATCCAATTCTTATATTTTCATATAACTTGTTATATAAAAGGATTTTTTTAACGGCAGCTGTATCCATATCTTTGCAAATCTGTTTTTCAAGTTTAGCTGCATATGTTTGTGAAGAGTATGATTTAAGCAAATCCCGGGAATTGATTAGATTGTTAAAGATATCAGGGCTTCTTGTAAGGTTGGATGCAATAAACTCACTGAAAAGAAAAACCTTTATTAAATCAGATTGAAGATCAGGATGAAGATCAATTTGCAAATCTCCCTTTTGCAGACTCTCCTGAAAAGAATTAATTCGATTTTGTACAATTTTTAAAAGTTTTTTATCAAGATTGGGAAAAACTTTATCTATAATTATATTGTCCATTTATATCCTTATATCCTGTATCGTTATCCACTTAACCATAATATCATCAGCATATGAAAATTTCATGGGGTGTTGTGCTTAACAAGCATGCACTATTATCTGTTATTTGAATAACGCTTTCAATACCTGCTGCAAATCTGTTTTTAAAAATAAATTTTGGCTCAACGGAAAAGACCATACCGGGTTTAAGGATATCTTTTTTCCCCTTGGAGATAATGGGATTCTCCACAAGTTCAAGACCAATACCATGTCCTATAAAAATGGATTTCAAATCTGGAAGTCCGAGAAACTGCTCTTCATATCCCATATGCCTGGCTGATTGTACTGCATTGTCATAGATTTCACCCATAACTGCTCCCGGTTTAATCCAGGATAAAATAGAATAAAAAATTTCCATAGAAACTTTTGAGGCATCCATGGCTTTTGTCTCCATACCTCCCATTACAAACATCCTGGTTTCATCCATATGATATCCATTTAAAACAGTTCCAAAATCAATAAGAACAGGCTCGTTTTTTTGAATTATTTTTGCTCCTGCACCATATGGATGGGTAATGGATGTTCCTGCTCCGCAGCAGGGTGAGTCCAAAGAACCTGCACGCCCTCCGCTTTCGCCGCTCAACAGGTGAAAGGGGTATCCATCTGCCCTGTAATGCCTGTTGAGTAATATACCTGAATGCCCGAATTTTCGTGCAAAAGTTTCAAATTCGCCGGCAAATTCCATTTCTGAAATTCCGGGCCTGATATTTTCCTGAATATAGGCAAAAGTTTTTTGCGAAAGTCTGCCTGCATTTTTTATCTGTTCAATTTCATAACTTGATTTAATCTGCCTGCAGCCATTGATAATGTTAGTGCAATCCATAAACTTGGTGGCGCTGAACAGTGTCTGGTAAAAATGAAAATCTCTGACAGGAACAACATCAAAGGCAAGACCACATGTTTTTGGCAGTTTTAAATGCAGGTCCCTTATCTTTTCTGGTATCTGTTTTACAGAGGAAATCTGTAAAATATTTTCCAGACAGCTTTCCTGTTTTGCTCTTGGAAAATATCTTTTAACAAATAAAACAGGGTCATGATCAAGATTGATATAGAGATAGCAGTCCTGGGCAGTACCTGAAAAATAGAAGATATCAGGCTTATGGGTTAAAAACAGAGCCTGGGTGTTGTTATCTTCCATTTTTTGTTTCAGACAGACAATTCTGTTTGCAATTTCCTGTTCCGGAGTGTTTAAAAATTCAGTTATCATAATTTTTTAGACTTTAAATTAAAAAAATAGAAAATAATTACAAATCAATTTGATCAGGATATTGTTTAAGCATTTTATTTTTTTAGTCGGCGTGGATATAGAGTGATGGAGTTGTGTATCAATTTGAATTTTATATAATTCATTTATCTCTTTTTGTTCCGTTTTTTAGGAATATGTGGAAACAAATTAATGTTATTGTAAAAAAATAGCAACAAATATTTCCTCAACAGGGTTATATTATTGTATTGACTCTATCACACATTACGGTATAGTGTAATAGGCGGGATAAAAAATATGATAGTCAATTTTAATGGAAAAATTGCAAAGGATATTTGGGAAACAAACAAGTCCAGATCTTTGCCAAAAGAGTTATGGACACGTGCCAAAGCTTTACTGACAATTATGTGTTCCACCAATACCTTGAATGATTTGAAGATAAAGGGAGAAGCTCCCAATATCCGCCTTCATAAATTAAAAGGAGTTAGTTATGATCAAAAACACAATGCCTCTTCACCCGGGAAAAGTCCTTGATTCGGTTTATATGGAAGAGATGGGTCTTAATCAGTCAGCATTGGCCAGATTATGTGAATGCTCTCCGAGAAAAATCAATGAGATTATAAATGGAAAACGCGGTATAACCCCAGCCTTTGCTATTGTACTGGAAAGTGTCCTTGGCACAACAGCTGAAATGTGGGTCAGGATGCAGGCTGAGTATGATTTATGGAGAGCAAGAAAAAAAGTTGCTTAGAGTCCTTTCCCTTTTAGGTTTTTGGTTGACTTTCAGTGCCTGAAACATCTATAGATAATCAATAAAATTTAATATGAAAAATCAGGAGATAAAACATGAAAATACTTAAGATTGATCATCTTGGCATTGCAGTATCAAGCATTGATGAAAAAAAGAATTTCTGGATGGATGCAATGGGGCTTGAGATGGAAGGTACTGAAACCGTTGAAGCGCAAAACGTTACCACTGCATTTTTGCCTGTTGGTGAAAGCGAAGTTGAACTGTTGGAATCCACATCCGAGGATGGACCTATTGCCAAATATATTGCAAAAAAAGGCGAGGGGATTCAGCACGTGGCTTTCCGGGTTGAAAATATTGAAGATGCCCTTGCAGAACTTAAAGAAAAAGGAATTCAACTCATTGACCAGACTCCACGTAAAGGTGCGGGTGGGGCAAAAATCGCATTTTTACATCCAAAGGCTACATCAGGAGTTTTAGTCGAACTTTGTGAACGGGAGGAATAATTATGTCGGATATTAATAATTGGAAAGAGCTTGCAGCAAAACAACTTCGAGGCAAACCCCTTGAATCATTAACAAAAAAAACCCCGGAAGGGATAGATATTAAACCTTTATATACGGCAGAAGATCTTAAAAATGTTGAATTTACAGATAATCTACCGGGATTTGAACCCTTTGTCAGGGGACCTATGGCAACCATGTATGCTGGCCGTCCATGGACTATCCGTCAGTATGCTGGATTTTCAACTGCAAAAGAGTCCAATGAATTTTATCGTAAAAATCTTGCCGCAGGCCAGAAGGGGTTATCTGTTGCCTTTGATCTTGCCACCCACAGAGGTTATGATTCTGATCATCCAAGGGTTGCAGGTGATGTTGGAAAAGCAGGTGTTGCCATTGATTCTGTGGAAGATATGAAAATTTTGTTTGATCAGATCCCCCTGGATCAGATGTCTGTCTCCATGACCATGAATGGTGCGGTCCTGCCGATTCTTGCAGGCTATATTGTTGCAGCAGAAGAACAGGGAGTTGAGCATGATCAGCTCATGGGAACAATCCAGAATGATATTTTAAAAGAGTATCTGACCCGCAATACATATATTTATCCACCAACACCATCCATGAGGATTATTTCCGATATCATTGGTTTCTGCTCTGAGAACATGCCAAAATTCAACTCCATAAGTATAAGTGGTTATCATATCATGGAGGCAGGAGCTGATTCAGTCCTCCAAGCAGCATTTACCCTGGCTGACGGTCTTGAATATGTAAAAGCTGCCTTGGCCACAGGACTTGATATTGATAAATTTGCCCCAAGGCTCTCCTTCTTTTTTGGAATCGGCATGAATTTTTTCATGGATATTGCAATGCTTCGGGCAGCAAGATTTTTGTGGGCAGAACTCATGGATCAGTTTAATCCAAAAAATCCAAAATCCAAAATGCTCAGAACCCACTGCCAGACTTCAGGCTGGAGTCTAACCCAGCAGGATCCCTATAACAATGTTGTAAGAACAACCCTTGAATGCCTCTCTGCAGTGCTTGGCGGCACCCAGAGCCTTCATACCAACTCCTTTGATGAAGCTGTGGGGCTTCCCACGGAATTATCTGCAAGAATTTCAAGAAACACCCAGATACTTGTCCAGGAAGAGTCTGGTATCTGCGATGTAGTTGATCCCCTTGGAGGATCATATTATGTTGAGACCCTGACCCAGAATATCATTGATGAAGTAAGAAAGATTTTAAAGGAAATTGAAGAACTTGGCGGCATGGCAAAAGCCATTGAATCAGGCATGCCTAAAATGAGAATCGAAGAAGTTTCAGCCAGGCGCCAGGCAAGAATTGACCAGGGTGAAGATGTAATTGTAGGAGTCAATAAATACAAGATCGAAGATGAGATTCCCATTGAAGTGCGTGAAGTTTCAGAAGGAATTCGAAAAGAACAGGTGGCAAGGCTTGACCAGATTAAAAAAGAGCGGGACAACGATCTTGTACAAAAAACTCTCGATGATATAACAAAGGCATGCGAATCAGGCGAAAATCTTCTTGCTGCCTGTCTTCCTGCTGTTCGGGCAAGGGCAACCATAGGAGAAATTTCAGATGCCATGGAAAAAGTTTTTACAAGATTTGTTGCAACAACCCAGTGTATTTCAGGAATATATGCTCAAGAGAGTTCTGATACTACTATGATTGATTCTCTGAGAAAACGCTGCGATGATTTTGAAAAGAAAACAGGACGAAGACCCAGAATCCTTCTGTCAAAAATGGGACAGGACGGTCATGACAGGGGTGTAAAGGTTATTGCAACAGCCTTTGCTGATTTTGGTTTTGATGTGGATCTTGGACCCATGTTCCAGACCCCGAAAGAGGCTGCCATGATGGCAGTTGAAAATGATGTTCATATTGTTGGAGTTTCAAGCCTTGCAGCAGGTCATAAAACTCTGGTGCCACAGGTTGTAGAGGAGTTGAAAAAACAGGAATCTTCTGATATTAAAGTTATTGTCGGCGGTATAATTCCTCCAGGAGATTATGAATTTTTGAAAAATGCAGGTGCTGCTGAGATTTTTGGTCCTGGAACTGTTGTTACAGATTCTGCGAACAGAACTCTTAATATCATAGGTGCGTAAGGTTTATGACTCAAAATAGCCCTGATGAGTTTGTCAAGGGAATTTCAAATGGCAATCGCCGCATGATTGCCAAGGCAATAACATTGATTGAAAGCAGGCTCAAAGACCATCAAACCCTTGCCTTCAAGGTCATGGAACAAATCCTGCCCCATACCGGCAACAGCATAAGGCTCGGTATAACAGGAGTGCCAGGGGTTGGGAAAAGCACATTTATTGAAAATCTTGGCGTTGCCCTGGCTGATAGTGGTCATAAAGTGGCTGTGCTTACTGTTGATCCAACAAGCAGAAGAAGCGGAGGTTCTATTCTTGGAGATAAAACAAGGATGGAAAAGCTTGCTGCCCACGAAAATGCTTTTATCAGACCTTCGCCTGCCGGAGAGACCCTTGGAGGTGTTGCAGCAAAAACAAGGGAGATAATGTTGATCTGCGAGGCTGCCGGCTTTGATGTAATACTGGTTGAAACAGTAGGAGTTGGTCAGTCTGAAACAAGTGTCTCCTCCATGGTTGATTTTTTCCTGGTACTTATGCTTGCAGGTGCAGGAGATGAACTCCAGGGCATTAAAAAAGGGGTTTTAGAGCTTGCAGATGCCATTGCAATTAACAAGGCAGACGGGGATAATCTTAATGCAGTTGAAAAAGCAAAGAGAGATCTTGAAATTGCCATGCACTTGATCCAGCCAGCGTATCCAACCTGGTCTATCCCGGTATTGAGCTGCTCCTCTGTAATTGAAGGCGGTACTAAAGATATCTGGGAAACCATACTTGACCATGGGAAAAAATTCAAAGCTTCAGGAGAGTTTCTGCAAAAACGCAAAAAACAGTCTCTGGAGTGGATGTGGACACTTGTTGAGGAAGGTTTGAAACAGCGGTTTAAGAACAATGAAAAAATAAACAAAAAAATACCTGCAATCTCAAATAGAGTTGAAAATGATAAAATTTCACCTACAGCAGCAGCTGAGGAGCTTTTGTCGTATCTTTAAATATAAACCAGATGTGATATAATCCATTATGGGAGAGATTGTGAAAAGTATAAAAAAATTTATATCTGGATAAAGGAGAGTCAAATGAGTTTATATACAGCTATTGTCCATAAAGAAGGAAATCTTTATGTGGCCTTATGCCCTGAAGTAGGTACCGTCAGTCAGGCAGAGACCATTGAAGGGGCTGTAGAAAACCTTAAGGAAGCTACAGAACTTTATTTGGAAGAGTTCCCCATGGAACAGCAAAACAGGCCTTTAATGACCACTTTTGAAGTATCTGCCCATGCCTGAACTGCCAAATATTTCCGGCGACAAAGCAATCAAAACATTTATAAAGCTGGGATTTTACAAGGCACGGCAGAAAGGAAGCCATGTTGTTATGCGTAAGGAGAACAAGGGATGTGTAATCCCGAGACATAAAGAACTTGCTACCGGCACTCTTAGAAGTGCTATTCGGCAGGCAGGCCTCACTGTTGATGATTTTATTGCAGTGTGTAAATAAAAATTGTTTAGATGCAAAGAAAATAGATGCATTGGAAGACCTTTTGTCGTATTTGTAGGTGAATTGTCAAAACATATTAAATAATGTTTTTAATTGGACTTATTTGAATAAAAAATTGATGGAAAAAAAATTATCAAATACTGAAAAATTAGTAAAAGATTTTTTGAGAACGGTATCTAATCTGAACGATGAGATGAAACCAACAAAAGTCCTTAAAGCAAGAGTGTATCAGATTGGTAAAGCAAATGTTTTGATCAGAGCCGCTTCTGACACTAAGCGGAATTATTTTTATGGTATAAATTATATTACAATTGAGGAAATGGCCAATTTATTGAACCCATATATTGCTTTTATTTGTGGCTCAATGGATAAAGTAATTGTTCTCCCTGCTCAATTATTGTTCGATAATTTGCATAAAATAAGCCATGATAGGAATGGTGAATATAAACTTAATATAGACAAAGAATTAAACATTGTACTCCGTGGAAGAGGGAATCGTTTGGACTGTTCTAACTATGTTAATAATTGGAATATATTTTGTTGTCTCCTATTAAACAACAAGTTAATGGCGCAACAACTGTAGAAGAAAGTGCACATTCAATTTTGCAGGGACGTTTATTAGAAATTGGAAATAGTAGAGGATATCATACATTTTGTCCAGACAAATCAAAAAAATTTAATCAAAAAAATTTATCAGACATCTCTTCATTGGAAAAATGCCCTGATTTACAATTTTCTGATTATGACTTATTAAGACAAATCGATGTATTGTGGTTTAAAGAACAACGCAATTATTTGATCCCTGAAAAAGCTTTTGAAGTCGAATTGTCAACAGGCACATGGTCAGGGGTGGGCAGGATGTCAACATTATCAGATTATAGTAATGTTAAATTTTTTATCATTTCCAATAATATTAAAAAATATAATAAAGTAATCAACATATTTCCAGTATTTAAACAACGATTTACTCATATAAAACCAGATTTGATTAGCGATTTATATAGTGCAGAAAAAAATATTTTAGAACTAAAACATAATATTGGATTATAATAAATGAACATATCAAAACATGAAAATATTTTTCAACTTTCAATTAATGAAACTCAAGCAAAGGCAAAAGAATTAATAGGCCGCAAATTAACTGATGATGAAATTATTTCAGTTAAAAAAGGAATTGAAGCAGGACTCTCTTTTGATATAGAAACAGTATTTCAAGCTGCAATTCAAGAAGCTACCGAGGTAAAAACAACTGAATATAAAATTTAAACAAATAGCAAAAGAAAAATTAGAATTAGAATTTTATTAGAATTTAAGACTTCTGGCGGGTTTGTACAAATGCTCAGCTGGGGTTCGATTTTGATAAATACATAAATTTTACAGAGGAAAAAATGAACTGGCTAATTAACACGTTTGGAACGTCCATTGGTAAAAAACTTTTAATGGCATTATCCGGTGCCTGTTTTATCGGTTTTTTACTTGGACATCTTGGAGGTAACACTACCCTGTATTTTGGTAAAGAGGCCTTTAATTCTTATGCAGAACACCTTCATGCCCTTGGTATTCTCGTCAACATAGCTGAAATATCGCTCTTAACACTTCTTGTGATCCATGTTGTGACCGGAGTTACACTTTTTTTTCAAAACCTGGGTGCACGCCCCCAGAGGTATGCAGTCAGCAAGAGAGCCGGAGGCCGCACATGGGCTTCTGCAACCATGCCCTATACAGGCGTGCTGATCTTAATTTTTGTAATTTTTCATTTAATCAATTTTCATTTTGTGGAAAAGACATTGGATAATACAATATTTGATATTGTATCAAAAACATTTGTACAGCCAGAGTTTATGATCTTTTATATTATTGCAATGATTATTGTTGCGTTTCATGTGAGTCATGGCTTCTGGAGCCTGTTTCAGACCCTTGGTGCCAATCATCCAAAATATATGCCTATTATTACCAGGGTTGGCATTATACTCAGCCTTGTTTTTGGAATCGGCTTTGGACTTCTTCCAATCTTTGTTCCGCTTATTGCTTCTTAAAGGAGATCATTCATGCTTGATGGAAAAATACCAGCAGGACCGCTTGAACAAAAATGGGATACATACCGTTCAACAGTGAAACTGGTCAATCCTGCCAATAAAAGAAAATACAATATTATTGTGGTGGGTACCGGACTGGCCGGGGGTGCTGCAGCTGCAACTCTGGCAGAGCTGGGTTATAATGTGAAAAATTTTTGTATCCAGGACAGCCCTCGGAGGGCCCACAGCATCGCAGCCCAGGGCGGCATTAATGCTGCAAAAAACTACCCAAATGATGGAGACAGTATCTGGCGTCTGTTTCATGATACCATTAAAGGTGGCGACTACAGGTCCCGGGAAGCCAATGTTTACCGCCTGGCCCAGGTGAGCAACAATATTATTGATCAATGTGTTGCCCAGGGTGTACCCTTTGCCCGCGATTATGGCGGACTTCTGGCCAACAGGTCATTTGGCGGAGCCCAGGTTTCCCGGACATTTTATGCAAGGGGACAGACAGGGCAGCAGTTGCTGCTTGGTGCATACAGCTCCCTCTCCCGTCAGATCGGTATGGGCAAAGTACAAATGTTTCCCCGCCGTGAACTGGTTGATCTTGTTGTTGTGGATGGCCGTACCAGAGGTGTGGTTGTAAGAAACCTTGTAAACGGTAAGCTTGAAAGTCATGCAGGGGATGCTGTAATCCTTGCTACAGGCGGTTACGGCAATGTTTTTTTTCTCTCAACCAATGCTGTTTCCTGTAATGTGGGTGCAGCATTCAATGCCTATAAAAAAGGGGCATATTTTGCCAATCCCTGCTACACACAGATTCACCCCACCTGTATTCCAGTCTCGGGAACTCATCAGTCCAAACTGACCCTCATGAGCGAGAGCCTTAGAAATGACGGCCGGGTATGGGTTCCCAAAGATCCGTCAGACAAACGAAACCCGGCAGATATTCCAGAATCTGGCCGATATTACTATCTTGAAGAAAAATATCCCAGCTTTGGTAACCTTGTTCCACGAGACGTGGCATCCAGAAACGCCAAAGAAGTCTGCGACAGGGGGCTTGGCGTGAGTGCAACCAGATATGCAGTCTATCTTGATTTCAGCGATGCCATTAAACGGGATGGAAAAGATGCGATTGCCAAAAAATACGGTAACCTCTTTGATATGTATCACAACATTATGGATGACAATCCTTATGACACCCCCATGATGATCTATCCTGCCACCCACTATACCATGGGCGGTCTCTGGGTTGATTATGAGCTTCAAACCACCATTCCCGGCTGTTTTGCCCTTGGTGAGGCCAACTTTTCAGACCATGGTGCAAACAGGCTGGGCGCAAGTGCACTCATGCAGGGCCTGGCAGATGGATATTTTGTCATTCCCTACACCATTGCACCTTTTCTTGCCAAAAACGGGAACTCTGACATTAAAGAAAACCATCCTGCATTTAAAGAGGCTGAAAAGAGTGCAGATTCTTATGTAAAAAAACTTCTCTCCATCAACGGAAATCAGACAGCAGGTGAAATTCACAGAAAACTGGGGCAGATCATATGGGATTATGTTGGCATGGCAAGGAACAACAAAGGCCTTAAAAAAGCCATTGAAATGATCAAGGATCTGAAGGAACAATTCTGGAGCAGTGTAACGGTTCCAGGTTCTGACAGAGATTTTAATTTTGCGCTCCAAAAAGCCATGAGAGTTGCTGATTTTCTTGAGTTCGGTGAATTAATGGCTGTGGATGCCCTACACAGGCAGGAGTCCTGTGGTGGCCATTTGAATGAAGCTTTTCAGACAGATGAGGGAGAAGCCAGAAGGGATGATGAAAACTATTCCCATGTTGCAGCATGGGAGTATAAAGGGCAGGAAAATGAGCCTGCATTTCACAAAGAGCCTTTGGTGTTTGAAAATGTAGAATTAACGCAAAGGAGTTACAAGTGACAACAGAAGAGAAAAATATAAATATTACATTGAAAGTCTGGCGGCAGAAAAGCCCTGATGTAAAAGGCAGACTTGAAACCATAGAGGCCAGAGACATCTCCACAGATATGTCATTCCTTGAGATGCTCGACACAATAAATGAAGGCCTTATAATTCAAAGCAAAGAGCCCATAGAGTTTGATAATGACTGCCGTGAAGGGATATGCGGCATGTGCGGTGCAGTAGTAGATGGTATTCCCCATGGCCCGGAAAGTGCCATGACCCTGTGCCAACTGCATATGCGAAAATTCAAAAACGAGGATATTATTTTTGTAGAGCCGTGGAGAGCCAGAGCATTTCCCATTATTAAAGATTTGATCGTTGACCGGAGTGCTTTGGATAAAATTATTCAGTCCGGCGGTTTTGTATCCATAGCTGCCGGCGGTGCACCTGACGCCAATTCAATACCGATTTCCCAGGATATTGCTGAAAAAGCAATGGATGCTGCAGCCTGTATTGGATGCGGTGCTTGTGTGGCAGCATGCCCCAATGCATCTGCCATGCTGTTTGTTAGTGCAAAAATATCCCAGCTTGCCCTGCTTCCCCAGGGTAAGCCGGAAGCAGCCCAGCGTGCATGGAATATGGTTAATACCATGGACGACTGTGGTTTTGGAAACTGTACCAATGAAAAAGAGTGCGAAGCAGTGTGCCCAAAAAAGATATCCATTGTAAATATCGCCCGTATGAACCGGGAATTTTTTAAATCCGGCTTTGCTTCACAGGTTCTATAATATATTGAACATATATAAAAGAAAAAATATAATGATTGTTGAATAAAAACAAGATTAAAGCAGACAGTATTTTGGTTCTGTTTTTAAACAGACAAAGGAATTTCAGATGAAAATTCATGAATACCAGGCAAAGGAGTTGTTCAGGCAATACAGTGTTCCTGTTCCTGAAGGAAAGGCTGTTTTCAGTGTTGAAGAGGCAAAAGAGGCGGCTCAAAATTTGGACGGGTTTCCCGTGGTGGTTAAAGCCCAGATTCATGCGGGCGGAAGAGGTAAAGGCGGCGGGGTAAAGCTTGCATCTTCAATGGAAGAAGTTGAAACACTTGCCAATGAGATCCTTGGTATGACCCTTGTGACCCGTCAGACTGGACCTGAAGGAAGAGTTGTTAAAAAACTTTTGATTGAGGCAGGGCAGAAAATTGAAAAAGAGCTTTATCTAAGTCTTCTTGTGGACAGGGCAACCGCTTCCATAGTAATAATGGCAAGTCGTGACGGAGGTATGGATATTGAGCAGGTGGCTGAAAAAACTCCTGAAAGGATTGTAAAAGTCCATGTTGATCCTTTAATGGGAATTCAGGGGTATCAATTAAGGCAGGTGGGGTTTGGACTTGAACTTCCAGCTGCTGCCATGAAGCAATTTTCCCAGCTTCTATCCAATCTCTATAAATTTTTTGCTGCAAAAGACTGCTCACTTGCTGAAATCAATCCCTTGATTTTAACTGCTGATGATCAGGTTCTTGCTCTCGATGCCAAGGTTGATTTTGATTCCAATGCCCTATACCGCCATAAAGAGCTTATGGAGTTAAGGGATTTAGATGAAGAGGACCTTATGGAAGTTGAAGCATCAAAATATAATCTCAATTATATCAATCTTGATGGCAATGTAGGCAATATTGTAAATGGTGCAGGTCTTGCCATGGCAACAATGGATATTATTAAAAATGCCGGGGCAGCTCCGGCTAATTTCATGGATGTCGGGGGTGGAGCATCTTCAGAGCAGGTTGAAAATGCATTTAGAATCATCCTTGCCGATGACAAAGTTAAGGCTGTATTGATCAATATTTTCGGCGGTATTCTAAGGTGTGATAATTTTGCACGGGGTGTTGTGGATGCAGCTAAAAAAACCGGTATTAACATTCCTGTTGTTGTGCGCATGGAAGGTACTAATGTGGAAGAGGGCAAAAAGATTTTAGATGATGCCAACCTTGGTTTAGCCAGTGCTGTTGATCTTATTGATGCAGCCGAGCAAATAGCAGCATCAGTGAATTAAGGAGATTAAAAGTGAGTATATATATTAATAAAGACACAAAAGTTGTTGTACAGGGAATTACCGGCAATGAAGGTTCTTTCCATGCAAGGGCATGTCTGGAGTATGGCACCAGTATTGTGGCAGGAGTAACCCCTGGTAAAGGCGGACAAAAAATGGATGCTGTCCCTGTCTTTAATACTGTTAAGCAGGCGGTTGAAGCGACAGGGGCTGATATTTCCCTTATTTTTGTACCCCCGCCCTTTGGTGCAGATGCCATTATGGAGGCTGCTGATTCCGGTGTTAATCTCATTGTAACAATTACAGAAGGTCTGCCTGTTTTTGATATGGTCAAGGTTAAAAATTTTCTCGCCACAAAAAAATGCCGTCTTATCGGACCTAACTGTCCAGGCATTATAACTCCGGAAGAAAGCAAGGTTGGTATTATGCCGGGCTGGATTCATAAAAAAGGAAATATTGGAGTCATTTCACGTTCAGGAACCCTTACCTATGAAGTGGTTGATCAATTGACAAAGCTTGGAATGGGACAGTCAACCTGTATCGGCATAGGCGGTGACCCTGTGAACGGCACAAATTTTATTGATGTGCTTGAAGCTTTTCAAAATGATGACGAAACAAGTGCTGTTGTCATGGTGGGAGAAATAGGCGGAAGTGCTGAAGAGGAGGCAGCTGTCTATATCAAGAAAAACCTGACCAAACCGGTTGTGGGTTTTATTGCCGGTCTTACCGCACCTCCCGGCAGGAGAATGGGACATGCAGGAGCTATTATTTCAGGTTCAAGCGGAACAGGTGCTGCTAAAATTAAGGCCTTTAAAGAAAATGGAATCCATGTTTGTGAAAATCTCGGTCTCATCGGGCAGACCTGCAAGGATGTATTTTCATAATTTTGAGGTGAAGGGGATAACAATTGAATAGCTTTATTTTGGAATCAACTGAAAAAAAGAGCAGAATACCTGCAAGACTTGATTTTCTCCAGAGCGGAACAGGTCTGATCCTTGGATTGTTTATATGGGGTCATCTACTTTTTGACAGCAGCATTATATTGGGGAAAAATGCATTTAGTTTTGTGTCAAAAACACTGGAGTTTGCTTTTCTTTCAGAGAGTGGACATGGTTTTCCCATAGCTGTATTTTTTGCCGTGGCCTTTATATTTACAATTTTTATCATCCATGCACTATTGGGGATAAGAAAGTTTCCCATCTCCTGGAAGCAGCACCGGATTATCAGGGATCAGATGCAGATGCTGGACCATAGTGAGACAACTCTATGGTATATACAGGCGGTGACAGGATTTTTTATGTTTTTTGCAGGCTCAGCCCATCTTTTTGTCATGTTGTTCAATCCCAGCGGTATTGGACCTTATATGTCTGCAGACAGAATTGTTTCAGGCCATATGTGGCCGCTGTATATAATCCTGCTTGTTTGTGTTGTGCTCCATGGGAACATTGGTCTTTACAGGCTGTGCATGAAATGGGGATGGTTTGCAGGCAAAGATGCCAGAAAATCAAGAGAGAGACTGAAAAAAGTGAAAAACAGACTGATTGTCTTTTATCTGACCATTGGTCTTCTTGCTTTACTGGTGTTTGTTGTGATTGGTATCAATCACAGGGATAAGGTGGGAAAAAAATATAGAGGTCATGGTACAGTTATTGAAGAGACTCATGGGTTGGAACAAACTGCACCCGTTGGAAAATCGCAGGAATAAGAGGACATCTAAATGAAAATCATATATACAGATTCACTTGTAATTGGCAGTGGGCTGGCAGGACTCAGAGTTGCAATTGCCTCCATGCAGAGAGGCTTTGACACCATTGTTCTATCTCTGGTTCCTGCTAAAAGATCCCACTCCGCTGCTGCCCAGGGCGGTATGCAGGCAAGTCTCGGGGCAACCATTAAAGGTGACGGAGATGATGAAGAGATCCATTTTGCAGATACAGTAAAGGGAAGCGGCTGGGGGTGTGATCAGGATGTTGCAAGGATGTTTGTGAACACTGCTCCCAAAGCAATACGTCAGTTATCTGCCTGGGGAGTACCCTGGTCAAGGGTCAGGCGCGGTGACAGAGAAGTTGTTATCAATGGTGAAAAAGTCACTATTACTGAAAAAGATGAGGCCCATGGTTTTATTACAGCCCGGGACTTTGGCGGTACAAAGAAATGGAGGACCTGTTATACATCTGACGGAGCAGGCCATACAATGCTCTATACCATGGATAACAAAGCTATTCAAATGGGTATTCCGGTTCATGAAAGAAAAGAGGCCATCGCCCTGATCCATGAAGATGGAGTTTGTTATGGTGCCGTTGTCCGAGACCTTATAACAGGCGAACTCATTGCCTATGTAGCAAAAGCTACAACCATTGCCACAGGAGGTTATGGCAGGCTCTATTCCATTTCAACCAATGCTGTAATTTCCGAAGGCATGGGAACTGCCATAGCTCTTGAGACAGGGATTGCAGCTCTTGGGAATATGGAAGCTGTCCAGTTCCATCCCACAGCAATTGTACCGGTTGGTATTCTCACCACAGAAGGATGCCGTGGGGACGGAGGTCTTCTTCTTGACAAGGATGGATACAGATTTATGCCTGATTATGAGCCAGATAAAAAAGAGCTGGCATCAAGAGATGTTGTCTCCAGGAGAATGACCGAGCATATGAGAAAAGGCAAAGGAGTACCATCTCGTTATGGTGATCACCTCTGGCTTGATATCAGGTTGCTTGGACGTAAACATATTGACAAGAATTTAAGGGAAGTCAAAGAGATATGTGAATATTTCCTTGGTATTGATCCTTCTAAAGAGTTAATTCCGGTAAGACCCACCCAGCATTATTCCATGGGTGGAATAAGAACAAAAGCCACCGGTGAAAGCCCGACACTTAAAGGACTTTTTTCTGCTGGAGAAGCTGCCTGCTGGGATATGCACGGCTTTAACCGTCTTGGCGGCAACTCTGTTGCTGAAACTGTTGTGGCTGGAATGATTGTAGGTGAATATGTGGCAGATTACTGCACAGAAAATTCATTAAATATAAGCTCTTCCACCGTTGAAAGCTTTATGAAAAAAGAAGAGAAGAACATAACTGATCTTCTTCTCAGGGGTTATGGTGAAAATCCATTTGAATTAAAAGCTGAAATGCAGAAGATCATGATGGACAAGGTTGGTATTTTCAGAAACGGCAAAGATCTTGAACAAGCTGTTGAAGAGTTAAAAGTGTTAAACCAGCGTGCAAAGAAAATTGCCCTGCGAAACAAAATCAGCTCTTCCAATCCTGAACTTGTGGAAGCCATCAGAGTGCCCAAGATGATCAAATTAGCTCAGTGTGTTGCCTATGGTGCCATGCTTCGGACAGAAAGCCGCGGTGCCCATTCAAGGGAAGATTTTCCTGAAAGAAATGACAAAGAGTGGTTAAAAAGAACTTTGACAACCTGGCAGGATAAAGATGCAGACCTTCCGGAAGTCACATACGAAAACCTGGATATTATGACAATGGAGATGCCCCCTGCATCAAGGGGCTATGGTGTGGACAATACTCTCCATCATCCTGATACGGCAAAACGGGAGAAAGAAATAGAAGAGATTAAAAAAGCAAATCCGGGAGCTGACAGGTTTGAACTCCAGGAGCTTTTAAATCCAATCACAATTCCAGACAAATTCAAAGGTAAAAATGAGCGTATCGGCAAGGGGTACAAATAATGAGTGATCAAGAGAGAATTTTAAAATTTCAAATATTCAGATATAACCCCCAAAAACCGGGTGATAAACCTCGTATGGAAACCTATGAGATTACAGAAGCTCCTGGGATGACAATTTTTATAGCATTGAATGATATCCGTGAACATCAGGACCCCTCCCTCCAGTTTGACTTTGTCTGCAGGGCAGGTATATGCGGTTCTTGTGCCATGGTGATCAATGGGCAGCCAGACCTTGCATGCAGAACCCTTACCTCCAGTTTTGAAAAAGGAGAGATCAAACTTCTGCCTCTGCCTGGATTTGAGCTCATCGGGGATCTTTCTGTTAATACAGGCAAATTCATGCGTGCCATGTCTGAAAGAGTGGAATCCTGGATCCATGATAAATATGCAGATCATGTTAATTTTGAACAGCTTGAAGAGAAAATGGACCCAGATGTTGCAGATGAGATATATGAACTTGAACGATGTGTGGAGTGTGGATGCTGCGTATCTGCCTGTGCCACAAAACGAATGCGGCCTGATTTTCTCTCTGCTGTTGGCTTTATGCGCCTTGCAAGATTTGCCATGGATCCCCGGGATAAAAGAACCAATGAAGAGTTCTACGAAATCATGGGAGATGATGATGGTGTGTTTGGCTGCATGACTCTTCTTGGATGTGAAGATTATTGCCCCAAAGATCTCCCCCACCAGACACAGATTGCATATTTAAGAAGAAAAATGGTGATGGTTAATTAATAATTGAAAAGGCAGGACAATGAGTGACTTTAAGTTTGAGACAATGTTTCCATTAGGAGAGGACAAGACAGAATACCGCAGACTGACCAAAGAACATGTCAGGGTAAGAGAATTTGAGGGCCAGGATGTTCTTATGATAGAACCCCAGGGTCTGACCCTGCTTGCGAACCAGGCATTTAAAGATGTTGCACATCTTTACAGGTCAGAACACCTAAAAAAATTAAGAATAATTATTGATGATCCGGAAAGCTCTGATAATGACCGCTATGTGTCTCTGGAGCTTTTGAAAAATGCTGTTATTGCTTCCGATAGAGTTTATCCCATGTGCCAGGATACCGGGACTGCTATTATTATGGCTAAAAAAGGCCAGAAGGTCTGGACATGGTCAGATGATGAGGAAGAGTTATCAAAAGGAACTTTTGAGGCATATACTCAAAACTATTTAAGATATTCTCAAAATACGCCTTTTACAATGTATAAAGAGAAAAACAGCAGAACCAATCTGCCGGCACAAATTGATATTACCGCTGTTCAAGGCGAAGAGTACAAGTTCATATTCATGGCCAAAGGTGGTGGTTCAGCCAATAAAACTTCGCTTTTCCAGATGACTAAAGCAGTATTGAACTCTGAAGAGACCCTGTTGGATTTTATGATGGAAAAAATGAAAGATCTTGGTACAGCGGCCTGTCCTCCATATCATATTGCTTTTGTTGTCGGCGGAACCTCGGCAGAACTCAATTTAAAAACTGTAAAACTGGCCTCGGTAAGATACCTGGATTCTCTGCCCGACCAGGGCAGTGAAACAGGTCATGCATTCAGGGATAAAGATCTTGAAGAAAAAGTTCTGGTTCTATCCCAGGAACTCGGCCTTGGCGCCCAGTTCGGTGGTAAACATTTTGCACTGGATATTAGAATCATACGCCTTCCAAGGCATGGAGCCTCATGCCCTATTGGCCTTGGGGTCTCATGCTCTGCCGACCGTCAAATCCTGGGGAAAATCACAAAAAATGGTATATTCTTAGAACAGTTGGAAGAGAATCCAGGCTCTTATCTTCCCAAGCAAGAACCTGAAATAAAAGAGGCTGTCCAGATTGATCTAAACAGACCCATGGATGAGATCAGGGCTGAGCTGTCCAAATATCCTGTTGCCACAAGACTGTCACTGAACGGTAAAATTATTGTGGGAAGAGATATTGCCCATGCAAAATTCATGGAAAGATTTGAAGCGGGTATTGGTCTGCCCCAATATTTAAAAGATCATATTATCTACTATGCAGGACCTGCAAAAACCCCGGAAGGTGAAGCTTCCGGATCATTTGGCCCCACCACTGCCGGAAGAATGGACCCTTATGTTCCTGTTTTCCAGAAAGAGGGAGCTTCCATGATCATGCTTGCCAAGGGAAACAGAACCAGCCAGGTTACCAGATCGTGCAAAGAATACGGCGGATTTTACCTTGGATCACCGGGCGGGCCTGCTGCCAGGCTTGGAAAGGACTTTATCAAAAAAGTTGAGATTATGGAATATGAAGAGCTTGGAATGGAAGCTGTTTATATGATCACTGTGGAAAATTTTCCTGCCTTTATCATTATTGATGACAAGAGTAATGATTTTTACGCTGATCTTTAATATAGACACCTGGAATGCCAAACTGAGGTGTCGGGAGTTTTATGCCGACACCTCAGCTTGATTAAAATTTTTGTTAAAGTCAGAACCTTCGAGAGCCGCTCAGTAGCCCTCGATCACCTCAAGCGATTTGTTAACAAATTATTCCTTTCTTAAAAGCTTTTTGGGCCACTTATTTTTAACAGCTTCTTCACCAGTATAATAGGAAACCTTTGATTCTTCTTTAAAAATGTCCATTGCTGGTAGAATATTAATTTTTTCTGAATCAGGATATTCACACACATCAATATTAGCTTTGGTGCGTAAGTCAATATAGACTAAATTACTATCACTATGATTGTAAAGTTGATGTGTCCCAGAAGCTCCTTCCTCAAAGAAAATAATGTCACCTTTTGAAATTGTTTGATAACCTTGTGGAGACCTCAAAGTGCCTTCTCCTTCTAAAATCACAAAAAGTTCTTCAGCATTTCGATGAAAGTGGTATGGATAAGAAAACTTACCAGGAAATAATGACTTTATATCAAAATGCAAATATTTTGATTTGGATATTTCTTCTAATGGCAAACTTGCTTCCCAAGAAAAATCAGAAATTGGAGATTTATTCTTTTTGAATTCTATTTCAGACAGTTTATGTATCAGAGGCATACATTGTTCCTTTTGTTAACGGTTGAGGTCATTGGCAGCCGGGCCTCACTGATTTTATTAACAATATAAAATTTTAATTTTTAACAATTTTTCAAAGCAGTTCAGTCCCGGCTACCCGCTGGACTGACTGGTTATAAATTGATTATAGTTTATGCCTGATGGGTTGCATACTCATCCAAAAGACGACGAATCATTTTTTGATATTGTGTATTGTACTTTTGGGCTTCATTTTTGAAGAAATCAACACTAGCCTTACTTAACACAATCGTAATTTTTATGGTTTCGTCTTTTAATGCCAGTTCTTCAGGAGATGGCAGAAAATCAGGAACAACTTTGACTGCACCCATAGGTTCATCAGTGTCGTTTATTTTCTTTTTCATAGATTTTTTTTCCTTTCCTCCAGTATCCAGCACCGAAAATTCTGATTTTGTTTGAGCGGTATGTAAACCTTACAGTCAAGATACCGCCAGAAACTCTTCCCAAACAATAGTATCTTTCTTCATCAATGCTATGTTCCAAATCTTCTAAAATTAGACGACTGTGGTCTAAAAAAGCTAATTGAACAAGAGCAAATGACACACCGTGTTTCTTTTGATTATTGCTTCTTTAATCTCATCCAATTCAAAATCAGCTTTGGTTTCCATAGAAAAAGAATAATGCTATACTTAAACATTGTCAATACATTTATATGGTTTATTGTATGGTATATTTATAGCGGTTAAGTTCAGGGACCGCCGAGCGTAAGCTATGGGTACAGGGACGGCAAAGCCGCTCCCTGCGGTCCGATGCAACGATGGGTTATGCATTTTTGTAATATTTGTTCAGTATCTTTTGAAATTCAGTTTGAAACCGTTTTTGTTGGCCAGTTGAAGGGAAAGGAATTACTGCTCCTTGATTCAAAACATTAAAGCCTTTTTGTTGTAGTTCATTTTCGAGCAACCGGCAAATATTCGCTTTGACCAAAATTAATCCTGACTGCTTTTCAGGAGTTGAGTTCTCCAAATCAGCAACTAAATTATCGAAATCTGATAAAATAGTATTATTGCGCTCTACCCCTTTTAATTTATTAATTGGTTTATAGGTTGCGTCTACCAGAAAGAAGCCTTGATCGCTAAAAAATTTCAACCCATCCTTTTTAGCAATAGGTTTATAGTTTAGGGCTTTCATTAATTCATTAAATAGTGGTTCAGATGTTTTCCCAGTTTCATCGTAAAAATATTTACCTGATACTGGTGGAGACTCCAAAACTAAAATGAATTTCAATTCTTTAGGGAAATATTTGTTTCTTAGTTTTAAATAGTAATCTTTATTCATAGAATTTTCCGGCTAATGCATAACCAAATAACTGGATGCAAAAAGACGCAGAGCTAAGCGGCGCGGCTTTTTGCAGTCCGAGTTAATTTGCCTTGTTATATTTTTCATGCCATAGTTTCTTTGTAACCACAAGCATTGCAGCTAAGAACCACTTTTTCATCGTCATCATTGCTAATTAGCTCATAGTCCATACTTTTACACGCAGGACATTTAGGCTCATTGTCAAAACCTAAGTACTTCAAGAACAGATTCTGAATTAGCGATACTGCGGAACATGTGAAAAGTAAGCATATTTTTGCATCAGGAATGTTTTTGTTGGGTGAATGTATGATTTCAGACGAATGATCCCAAGCAGCCTCAACCAAGGCTCTGCATCGCTTACGTAGCTTACTGTTATTTTTACCTGTTGCATAAAGATTAATCACAGCTTTCGCAACACCCTTAAAATCAGCGGCTTTTAAGTCGTATTCTTTAAGCAAATCGGGATTATCTTGCGCTAACACTCCTGCTAATTCAATAAGGCTTTCTCTACAAGTCAAACCAATTGACTGAATATCCTCAGGTCCCGATACATCATTTAGTTCAAGTGCTGCATTGTTAAGCCGACGACTAATCGATTTAACCCTATCGATATCAAGCGGAACCTCATCGATTACATGTCTAAATTCCTGATGGTATCGAGATTGAAGCCTCTGGGTTATCCCCAAATGAAAAGAGTAAGCTTCATCAGCAGAGAAATAGAACTCATTTTGGGTGTATAAATTCATAGGGACACCTTCTCCCTCGACAACCCACCAATTAACATCGTTGGTCCTTACGTTCCATACATGTACTTCAGTACCAAGTTCATCAAAGGTTTGCTCGACTTGCATATTTTTGATGCCGTTAACATCATTATCAGCCAAGTAAGATGTTATTCTTTGTTCCGCATCTATTCGATATTCTGGTGTCATTTTAACCTTTTTTGGCTGAACTGATTGAAATATAACAGTTATTATATGTCTTGTAGTATTCTTCTTGATTATTATGATAGTCATAAAACGATATAATTAAACTAATTGTAATGTCAAGAATCAAGAATCAATGTGTATATTTATTATATGTTATGACGTATAAGTAATATATTTGAGGAGAGAATGAAAGAAATCAATCAGCTGGAAATATTTTTAAACAAGATGATCCTTCCTGGTAAACATACAGATATAAAAATTGATTCTGAGCCGCCAGCATTAACCACATGGCCTCAGGGAGTGAAAAGCCCGGCTGAGATATTGAGTCATAATCTGTAAATAATCTTTATTTATTTTCCAAATGGGTTTAGTATAAAGGTTATGAAGAGTTGCAACCAGGAATTTGAAATTATCCCTCTTTGATTCTATTTTGCTAAGGAGCAGAACATGGATAAAAATGACAAAAAGTATAAAGCTTACCTTGCTATTTTGCATGAAGAGCTTGTTCCTGCCATGGGCTGTACAGAGCCTGTTGCCATTGCTTATGCTGCAGCAAAGGCAAGGGAAATTCTCGGCAATCAGCCAGATCATGTCATGATTGAAGCAAGTGACAATATTATTAAAAATGTTAAAAGCGTAGTTGTTCCAAATACCGGAAACTTGAGAGGCATAAAAGCTTCGGCTGCTGCCGGAATTATCGCGGGCGATGCTGATAAAGTTCTTGAGGTGATCTCGTCTGTGAATGATGAACAAAAAAAGGCAATTCAGGCTTTTCTTGAAAAGAGGGAGATAAAAATATGCAAGTCAAAAAGCGATTTAAAGTTTGATCTGCTTGTCACTGTTTTCAGCAGGGAATCAAAAGCCTGTGTCCAGATTTCCCACTTTCATACAAATATAGTTTTAATCACAAAAGATGAAAAAATTATCTATCAGAATCAGGACTGCGATGAAATCAATAATTCGAGCCTCACAGACCGTTCAATTATAAATATAAAAGATATTGTCGAGTTTGCTCAGGCTGCTGAGATTTTTGAAGTTAAAAGTTTGCTGCAGCGACAGATTGATTATAATACAAAAATAGCCCGGGAAGGGCTTAAAGGTCAATGGGGTGCAAATATTGGCTCTGTTCTGCTTGATACCTGGGGTGATGAGATAAAGATCAGGGCAAAAGCCATGGCTGCTGCAGGATCAGATGCCAGGATGAGCGGGTGTGAACTTCCGGTTGTAATCATTTCAGGAAGCGGTAATCAGGGAATTACTGCTTCTGTCCCTGTGATTGAATATGCAAAAGAACTGGGCGTTGAAAAAGAGGTGTTGTTCCAAGCTCTGATTGTATCCAATCTTGTTACCATACACCAGAAGACAGGAATTGGAAGATTGTCGGCGTATTGTGGAGCTGTCAGCGCCGGAGTCGGTGCAGGGGCAGGAATTGCCTGGCTACATGGAGGTCGGTTTAATAAAATTGCCCATACAATAGTGAATGCACTTGCAATAGTATCTGGAATAATATGTGATGGAGCTAAACCTTCATGTGCCGGGAAAATAGCTTCTTCTGTTGAAGCAGGCATCCTGGGATTTTATATGTACCAGAAAGGACAGCAGTTTTACGGTGGTGACGGGATTGTTAAAAAAGGTGTTGAAAATACAATTGCAAATATCGGCAGGCTTGGCCGCGATGGAATGCAGGAAACCGATAAAGAGATAATACGTATAATGTTAGAAGAGCAATAGAGGAGGTCATAAACCATGGATCATGATGTGACGGTTTTTAAATCGTATCCCTTTAAAAAAGGACAAAAAATTCGTATTGAAGGTTCAGGGAGATCCGGTGACTGGGAGGTTGCAGATCTGAGCAACTCAAAAGTTACCCTGCGCTGTCCAATTTCAAAAAAAGAGTATAAATGGGCAAGGTTCTGTTATTATACTGAAGAAAAAAAGATGGAATGGCCGGGTGATTGAAATGAAGGTAATTCTTTTAATGGCGGTTACCGCAGATGGAATGATTGCAAGGGATTCCTCGCAGATCATAGACTGGACAGGAAAAGAAGATAAAAAATATTTTGTCCATATTACCAGAAAATCCGGGGTAATAATCGTGGGTTCCAAAACATTTGATATGATCGGCAAATCCCTGCCGGGACGTAAAAACATTGTCATGACAAGGGATAAAAGCAGGAAAAGTCATGACAAAGATCTGATTTTCACTGATAAAGCCCCTGGTGCAATCATAAAGGAGCTTAATGCTAAAGGTTTTGAAACTGCAGTGCTTATTGGAGGATCAATTGTCAATACACTGTTCTTAAAAGAAAATTTAATAGATGAAATTCATATTACAATCGTTCCAAGGCTTTTTGGAAAAGGGCTGCCCCTGTTTAATAAATCTTTTGATACTCAATTGGAATTGATCAATATTAGTGAACTTGATCAAAGCCATATCTTATTAAAATACAGGGTTAAAAAATAGTGAGTACCCATGCAGGTTCTGACAGGCTGTATTGACATTAATTCAAAATTAATAGAGACTTAAAAAATATTTAAATGGAAAAAATGATTTTCAGGAGAAGGTTGTATGGAAAGCAGGAGAGAGAAAAAAAATATAATAACCAGGTTTTTACAATGGCTTGAAAAAGCAAATAAAAATGCATTGGAAAAAGGAAGCTTGTGCGGATCATGAGTCAGCATAAAAAAAAATAACTCCGCCTGGCAGGTGGGGAAAACCAGTAAAAAAAAGTAGAGCCAATATATGAGTGCAGAAGTCAAAGCGCTGTTACAAAAAATTAATTTTGTTGAAACAGATATGGAAATGCAAAAACATATCCTCTTTTCCATACCAGCAGATAACACGAGTGAAATAGAAAACTTTATTAATAAAATTGCAGATTTGAAAAAACAGATTGAAGATTTAAGACAGCAAATTAAAAATATAGATGAAAATGAATATGATAAAATTATTGCCATTGAAAATGGAATAAAAAGATTTCAAGAGTTTTCCAAGGATAAAAAATTTGTCCGTGTAAATACCTTAAATGAATCAGGTGAATGTTTTATCACTTTAAATGATGGAACCCGTATGGACTGCCTTGTTGCAGCCAAAGAGGAAAACGGAAACTTTACAATTCTCACTCTTGAGGGAGAAGCAAGGGAATTTCTCAAAGGTATTGTCAAACATGAGGATAACAATCTTGTATAATAATAAATATTTAAATATTTTCTTAAGCGTAGTATCCGGTATTGCCACTCTGTTTGTTGTAACTTTTACTTCATCAGCACAAGAGGCCATTCATATTGATCAGTTTATCTCATCTGATACCTGCAAAGACTGCCATTCAGAAATTTTTGACCAGTGGGAAAATTCAATGCATTATCTTTCCCATAAAGATCCTGTGTATTCAAGAATATCACAATTCTTACGCAAAGGTTTAACAGACCAGAATCATATAAAAGAGGCTGAATCCTGTGTAAAATGCCATACTCCCATTGGAGTTGAGACAGGATTTCCAAAAAAAGTTTCCGATGATTTGTCCAAAACACCCAAAATTGCAACTTTTGGTGTTCAATGCGATTATTGTCATTCAGCAAAAACTATTAAGCAGATGTATAATAACGGTCTTGTCATTCAACCTGGAAATGGAGAAGATGATCCTGGAATCAAATATGGCCCTTTTGATGATGCAGTGCCTGATTTTCATGAAGCAGAATTCTCTAAAATGCACACTGAATCCAAATTCTGCGGAACCTGCCATGATGTAAAGCATGTTGTTTTTGGCACCGGTCTTGAAACCACATATACAGAGTGGAAACAAAGTCCCTATAATGCAGCTGACCCTGAAAAAAAGATTAACTGCCAGGGCTGCCATATGTATCAAAAACCTGAAATCCCTGCCACAGGATCAACCATAAGACCTGAAAACCCTGGAACAGCAACCGATTACAGTGATGAAAGGCCCCATATTTTTACACACTATTTTGTGGGAGCAAACACTGTTGTGCCAGCTCAATTTGGAGATAAGAGCAAAGGCAAAATGGCCATTGAAAGATTAAAAAATGCCGCCACCATATCTGTTGACACATCAAAAATTAATCAAAAAAAACTTAATATCACTGTTACCAATACAGGTGCGGGACATTCAATCCCAACAGGTGTTGCAGATCTTCGTCAGGTCTGGCTTGAAGTCACCATCAAGGATAAAAATAATAAAACAGGCTTTCAGACCGGTATTTTAAACAGCAGACATGAATTGCCTGAAGACAGTGTGATCTTTAGAACTGTTTTTGGAGATGGCAATGGAAATGCCATTATCAATCTTGCAAAGGCGAAAGAGGTGCTTTCCGACAATAGAATAAAGGCAAAACAGAGCGTCACTGAAACAATAGATCTTCCTGAAATACCTGAAAAAGGATCCATGGTGACTGCCCGGTTATTATACCGCAGTATGTCCAGAAAAATTTTAAATATGATCCCTGGGAAACCTTTTGAAACCCAGCCAATAGTTGAAATGGCAATGAAACAAAACCAGATATAGCGAGGAAATTATGGATGTAACCTTCTATGGTGCAGCAGGCGAAGTAACTGGTTCAATGCATCTTTTTGACACAGGCAGAGAGCGTCTGTTATTTGATTGCGGTATGTTCCAGGGCAGAAGAAAAGAGAGCAAAGAGAAAAATCAAAATTTCCCAATAGATAGAAGCAAAATAACCAGCATGATACTCTCACATGCTCATATAGATCATTCAGGGCGCATTCCTCTGCTTACAGGGGATGGCTTTTCCGGTAGAATCATTACAACCCGGCCCACGGCAGATGCATTAAATTATATGCTTTTGGACAGCGGGCATATCCAGGAGTCTGACGCACAATATCTGAATTATAAGGCAGTAAGATCGTTTTTATATCAATTGGAGCAAAACAATATAAAAGAGAAAGTTTCTCATAAGCAGAAAAATGATATAAAAAAAATGTTGAAAAAAAATGCCCATGAATTAGATACTCAGGCCATTCACAAGCTTCAAAAACAACATGGTCTGAATATTGCTACTCCGCTTTATACCATGGATGAAGCAAAACAGGCCCTTGGATTTATTGATGGATATCCTTTTAATTATCCAATAACCATTGGTGAGAATACCACGGTCAAATTTTATGTGGCAGGCCATATTCTTGGATCTGCATTTTCCGTTGTAACCGTAAAAAGAGCTGATAAAACAACCCGGATTCTATATACAGGAGATGTGGGGCGATTTGGAAAGCCAATATTAAGAGACCCAACCCTTATGTTTGATGAAGAAGACAGGGATATTGATCTGTTTATCACAGAAAGCACTTATGGAGACAGGGAACATGAGCCTGTTGAAGATCTGGGTGCAAACCTGAAACAAGTTTTAAATGACACATTTGAAAGGGGTGGCTCTGTTATTATTCCCTCTTTTGCCTTTGGCAGAACCCAGGAATTGATCTATATCCTGCATGAACTTTATGATAAAGGAGAAGTGCCAAGACGTCCTGTGTATGTTGACAGTCCCCTTGCATCCAATATTACCAAGGTGTTTGGTGAACATCCTGAAACCTATGATAAAGAGACCCATGAAACTTTTCTTGAAAAAGGAAAAAATCCTTTTAACTTTGATAAAATAAAATTTGTCCAGAGTGTGCAGGAGTCAATGCAGCTTACCCAGGATGAATCTTCCCACGTTGTAATATCTGCCTCAGGCATGTGTGAGGCTGGAAGGATATTGCATCACCTGCGTTATAATATCCATAATCCAAAAAATACCATCCTGCTGGTTGGGTATATGGCAGAAAACACTCTGGGAAGAAAGATAGAGGAACTTGGCACCCAAAAAGTACAATCAGAAAAAAAATCGAAAACAGGTGAAATTAAAATCCTTGGAAAAAGCTACCCACTGCGTGCAAAAGTTGAAAAAATAGGGGGCTTCAGTGCCCATGCAGACAAATATGAACTTGAAAAAATCATAACCAAATCAAACTTAAGAATAAAAAAAATCGGAATAGTTCATGGAGAAGAATCTCAAAGTGCTGCTTTTGCAAAACGTCTTCAGCAAAAAGGGTATGATGTTGTTATTCCCAAACTCGGTGGGACTATATCATTATAGATAATTTCCTTCTGGCATGGATAAAAATATTTTTTCTGACTGGCATTTTGAAAATTTATGGCTATACTTATTGTTCTAATGTTTAAACATAAATATTTGGAGAAAACCCATGAAAAATTTACTTAAATGGTTATTAATCATTGGTGGTGTTTTGTTAGTTATTATAATAGCAGCCGTAATGATCATACCTCAATTTGTTGATGTCCAGAAGTATAAGCCCGTGATCGAGCAAAAGGTTACCGAGGAAACGGGCCGCTCTTTTACCCTTGGTGATGAAATAGATATATCTGTTTTCCCATGGGTTGGTGTGAAACTGACTGATCTTCATTTTGGCAGTGGCAAAGGTTACAAACAAACAGATATGATATCAGTGAAAAATTTTGAGGTAAGGCTCAAAGTGATGCCATTGCTGTCAAAAAAAATAGAAGTTAAAACCTTTGTCCTGGACAGCCCTCAGATTTATCTGGAAAAATTGAAAAATGGTAAAGCAAACTGGCAGGGAATTGGTAAAGCGCAAAAGGGGAAAGCCCATAAAGAGGAGAAAAAAGAGACATCAGCAGAAGGCCGGGCATTGCCCATTGAGGCTTTGCTGGTGGGAAACTTTTCCATTACAAATGGCCGGTTAACATATGTTGACCACAAAACAGGAGTTAAAAAACAGGTATCAGATCTGAATTTGAATCTAAATGATATCAGCCTTGAAAACCCCATAGGAATTGCATTTAATGCCAAAATTGACGGCAAACCTCTTTCTCTAAAGGGGACAGTTGGTCCAATTGGAAAGAATCCAGGCAGAGGAACAATTGCCCTTGATTTTGTTTTAAAGGCCCTGGGCGAGCTGGAAATAAAATTAAAAGGCAGCCTTATTGATCCCGTTGTAAGCCAGACCATTGATCTTGAATTCGATCTGCTGCCCTTTTCACCAAGAAAACTTCTTTCTGCCATAGACATTGATTTTCCTGTTAAAACAACAGATCCAAAAGCCCTGGACAGGGTCTCATTTAAAGCCCATATCAAAGGGAATCCGGGCAGTATATCTTTGTCCAGCGGGGTGGTGGAGCTTGATGATTCAAAATTAAAATTTTCAGCTTCTGCAAAACAGTTTTCCAGCCCTGATCTGAAATTTGACATTAATCTGGACAAAATTGATCTTGACCGGTATCTGCCTGAGTCCCCTGCAAAGGACAGCTCTCCTGAAAAAACAAAATCTTCAGCGCAATCCAAAAAGAAAACCAATTATGAGCCTTTAAGAAAACTTGTTCTTGATGGAAAAATTAAAGCAGGAGAGATTAAAGCAGGTGGAGCAACAGTTGAAGATGTTGATATCCATATCCTGGCAAAAAATGGCATTATTACCATTGATCCACTGGATTTGAATCTGTACCAGGGAAGCCTTGCCTCAAGGCTTAAGCTCAATGTTCAAAAAAATAATCCTAAAACAAAAATTACAATTGATGCAAAAGGGATCCAGGCAGGACCGCTCATGAAAGATGTCCTGGAAAAAGAGTTAATTGAAGGAACATTGAAGGCAGATATAGAACTGGCCATGAAAGGTGAAAAACCTGTTATGATCAAGAAGACTTTGACAGGCAGAGGAGAGCTTTTATTCACTGATGGTGCTGTGATAGGTATTGATCTTGCCAATATGGTTCGAAATGTTAAAACCAGGCTTGGAGCAGGAGAAAAATTAGAAAAAAAACCAAGAACCGATTTTGCGGCATTGAAAATTCCTTTTACTGCAAAAAATGGCCTTGTTAATACAAGCGGGAGCTCTCTTATGTCTCCTTTGATCCGGGTTCTTGTTACAGGAAAAGCCAACCTGGTAAAAGAGATGCTTGATTTCAGGGTGGAACCAAAATTTGTTGCCACTTTAAAAGGCCAGGGAGATAGCAAACAGAGATCCGGCTTGATGGTACCTGTTCTGATAACGGGCAGTTTTGCTTCTCCTAAAATCCGACCTGATTTAGAAGGTATGATTAAAGGCAACCTTACAAAGGAGATTACAGATTTAACAAAAGAAGCGGGTACAAAAGAAGAGCAGAAAGAAAAAGTTGAAGATGTAAAAAAACAGATTAAAAGCCTGCTGCCCGGGTTATTGAATTAGGCAGAAATTGGGAAAATTTTTGCCTTTCTCCGCAGAATTTTGAGCGGCAACACAAAACCCGTATTGAATGACAAAAAGACATCAAATAAAGGAGATCAAAAATGAACTGTTTTAACATTAAATACAAATGGATGATACAGGCTGTTGTCTACACCACATTGATATTCTCAACTCAGGTATTTGCCGGCAATTCCTGGTTTAATAAAGGCAGTGAGCTTTTAAAATCATTTGGAACCAATAGCACAACAGGTGAACTCACTGTTGAGGAGATTGGTGCGGGGCTCAAAGAAGCCCTTAAAGTCGGTTCAAAGAATGTTGTGAAGCAACTGGGAGCCGAAGATGGGTTTAATAAGGATTCAAACATCCATATACCATTGCCGCAAAGTCTTGACAGCGTAAAATCCATGCTGGATAAGGTTGGTATGTCATCTCTTTTTGAGGATCTTGAATTAAAATTGAACAGGGCTGCAGAAAATGCAACACCAAAGGCTAAAAAACTGTTCCGGGATGCTATTTCCGATATGAGTTTTGAAGATGTCAAACAGATTTATAACGGCCCTGATGACGCTGCCACCCAGTATTTTAAAGAGAAAATGGCCCCTGATCTTGCCCTGGAAATGAAACCTGTAATTGAAACAAGTTTATCCCAGGTTGGTGCTGTAAGATCCTATGACAATATGATGAAAAGTTACAAATCCATTCCTTTTGTACCCGATGTAAAAGCCAATCTGAGCGATCATGTGATTGAAAAAGGAATGGACGGCATTTTTTATTACATGGCACAAGAAGAGGTTGCCATACGGCAGAACCCTGCTAAAAGAACTACTGAGCTGTTAAAAAAAGTTTTTACTAAATAGCGCCTATTGCTTTTTTGCTATAACCCATACAGCATGAACTATGCCGGGTATATAGCCTAATATTGTCAAAAGAATATTGAGCCAGAAATGCATTCCAATACCGACCTGCAGGAAAACACCTACGGGTGGTAAAACAATTGCCAATATAATTTTTATCAATTCCACTGTTTACCCTGCCTTTTTCTCATTTGTTAATATTAGCCCATCTTTTTGACTCAAAAAATAAAAACGTGTAATTACAAAGAGTTGGCATATTTTTATTGCTGTTATGGCACTACTTTTGTTCATCTTTTAGTGTTTTCTTAATTGTTTTTCCAGGG
>JAQIBP010000158.1 GCA_027858995.1 Deltaproteobacteria bacterium | reverse complement strand
CTTGTGGATGATCTTGAGGAGTATCTGCGTAATAATATTGTTGATGAGCTGATTTTTGCAATACCTCTTAAAGAGCTGGAAAAAGGGGACCGGTATCTTGCCTTTGCTGAAAGCCTGGGCATCAAGGTTGGAATTATTCCTGACTGGGGACTGCATTACATGATGTACAGACCTGATATAGCTGCTGTCCGGTTTGAAGAATTTCTCGGAATTCATACCATGGCACTTCAGTCAACGCCGCAGAATGAAGGGCTGATTTTAATCAAGCATGTGGGGGATTTTGTGGCTGGTTTGGTTTTAACACTTATTTTACTGCCTGTTTTTATTGGTATTGGTGTTGCCATAAAAATATTTTCCAGAGGATCTGTTTTGTATAAACAGGATCGGCTTGGGCAGAACGGCAGGCACTTTATGCTTTATAAGTTCAGGACAATGTATGAGGATGCAGATGAGAGGTTAAAAGAGCTTGAAGAGATGAATGAGGCAGACGGCCCTGCATTTAAAATCAA
The DNA here is from genome assembly GCA_027858995.1 of Deltaproteobacteria bacterium. Classification (GTDB taxonomy): domain Bacteria; phylum Desulfobacterota; class Desulfobacteria; order Desulfobacterales; family Desulfobacteraceae; genus Desulfobacula. Next base: position 3,079 of record JAQIBP010000158.1, on the reverse strand, counting down.
GGATGACCCGAGGATTATCCCGTATATTGGTTCTTTTTTGAGAAAATCAAGCTTAGATGAGCTGCCCCAGCTGTTTAATGTTTTAAGAAGTGAAATGAGTATTGTGGGGCCAAGGCCGCCTATACCCAGAGAAGTAGATGAATATTCAGTATGGCACAGGCGGAGGCTGTCCATGAAACCCGGCATGACGTGTTTGTGGCAGATTGCTCCAAGACGAAATGATTTGAGCTTTGAAGAGTGGATGAAATTAGATCTGAAATATATTGACAACTGGTCGCTTTTTAATGATTTTAAAATATTGGTGCTTACAGCTAAAGCTGTTTTAACCGGTGCCGGCAGATGAATTTCGGAAAAGACTCAAACACTATGTAGATATGTCTATTTTAAATCATAATGTTTAAAAATAAACCGCCGATTAAATAAAAAAATTGACTTTTCAGAGTGAACGCATTACACTTAAGTAAGATAATAATTTAAGTAAGGAAATAAAGTAAGGGGGAAATATTATGGCATTAGCAACTCTTACAACAAAAGGTCAGGTTACCATACCAAAAGCAATTAGAGATAATCTGAAAATAAACTTTGGTGATAAAATTGAAATCATTGTAATAGAAAAAAAAAGAGAAGCCATAATCAGGCCGGTTTCTAAAAAAGTAGATGATCTTTTCTGCAAACTATATAAACCAGGAAGAAAAACTGTATCTGTAGAAACTATGGACGATGCAATCAGAAATCGAATGAAAAATAAATTCAAATGAAAGCTATAGATACAAATATTTTAATTCGATTTTTAACTGGTGATGATGAACTGCAGGCTCAGAAAGTCTATGCCATCTTTAAAAACGTTGAATCAGAGAAAAAAATGTTGTTTGTGCCATTACTTGTAATTTTAGAAAGTATATGGGTTTTAGAGTCTGTTTATGACGTATCCAGAACTGAAATTTTAGAATCCATAAGTGAACTTTTATTGATGCCTGTCCTTAAATTTGATCAGCATTCTGCTGTACAGCAGTTGGTTTATTCCGCACAAGGGAATAAATATGATCTTTCTGACCTGTTGATTGCACAGTCGGCTAAAATAAATGGTTGCGAGTCTGTTCTTACGTTTGATAAGAAAGCATCACAATTCAAATTATTCGAAATTATAAATTAAATTAGAGGGGTCAGAGATTTACTATTTACAAGTCAGTATTTTTTTATTCCACAAACACACAGTGTGTGTTATACTTCCCGGTATAATACCACTTGGTATTATACTACTTGGTACAATATTAGGATAAAAAAATGAAACAATCTCCATTTATTTATGGTTCAACCGTCAGCTCCAACTCTTTTACCAATAGAGTGGAAGATTCAAGAAGGCTGTATAATAATCTTCTTCAAGGCATAAACACAATGATAATATCCCCAAGAAGATGGGGGAAATCATCACTGGTAGAAAAAGTAATCAATGATATAAATCAAAAAGAAAAAAACATAAAAACAGTGACTATTGATTTGTTCACCATATCATACGAGGAAGAATTTCTGGAAGTTTTTGCAAGCAAAATAATTCAAGCCTCATCTTCAAAATGGGAAGATTGGGTTAAATCAGGAAAAGAACTGTTTAAGCAGCTTATTCCAAAAATAAGTATAGGTACAGATCCTTCAAATGATTTTAGTCTTAGCTTTAATTTAAATGAGTTAAAAAAGCATAAGAATGAAATTTTGAATCTGCCTGAGTCAATTGCAAAAAAAAAGAGAATAAAATTCATAATAAACCTTGATGAATTTCAAAACCTTGCAAATTTCCCGGAATACAATTTACTTGAAAAAAGAATGAGAGCAAATTGGCAAAGGCACAAAAAAGTTACATATTGCTTATATGGAAGCAAAAAGCACATGATGACAGAGATTTTTAACAATCCCTCAAAACCTTTTTACCGCTTTGGCGATATATTCTTATTAAAAAAAATCACAACTGAAAACTGGGTAAATTTTATAATAAAAAGTTTTAAAGATACAAATAAAGAAATTTCAAAAAAAAATGCCGCCCTTATACCTAAACTCATGAAAAATCATTCATGGTATGTGCAGCAGCTTTCGCATTATATATGGCAAAAAACAGAAAACAGAGTCACGAGAAATGAAATAGATGATTCTCTAAAAGAGTTAATTTATGCAAACACTCCTCTTTATCAGAAAGATATTGAATCTGTCAGCAGCACGCAGCTTAATTTGTTAAAAGCAATCACTAATAATGAAAAACAGTTTACCAGTAATAAGGTAATGCAAAAATATAAATTGGGAACTCCTCAAAATGTAATAAAAAACAAAAAAAAACTTATCAACAATGATGTTATTCATGTTGTGGATGGAGTTTATGAGTTGATCGATCCTGCCTTTGAATTATGGTTTTTAAAACAATTTTATAATAAGGATTATTTTTAAGGGCGCTACACCCAAGCCATAAAAAACCATGCTTAAAAAATACAGCACATTTATTCTTGATATACAGAAAACCATTGATATTGGTATCACGGCTTTTTCATTTATTGCGGCATATTTTATTAAAAGGAATATGATGCCTGGATCTTTAAGGGCTCTTCCGGCAGCATGATTTCTATCTGTTTTTCACTGCAATTTTAAAATCGTGTTTCATGGGTATGGTTCTTGTGAGTATTTTCATGTATTTTCTGCATATTCAGGGGATCAGCCGACTTTTAATGGGTATTTTTCTGATTGTTAATATCTCTTTGCTCACCCTTTCCAAGTTTATTATTTTTAAAACACTGGAAAAAATCAGGACTGGCGGGCTTAACACAAAGAATATTCTTATTGTGGGAAGTAAATATCAGGCACGACAGGTTATTGAAGTTGTGGAGGAGCATAAGGCCACCGGGTACAAAATTCTGGGTTGTTTTGATATTGATAAAAAAATGCTTGGGCAGTTAGTTTTAAATGAACATCATGTGATTGGCCTTGTGGATGATCTTGAGGAGTATCTGCGTAATAATATTGTTGATGAGCTGATTTTTGCAATACCTCTTAAAGAGCTGGAAAAAGGGGACCGGTATCTTGCCTTTGCTGAAAGCCTGGG
>JAQIBP010000129.1 GCA_027858995.1 Deltaproteobacteria bacterium | reverse complement strand
GGAAAAATTATTGTATGTTAAAAATTGAAGATAGTTATAAAAAATTACCATCCCGTCGGTAAGATTACTCGTGAGGCAAAAAACCAGGGACGGTATGATTTATTAATGAGGCAATACGACCACCAGTTTTGGAGAAGTTACGAATACCCTTTCCAACCATCTGTAACAACAACACTTCCTTGCTTTACATTGTCTTTTATAAAAGAAATAAGATTCTCTGCAGAAGCGTCTGGTATCAGCCGAAAACGAAGCCTTCCAAGTTTTTTTTCTTCGATTTCAACGGCAATTACAACCAACGCTTTCTTGATGGTCTTCCTCCCTCGAATACCTTTTTCTGATCCTCCTATAAAAGTTTCATCAACTTCAACATGACCATTCAACTTATCTCTACCTGGTCTTATCATTACCCTGCGGAATTTATGCAACCAAGTCCATGCAGTTTCATATCTATTGAACCCCATTGTATGTTGCAAATTTTTTGCACTGGCTCCGGATTTCTGCGACATGATCCACCACATAACATGAAACCAAAGTCGAAGAGGCTTTCTTGTTCCCTGAAAAAGGGTTCTCGCTGTTATCGAAGCTTGATGTCCGCAATTCGAGCAACATAAAAGGTTCCTTTGACTTTTCCAGGCTTTTGAATTATTGCACCGGGGGCATTTGTAACCTTCTGGCCAGCGTAAATCGGCAATATAGTCGTAACAGGCTTCCTCTGTCGAGAAACGAATAATAAATTCCTCAAAATTTTTAGGATAATCTTCCTGGATCAAACTATTGTCCTCTAACAGTTGCATAGGTCTATATACTACATACTGTATCTACTTGAGTCAACCGGATACCCAGTTTGTAGTATTCCATAAATATTGTGGACCGTGACTTGGATGTCCAGGCTTTGCACATGCACAATTTTTTTTACCGCACTTTCGATAATTAACCGAGATCGTTCCCCTCCTGAAATCCTCTAAACTTGTGAGCTTTTCATGTAGATTAATCTCTTTTTCATGGTTTTTTTTTAACTTAAACTTATTTGTATCTTCATGGACCTTATAATATGGGAAAGGATGGCACTGAGCATTGAGGACAAACATGGTGCCGTATTTCGACATCATGATATCTGGCAACATAATTTCTCCAGTGATCGTTCGCAGTTTTTGTTTTTTTACATTGGGTGCAGGTTTCCATGAATTTGCCTTTAATATTGTCAGTATGTGCTTTAGGCTGTATTAAAGGTATGAAGTTTTTTTTCTATTAATTCCTTTAATGAAAAAAATTCATCCTTTCCCAGTTCATTGCAGCCTTCAATCAATTCATATAATTCATGAAATCTGAAATCATTTATTTTTATAATATCAGTCCAGCGCCTTTCCATACTTGTCCGTCGATCCTCAAATGGTATTTTCATACATATCGCCTCCCCTTTTTGATGTTATCAATAATTGTAGGCTGTTGCTTCAACGATTCTTTTGCTAAATAATCAACAATGTTTTTAAAATATTGTTTTATTAAGCGGATTGTTTTTTTCATTTTAAGCTCCCTTATTATTTAAGCACATTATTATTTAAAACAAGCTCATGGTGTGGGGAGGAGATATCAGCACGATACAAAACAATATAAATGAGCTGTTAAAAGAAAATAAAAAACAAACTATTGACGATTACAATAATAAAGTTATAGCAATTTTTATGCCGAACTATGGCAGGAGAATGAAAATTTGTCGCAAACATTGATATTTTAAGGAATATTTTTTTTAAATCAGAAAATGGCATATCGTAGATAGCACAAATTGTGCCAACCAATAGTGTGCCACGCACACTTTGACCCGGCCAAAAAAGATACTTTTATCTTTTATTTTTTTCAGTACCGGTAATCAATACATTAGCATTGATATCAGACAGATCTTCAATAAGTTCATATGTTTTTTACAATTAAAAATCTTCAAATATATTCCTGGATTTATTTTTATATAAATTTGTGCCGGGAGTGTATATTGAATGCTCTAAAATAGGTGGCTTATTTGTTGTGATATTTTGTTTCTCAAGCCTGCGATATAGAGTTCGCCTGCTAATGCCAAGCAGTTGAGCTGCATGGGTTTTGTTCCATCTGGTTGTTTCCAGTGCCTGTAAAATAGATTGATTTGGATTGTTTTTATGATTTTTTGATAGTTTTGTCTGCCTGCTGAAAGCTCTAAAATCATTAGGCAAATCATTAATCATTATGGCAGGATTTTTGCAAAAGATGCAGATATGTTCTATAGTATTTTTAAGCTCTCTTATGTTGCCGGGCCAGTGATGCTCTATAAAATGTTTAAGAACTTCTTTTGATACGTCCGTAATCTTTTTTCCCAGCTTATGGTTGAAATATGTAAGGAAATGACTGATCAACAATGGGATATCTTCCTTCCGGTCTCGCAGGGGCGGCAGGTTAAGCTCAACCACCTTTAAACGGTAATAGAGATCTTCACGGAATTCCCCCTGCCTGACTTTTTCAAGAATAGCCTGGTTTGTTGCAGCCACAACTCTGGCTTCCATTTTCAGGGAAGCTGTGTCTCCAACCTGCTCGAATTCTTTTTCCTGGAGAACTCTAAGCAGTCTTTTTTGAAAATGAAGTGAGATATCACCTATTTCATCGAGGAAAATGGTTCCGTTACCGGCCTTTTCAAACCGTCCGATTTTGTTGTTTTCAGCACCGGTAAAAGCGCCTTTGACGTGCCCGAAGAGTTCACTTTCAAGAACACTTTCAGATAGAGCAGAACAGTTTACACTGATAAAGGGCTTGGCTTTGCGGTTTCCTGCCCGGTGAAGAGCCTGGGCCACAAGTTCCTTACCGGTTCCGCTTTCACCGGTTATAAGAACAGTTGTAGATATGTTTGTCAGATATTCGATATAGGTATAAATCTCCAGCATCCTCTGACTGTTGCCGATAATGTTTTTAAAATGTCGGCCCTTTTTCGTTTTACCTTTAAGGTGAGCCAGAGATCGCCTGCTTTCCTGTAGCTCTTTTGTTCGCTGCTCAACCAATTCTTCAAGATGATCGCGATATCTGGTTAGTTCAGCCTCGGCTTTTTTCCGCTGCCCTATTTCACGGCCCAGTTTCAAATTGGTGCTCTTTATTTCTATGGTTTGATCTTTCAGGCTTTCATATAACCTGGCGTTTTCCAGTGAAACAGCCATTTCGGAGCTCAAGAGTCTTATTGTTTTCAAACCCTGGTTGGTAAACGCATATTTTGTTCGATTATTTTCCAGGTATAAGATACCAATCAGCTCAGATTTATAAAGAAGCGGTTCGCATAAGATCGATTTGGGGTGCATGGTCAGGATATAGGGGTCTTTTTTAAATGGACCTTCAAAAATCGGATCATCTAAAATCACGGTTTTATGCGTTCTGGAAACATAATTGACGATAGCTGCTGAAAGATTTTCAGCTTTGTCCACAGGGATTGAATTAAGTACGATAGCATTACCCTGACCGGCAGTCCCTTCCGCTTCAACCGACAGGATATCGTTTGATTTTAAAATCAGAAAACCTTTTTGTGCGCCGGTATTTTCAATCACGATTTTTATAAGCTTATCCAGCAATTTGTCCATAACTATCTCACCGGAAATAGCCTGTGAGGCTTTCATAACCGATAGCAAATCCAGATCTTCTCTTGAACTATTGACAGTTGAACCAACGGTTGAATTACTCGTCTTTTTATCGGGTTTTGCATCAGACGGCATTTTGCCAAGTAGCTGGGCATACCGGTTGTCCAGGTCTTTTACTTTGGCTGTGGCACCCCATCTTAGATAGCAGTAACGGGCATCCGTCATATATTTTTTGGCGATTTTTGTTTTCTTGCCTGCCAGAAAAAACTTTGCCGCCAGTTCATTTGCCAGCGCTTCTTCGTTTATGTATTCATGTTTTCCTGCAAGACTTATTGACTGATCGTAAAGCTCTATGGCCTTTCTATCTTCACCGAGAATGCGGCAGCGCTCAGCCTCCACCAGGTAAAACTTGTGCAGATAATTCATGGGGGCATGGTGAGCCCATTTTTTCATTTTCTTTTGATTTGCAGCAATTTTTTTCAGAATGCGTTTTTGCTTTGGCTTTTGGGCATCAGGAAAAACTGCCAGTCTTGAAAGGGAATTGAAAAAATAGAATATAGGAACATGTGGTCTGCCCTTCACACCGTCAATGTATTTTTTTGCTTCAGTTGCATTTTCCACAGCATCATGGAATCGGTAAAACAGATAGTTTAGAATAATTTTATGAAGGTAGACAATAAAAACAGCGGCTTTATCATTAGCCGCCAGATGAATCGGCAGCATTGTCTCTTCGTCGTACCACTCGCCGATCAGGCGATAAGGTATTTTTGTTTTATCTGTCAAGTTTAATACTACCTGCCGGATTACTGAGTGATAGTTAAGGGCTGTTTTTTGGCTGAGTCGATCAATGGCCTCCCAGTAAGAAGCTATTTCCCGTTCAAGCCCAGGCAGCTCCCTGCCGGCAAAGTAGGAATGTCTGGAATAGCAGCATAGAGAAATAGCCGCAAACTCCAGATCTCCTTCTTCCAGTCCATATTGATATGCGCCCAGTAAAGGTTGCAGTGTTTCTCTAAGATGCTTCTTCCAGTGTACTATAAAAGAGTTAACGGTAACCAGAGTTTTTGCCTTAAATTCTTTTACATTGAGCCTTTCGAGCAAATCTACAGCCAGCTTGCCGAATTTATAGCCGTTTTTGGTATCTCCTATAACCCCACATAGGATGAGCCCGTAACCTGCAAAAGCAAATGTAACAAATTTTGTAGTGCCATATTTGACCGCAAGATTAACTGCCTTAAACACAAATAAAGGGAACAGTTGAGGAGTAGCATAATGAGCGGGAAGAACCGAACTTACTATTATACGCAAGGCGGCCTGCATGTTCGGATCGGTCATTTGAGAAAGGTTTTCCAGGTCCTCGATGTTTTTTCCTGCCAGAGCGAACTTTGTTCTTATAAATGCCAGCAAAACATTGAGCTTGTTTGGTTTCTTTGGAAAATTTATTCCCAGCAGCTTCATAGCTGCCAGGGCTGTGTTAACTGCTTCCAACATTTTGTTCTGCGCATAAAAAGCCTGAATTTTAATCTCATAAGCCTTTATTTTATCCAGAAGAGTTCGAGCCTGATCGAATACTACCTGTATCAGTTTCTCCATTTTGTCAAACTCATTGCAAAGATACGCCGCCTCGGCAGTTTCCACATGCAGTTCCAGTGCCAAGTCATAATTAGTCTGCCAGAAAGTTCGCTTTTGGCTTGTTTTGTTTAAAGTATGAGGATGTGGGGATGTGACCAGTTTTATACCTGCATTCAGATATTTGAACGCATGTTCATATGCAGCAGCAGCCTTGGCTTTCTTGCCTGCAATAAGATTAAGCCTGGCCAGTTCATACTTTTCCGAATCCAGGTTGATAAGCTCAATGCCGTTGTTGAGCTGGTTTGTGATATCAAAGATTTTATGCTCCAGCATGTCAGGCGGGGTCGTTTTAAGGAGCTGTTTACCTATTTTTAAGTGGACGGATGACCTTTTGGTTTCAGGAATAAGAGAATAGACCGCCTGTTGTATCCGGTCATGAGAAAACCGATATTCGGCTGTTAACCCGTCTGGTGGTTCCGGAAGATCAAACTCTACAGATTTGTATGCATCTCCAAGGGGCACGATAAATCCTTGTGCCAATGCCCCACGCAGTAATATGGCTGTTTTATTTTGTGACTTTTTGCATACAATGGAAAGTGCCTTAAGCTCAAACTGGTTACCTGTGCATGCTGCCAGCTTGAGCACCTGCGGAAGGTCTCCTGTGAGGTTTTGAATCTTATTTGCAACTAGTTCTATGACATTGTCAGTGATGTTCAGCGCATGAATCTGCGCTGTGGACCACTTCCACTTGAGATGCTTATGGTCAAACTCGATTTGTTTTTCTTTGTAAAGGGATTTAAGAAATTCACCCGTAAAGAAAGGATTGCCATTTGTTTTGGGAAATACAAGTTTTGCCAGGGGAAGAGATTTTTCCTGCTCACAGTCGAGGCTATCTGAAACAAGCTGGTTGATCTGTGGCAAATTAAGAGGCATGAGTGAGATATGATTGACAATTGCCCCGACCTTTTGAATTTCATCTAAAGTCAGCATCAATTGGTGTGTTGCGTTTACTTCATTATCCCGATACGCTCCAATAAAAAAAAGGCTCCGGCTGTTGGGATCAGTCATAATAAGTTTGACCAGCCTTAATGAATCCCCATCTGCCCACTGCAAATCGTCCAGAAATAATACAACAGGGTGTTTAGGCTTTGTAAATACTTGAATAAAATTTTGAAATACGAGATTAAATCGATTCTGTGTTTCAGCGGGAGGCAGGTCTGCTACCTTTGGTTGTGGACCTGTAATCAATTCAAGTTCAGGGATTACATCAATTATCAACTGTCCATTGGAACCCATTGCTTTTAAGATCTTTTCACGCCAGGCATTAAGTTTTGCTTCACTTTCGCTTAAGAGCTGCCTGATCAATTCTTCAAAGGCATGAATCAATCCGCTGTAAGGAATATTTTTCTGAAACTGATCGTACTTGCCGGATATAAAGTAACCGTGATGCTGTGTAATCGGCTTATGCATTTCCTGAACAAGTACGGTCTTGCCGACACCTGAATATCCAGACACCAGCATCAATTCATTTTTCCCAGAGCTTACACGATCAAATGCGGCTTCCAATGTATCAATCTCAGGTTCTCTTCCATACAGCTTTTGCGGGATCTGGAACCTGTCGGATATATCCTGCTGGCCAATAGGAAAATCTGAAATGCTTCCATTGGAATGCAGATTCTCTAAGCATTTTTTCAGATCCGATTTAATGCCCCAGGCACTCTGGTATCTGTCCTCGGCATTTTTTGAAAGCAGTTTCATAATAATGCCTGAAACAACCCGGGGTGTTTCCTGGTTTACTTCATGTGGAGGCTTTGGGTTTTTTGCCATATGGCAGTGGACAAGTTCCATCGGGTTTGTACAGTTAAAAGGCGGCATGTGAAGAAGCAGTTCATAAAAGGTTGCGCCAAGGGAGTAAAAGTCAGTGCGGTAATCTATTGACCGGTTCATCCTTCCGGTTTGCTCAGGGGAAATATAAGCCAGGGTACCTTCTATAACTTCAGGGTTTTTTAAAACAGGATTTTCACGGGGTAATACTGAGGAAATGCCGAAATCGATTATTTTTAGTTGTCCGCTTTCTGGGTTTAAGATAATATTGGGTGGATTGATATCCTTGTGGATTACATCTGCTCCATGAATATTTCCCAGGATATCTGCCGACTGAATGGCGATTTTAAGAAATTCCTTAAGGGAAAATTCTTTGGAGTTCATTAAAATGCTTAAGGATTCTGCGCCAAAATCCTCCAGTATAATTACCAGGGTGTTCTTGTATTTTTTTTGGCCGTAGGTGTCGATAACACCTGGCAGGGGCGCAAGATTACCGGTAATTTCATACTCCTGTTGGTATCTTATTATTTCTTCAGGTAAAGGGTAGTTTTTTCTCAGCACTTTTAAGATTGCAGGCTTGTTGTTCTCAATACTGCGTGCCCGATAGACTAAAGTGCTGTCACTTTCATATATTTTTTTGATAACCGTAAAGCCGGGTAGGGTAAACATTATTTGTCACCTTTCTATGTTTTTTTCAATCGGCACTTAAGAGATATAAAGAAAAAATATTGATTGTTGTAGTTGTCTTTAACAGATGGAAGGTTTCCAAAAGGTTTCCGCTAAGAAAAAAATTAGATTAAATAATGCATGCTTGTGGTTCAACCTGATATTTTTTTATAAAGAGAAATCGTTATCTGATCAGGTTCGGTATCGAGTTCCTCCTGTAAGGTTTTCTTGCATATTTTATAGACTTTCAATGCTTCGTTTTGTTTGCCCTGTTCGGAATATAACGCCATTAGCCGTTGATAGGCCTTCTCTAATACACAATTTGCATCAATAGCCTTTTTATAGAAAAAAATGGCTTTGTCTATAGTTCCATTATCTTCATGAAGTTTGGATAGTCTAAACAAGAGGTCGATATAGATTTTTTTTAGTTCCTCTCTTCTAAGCTCTGCCCAACTATCGTAAAGATCTTCTGAAAGAAAATTTCCTTTGTATCTATCGACAGCTTTGGTATAGAGGGAAATGGCTGTTTTTAAATCATCTTGTTTTTCTTTTAGTTTACCTTTTTCAATAAAAGAAGAAAAATAATCAACGTCCACCCGGCATAGTTCATTGTCTAAAGATACAAGGTTATCTTTTAAATGGATATAAGAAGATTTAAAATTTTTATCCATATCAGGCTCTAATGATTTTCGCAGGCGATGGAGGATGACTTTGAATTTGCGTTCTGTTGCCTCTTTTTCCCCTTCGGGCCAGAGATCTTCCATGAGCAGGTCTTTTGGAATCTTTTTTCCGCCATGGGACAGGATTGATTTTAAGAGTTTTTTTGGCTGGCTCCGTTTCCATTCGTTTTCATTCATGGAAGTATCTCCCCGGAATATTTCAAATCCGCCCAGGGTCTCAATGCGAAGCCCGGGGCGCTTTGAGCGGTGAATGGTTATCAGAATTTCACGTACTTTTTTACGAATCTGTATATTTGAATGATGTGATAGCTTTTCAAGTTCAGGGCCGGTTTCAGAAGCAAGGTGTGTGGAAAACAGATGCACTGCATGGTCAACAGCTTTTTTTACTTGCAGTTCGATAGCAAGAACACATATTTTTATAAGATCTTTTTTGCTGGACATTATAAAAGAATCAAATTTCTTTTCTTTTGCTATTATAAAGCCTGCTTCCAGGTGCCGGATGGTTTCATTGATATCAGACTTCTTCCACTTTAAAAGAGCCATGGCAAGATTAGCATCTGCCAGGAAAAAAAGGTTCTTTGTCTCACTGAAATATTTTAGTGCCCGCATCAGTTCTTTTTCCTGGCTTTCAGCTGTCTGAAGGTGATAAGCAATATAGCCCATAAGCACTTTTGCCTCATTTAAATGCTCATCAGACCAGGCTTCATGAGAAGAAAGGATTTCGACGGCATCCTGAACCAATACTTTGGCCTTTTTATACTTTCCAGTGCGGTAATAGAGAGACCCAAGCAAAAGCGTTGCAGCACCTTGCAGAAACAGGTTATCCAGGGCTGCCGAAAGGCCAAGCAAACGATCTCCAGCCATTACTCCGGCCTCATGGTCTTCAAGACAGATACTGAGTGCAAGATCGTATAACAAGAATACAGGATACAGATAGGTCAGACCATATTCTTTAATTTCTTTTTTTGTCTCTTGAATTGTTTCTTCAGCCTTTTCAAAATCCCCTCTCCAGATGCACAATTGACAATACTGTATAAGCTGGAGAGATCGAAGTTCGGGAAAAGACCATTTTGCCAATATTTTGTTCAACTCATCGTTTTTATTATCAGCAAACGTAAACTCGCCCAGAAAAGTGTGGGCCATGATCATGTAGACAAGGGCATTAACCTGAAGAAGTGCAAATCCAAGATTTTTTGATATTAAATAGGCATTCTCGCAGGCCCACAGACCTTTTCTTGGATTTCCGCCTCTTAGGATATAGCCGAAGCCGACTTGAACCAAAAGAAGCGCTTTTTCAAAAGCAAACCGATCCGGTTCCAAAGTGTTTAGTAATGTTTCAGCCCTGCTGAGTAAAGAGTCCAGTGGAATTTTATCACGTCCTCTAACGAGAGTAGCTTCTATTAAAAAGGCCAGCGAGAGCGCTTTACCTTTTGTATTCTCTCTTTTTTCAAAAAGGATAAGCGCTTTCTTTAAACTGTCGATATTCCGGTTTGCCGCAGTATAACGTCTTGTTATGGAAAGATAAAAGAGTAGCCATGGATTTGTCCGGATCTGATTTTCAGGGAAAGCAAGAAGCCATTGTGCTAGGTCAGCCGTTCTTCCCGTTTGTACAAGTGTCATCCCTATTTGTTCAATAATATTGGCTGCTTTGTCATATGCCCCGGCTTTAAGATAATACTTCAACGCGTCTTCTCGCTCACCTCTTTGCTCATAAAGAGAGCCGGCCTTTACAAACAGGGAACACCTTTCCTCTTCCCCTGTTTCAAATTTAAATTTGGTCTGGAGAAAATCCCTGAACAATGGATGGTAGCGAAATATCCAGCCTTTTTTTTTATCATAAATGGATTGAACAAAAAAATTTTTTCCTGCCTGTTCATGAAGAAGGGCATTTATACCTTCCGTGCCTGAAAAAGCCTTTGTAAATTCGGGTTCAACAATATTAAAAATAGATGATTTGATAAGAAAATCCTGAATCGGGCCTGGTAGAAAAGAAAAGATCTCCTCACTAAAATATTGAAATACTGTTCCTTTGAACCGATCAGGGATACCTTCCCAAAGGTATTTCTCCTGCAAGCCTTCAGGCAATTGATCCAATGTCTCGGAAAGGAGTATCAGTCCACCGATCCAGCCCTCTGTAAATTTATGGACCCTTTTCAATTGCATTGAGGCAAAGGATGTACCCCGAATTTCAAGGAAATAGGATTTGATTTCATCCAGTGTAAAGGCAAGGTCCTCATTGGTAAGTATATAGACCTCCTGCTTCACCTTGAGCCCCTCGATTTTAAAAGGCGGCTCTATCCTTGAGAGCATAATGATATTGATGTGCTGTGGTGCATTTTCGACCATGATCTGAAGCAGTTGAAACGAAGGGGCATCGGGTGATAGCCGATCAAGACCGTCCAGTACTATCTGAATCGGCGAGGAAATGTTTTCAAAAAGGGCGTTTACCCATTCCTGGTAAAGAGGAGTCTCAAGCCTTGGTCCAATATTTATGGACGGGTAAGTTAAAAGGGGAGCAAGATCAATCTCCCTTAAAATATTTTGAAAAGCATAGACTGTGGAATAAAACAAGTTGACAGGGTCCGAGTCATCTTTGTCAAGGTTAAGCCATGCTGACGGGATATTTTTTGTAGTGCAATATGAAGCTGCAAGTGTTGATTTTCCTTGGGCTGCCTGCCCCAGGATGAAGATCAGTCGTTTGTTTCTGTTATTATCAAGGCATTTAATCAGACGAGGACGGTATAATATTGCAGGTAATCGTGGTGGGGTAATTTTAAGAATATTAACAAAGGATTTCATGATAAAAAAAATAAAACAAGAATACCAATAAAAGTCAAGTTCTTTATTCCAAATTCACCGCTGTCAACCAATTGAAGCTATTGAGATATTATGGTTTCCACGTTTTTCAATAAAAACAATCTTGAAAATTTTCAGTTCTTGACACAAATTATGCAATCCGCTATTAATGTAGGTTTACATAGACGGAATCTATACAAAATTTAAATTTAATATATTGAATATACAATGAGCAAGAAAAAAAATATAAGTCAGTTTAGAAATATAGGGATCATGGCCCACATTGATGCAGGTAAGACCACTGTAACAGAAAGGATCCTCTATTAT
>JAQIBP010000062.1 GCA_027858995.1 Deltaproteobacteria bacterium | reverse complement strand
GGCTTCATTTGCTTTGTTACCTCCACAAATGCACCTTTGGTGATAGCCCGGTGGCTAACCTTTGACTATGTCGGACTCTAACCGACAAGAAATTACCAGCTTTGCCTGGCGCACTCATTCAATACTCTCAAGCAATTTTGTATGGATACTGTCGAATCCTCCATTTGACATGATTAAAACAAGATCTCCAGGTTTTAGCTTTGGTACAAGAAAGTTGATTATTTCATCACTGTTTTCAAAATGATATGCTTCAATGCCCTCTGTTTCAATATCTGTCACAAGTTGTTTTGTGGAAAATTTATCTCTTTGAGGTATTTTTTTTTTAACACCAGGCTTACACACACACACCATGTCAGCACCCAAAAAAGAATCCGGGTAAGTGTCTTGAAAAAATTTTCTCATGCTTGTATTGGTTCTGGGTTCAAATACAGCTATTATTCTGCCATCTTTATAAAAAGGTTTAACACCATTGACAGTTTCTCTTACCGCTGTGGGATGGTGGGCAAAATCATCCATTACAGTGATTCCATGTTTTATCCCACGAATTTCCTGCCGCCTTTTTATACCGGAAAAAGTTTTTAAAGCATTAAAAATTTTTTCATAACTAATCCCTATTTTACTGGCTGCAGCAATAGAGGCAAGACAATTATAAAGGTTATGTTCTCCCATTAGATTTGTTTCAACTGGATAGATTTTATTTAACCCCAGGAGATCAAAACTGGTTTTTGAACCTTGCTGTTTATAATTTGCATAGGACCATTGTGCATGTCTGCCGTATTTTTCCAAAGACCCGGCGCAGGACAAGTCAAGGACTCTGTTCAGATTTTCATTATCATCAAATGCAATAATATGACTCGTTTTCTCTATTTTTTTAATAAATGCTGAAAAAATCTGTCTGATATGATCAACTCCTGTGAAAATGTCTGCATGATCAAATTCAATTCCTGTCATAATTGTAATATCAGGGTCATAATGCATGAATTTCGGCCCTTTATCAAAAAAAGCAGTATCATATTCATCCCCTTCAATCACCATGTATTGACCGCTTCCTATTCTAAAACTTGAATTATAATCCTTTAGAATCCCACCAATCATAAAAGAGGGGTCCATACCCGCAACATATAAAATATGTGCCATGATGGAAGATGTGGTAGTCTTTCCATGGGTTCCGGTAATAAGGATAATCTTTTTATCTTTTGCAATAAATTTATTCACAGCCTGGGGCATGGAGAGATACTTGATACCTCTTTGCAATACAGCCTTGGCTTCAACATTCTCTTTTGTTACTGCATTGCCGATAATTACAAGATCTGGATCATATTCCAGATTGCCGGGATTATATCCTTGAAAAAGTTTAATCCCTTTTTCCTTTAAAAAATCGCTCATGGGCGGATAAACATTCTGGTCAGAACCAGATACTTCATATCCCATCTCTTTTAAAATACAAGCCAGGGTACCCATGCCTGTCCCGCAGGCAGCAATCAGATGAATTGTTGATATGGCTTTATCTGTTTTTTTTGTCATTATATTTTAAAGAGCTGCCATGGTTTCTTTTGCAGCAGTAATTGTCTTTTCAATATCACTTTCTGAATGTGCCAGGGATAAAAAACAAGCTTCAAATTGGGATGGAGCAAGATAGACACCTTTTTCAAGCATAATTGTATAAAATTTTGCGAACCTGTCCAAATCACACTTTTTAGCATCATCAAAATTAAAAACATCTTCCTTTGAAAAAAAGAATCCTGCCATTGAGCCCACATGATTTGTTTTTAAACTGATTCCAGCATTGTCGGCAGCCAGTTGAAAACCATTCATGAGTTTTTCGGTTTTCTTATCAAGTTGTTCATAGAGACTCTTATTTTTAAGTTCAGTCAAGGTTGCAACTCCTGCTGCCATTGCCAGAGGATTGCCGGAAAGAGTACCTGCCTGATATACTTTTCCAACAGGAGCAATGTTATCCATAATATCTTTTCTTCCTCCATAGGCTCCAACAGGTAGTCCACCACCGATCACCTTGCCGAAACAGGTCAGATCCGGAGTTATATTATATAATCCTTGGGCACAATCCTGTGCCACCCTGAATCCTGTCATCACTTCATCAAAAATTAATATTGATCCGAATTTCAAGGTATATTCACGCAAAATTTCAAGAAAACCCTCCTGCGGAGGTATCATACCCATATTCCCGGCAACAGGCTCCACAATGACTCCAGCAACTTTGTCACCCTTTTTTTCCATAATTTTTATAAAACCTTCAATATCATTGAACTTTAGGGACAGAGTATTGGAAATTACAGATTCCGGCACCCCGGGACTTCCTGGAATACCAAGAGTTGCAACTCCGGAACCTGCTGCAACAAGAAGCGTATCAGCATGGCCATGATAACAACCGTCAAATTTAATAATAATATCCCTGTCACTGTATCCCCTGGCAAGGCGTATGGCACTCATTGTGGCTTCAGTACCTGAATTTACCATTCTGATTTTTTCTATGGAAGGCACCATATCAATAACAAGGCGGGCAAGATCTGTCTCAAGCTGGGTTGGAGCACCAAAGCTTGTACCGGTTTCCAAAACTCTTTTTAAGGCATTAATAACACAGGCTGGTCTATGCCCGAGAATTAAAGGTCCCCATGAAAGAACATAATCAATATACTCTTTACCATCAACATCATAAAGCCTGCTTTGGTTACCCTTTTCCATAAATACGGGCTGTCCCCCAACTGATCCGCAGGCTCTAACAGGAGAATTAACACCGCCTGGAATGATATCCTGCGCTTCTTTAAAAAGTTTTTCTGATTTTGACATATTCTGTTTCCTAATCTTGAAAATCATTAAATTTATAAAAACTACCACAGATAGCCTATAGTACTTACCACCCGCAACAAAACATAAACAAATTATAAAATTTGAAGTTGAATATACCAAACCTGTAATTAATGGGTCAACTGCTTTTTACACACCCCTTAAAAACAAAAAAATATTGACTTTTTCAATATTGGCTGTTAAATTTGCAAGGTTTTTTTATGGGCCGTTAGCTCAATTGGTAGAGCAACTGACTCTTAATCAGTAGGTCCCGGGTTCGATCCCCTGACGGCCCACCATAAAGAATAAAGGCTGGTAAGTGTTTTCACTTATCAGCCTTTTTATTCTTTTACGATCTCAATTTCAACACGTCTGTTCATCGTTCTTCCCCAGGAGGTATTATTGTCTTCAATTGGATTGATACTTCCAAGCCCTTTTACTTTAATTTGCTTTACCATGACTCCTCTTCCAAGCAAAAAGCTTCTGATAATATTTGCCCTGAATTCTGATAGTTTTACATTATATATTTGAGAACCAACGGAATCAGTATAACCTTTAACCAGAATTTGAGTGCCAGGATACATTGCAAGTATATCTCCAAACTTTTTTAATCTATTAAACCCTTCTTCGGTAAAGTCATTGGTATCATACTTAAATCTGATAATTATTGTCTCCTGTGGTAAAGGTAAAACGGTTTTTTTAATTTTACTGTTTTGTTCTGTTAAATTATCCTGTTCTTCCTTTATAGATCCTGCTGACTTTATAAGTGTTGAGCTTGATTGTTTAAGAATATTGTCAGATAAAGTCCTGCTATCTTGCTCTTCTATGAGAATATTCTGCACTATGGGTTCCGGGTTTTGTATGTTTTGTTTTTCCTGTTGTGAATTCAAAGTATTCTGGTCATATTCAATCTTTTCCGATACTAGACCCGGTTTGGAAGACTCCGGGACCATCTTAGACGTATTGTTTTTCAATATTTCAACCTGTTTATTGGCCTTTGATATAAATTGCTGAAAACTTGCAGGAAACAACAACCACCAGCCAATTGATGAAAATAAAGCAACAGCGATGATTAACATTATTATATTCCCTGTATCCCTTTTTTTCTTTTCTATTGTTCTGGGCTTCAATACAACAGGCCTTGATTGAACCGTGGGTGCAGGTTTGGAATGATAGGAGCCAAAACCATTTATATCACGGTTTTGGACATATGCCGGTATTTTCAATTCTTTGGCACACTCCTGCACAATTTGTTCTGTAATTGTATCACTGTCATTCACATAGCCGGACAATAATGCATGATCACAAATCACATTTATTCTTCTTGGAAAACCGCCTGAATACATAAATACTTCCTGAACAGCTGATGGTTCAAAAATGGGTTTGACTGCTCCGGCAACTTTTAATCTATATTTTATGTATTTTTCTGTTTCATCTGGTGTTAATGGATCAATATTATAATTAAGCGTTAATCTCTGCCGGACAGCTCTGTTCTGATTCTGATTTAAAATTTCGTTAAATTCATTCTGACCGACAAAAAAGATATTTATCAATTTACTGTTTGCTTTTTCAATATTAGACAGCAGCCTGATCTCTTCAAGCAGTTCCTGGGTTAGTAATTGTGCTTCATCAATGATGAGTAAAACTTTTTTATTTGCTTCATAGGTTTTGATTAAAAACTTACGAAATTCCACCAGAAATGAACCTTTAGAGGTAAATTCCCGATTGATTCCAAAAGAAGAAGCAACATAATTGAAAAAATCAATTTTTGAAAGATTAGGATCAGGAACAGTGGTACAGACAACATCATCACTTAAACTCTGAATTAATGCATTTATAAGAGTTGTTTTCCCTGTTCCCACATCTCCAGTCAACAAAAGGAATCCTTTGTTATCAAGCACCCCATATTTTAATGTGGCAAGGGCTTCCTGGTGTTTTTCTCCAAACCACATAAAATCAGGGTCAGAACTGATCTGAAATGGTTTTTCATTTAATTCATAAAAAGTAGTATACATAATTAAATCCAACTATAACCCGTGAAGAAATTCCATATCCTTTGTCTGAGTGTTTTTTGTCCCAATGATTAATATTTCTATATTATTGTTCCCATTTTTTAAAAAATAGAGACGTCCATTATATGCAAATAACACTTCAAAGCAAGCGGTTTTATGTTTTTTGCCAGAAAAGACTTTTCTTTTTATTGTTACTTTATTCTGGTCCCGATCCAACAAAAACACACACTCTTCAGCTTTGATCTGCTGGTCTTCACTAAGATTGAGCAACCCTGTAATTGCTTTTCTGTTCATATCAATATTTTTATATAGCACAGCAAATCTTTTAGAGATAAAATCAAATTCATTTCTTCTGTTTTTTGAACTTTTTCTTCTCTCATGTTTTCTGATTTGTGATTTTAGCTCATTGATCTCTTCCTCTTTTTTCTGTTTTAATTCAATAAAAGAATTGAGCTGCTCTTCAAGTGAAATAATCTCATCAAATAGTTCTTCTTCATTTATTTTTAATTTCTTTCTATCTTTCTGGTATTTAGCATTCAAAGATTTAATGTTTTCAAATAAGCCCTGACGCTCTTTTTTAATATCTTCAAGAATCTTTTTATGAACAAGTTCTTCTTTTTGCAAATCATCAATCAAAGCCTTTTTTAGTTTTGCGTCCTGCTTTGCTTTTGTGCTTCCCTTTTTATAAAAAATCAAAAAAATAGAAATTGCCATACTAAGATAAATCAATAAAATTAAATTAGCTGTTCTGCTTCCATGATTTAAATTAATTTCAACACTGTTAACCATTAGGCCACTGTTTAAAATCTCAAAGTTTTGTTTTGCAATTTCATGAAAATCATTTTTTGTATTAAGGCTCTTTACTAATAAATCAGCATTAATAAAAGTTGGATAAATGACTTTTCCTTTTTCTGTTGTCACAAGGATTTTTAAACTAAGGCCAAGATATTTAACCATTTTGTCATTTGCGAGAAAAGTATCAATATTGTCTGTAATCTGCTCTTCAATGGATACCCTGCCATTTAAAATATTTGAGGAGTCGCCGATAAAAATATTCTCAATTTTCTGCAAATAATAAACATTTAAATAGTTTTGTGAAAGATAGAGCGTTGCAATATATAGAATTGGCGTAAACAGCAGACAGAATATTGCAATTTTTAATGGAAAATATTTCATTTACACTCCAATGTGATTACGCCGACATAGTCAAGAATAAACCTTATCTTAGACAGGGCTAATTATCAAGGAGTTAAGAAAAATATGCTCAATGTAAATTATTCATATTTATTTCCTTGATTAAATAGACAAATTTTCTTATAAGTAGTATTGCTTTTTTTTTGATTCAAAGAAATAAAAAGTCAAATGAGCTTTAATAAACACTAGCCTTGGAGGATTTAATGAAAGTAATTTACAGGTTCTTTATAGCTTTTGCAGTCTCCTTCTTCATTATTGGATGCCAGTCTGACCAGGAAAAAAAAGAGGACTTTTACACAAAAGCTGATAATTATTATACAAACAAAGAGTATAAAAAAGCTGAGATTGAACTTAAGAATGCAGTTAAGATTGATCCCCAATATGTTAAAGCACACTATTTACTCGCTGAAACCATGGTGAAACTCGGGAATTTAAAAGGTGCCTTTGGTATGTATTCAAAGGTTGTACAATTGGATCCTGATAACTATAAAGCCCAGTTAAAACTGGCAGAATTTCTATTCCTCGGCAAACAGATTGAGCCTGCCATGGAAAAAATTACCAAAATTCTTGAAAAAGAGCCTGAAAACATTACTGCACTTCATATTAAAGCTCAGGTGTTTCTGTTTAAAAAATTCTATGAAAAAGCCAGCCAGATTTATGATCTTATTTTAAAAATAGATGATAAAAATATTGCAGCATTACAAAACCTTGCAAGGATCAAAGCTATTGATAACAAGCTAGAAGAAGCCGAAGCCCTTCTTTTACAAGCCCTTGAATTAGATAAACAAAATATAAAATTATACTCTTTTTTAACAGGATTTTATCTTCAAAGCAAAAACCCTGGAAAGGCTGAATTACTGCTTTTAGATGCTGTTAAAAACAATCCTGACAATGAACAGAGTTATATTCTTTTGGGAAGCTATTATTTAAGCCAGAAAAAGGTTGATAAAGCTGAAAAAGCCTATCTTGATGCAGTTAAAACAAAAAATAATCTTCCAAAATCATATATGACTCTTGCAAAATTCTATGAGCAGATCAACGAGAGGACAAAAGCGCTAAATTCATATCAAAAAGCTTCTGCAGCAGATCCTGACAACCTGTCAATAAAAAATATCATTGCACGATTTCATTTTAATAATAAAGAAATTGATAAAGCTACATTATTAAACAATAGTATCCTGGAAGAGAGGCCCCAATATTATCCTGCCAGGCTGCTAAAAGCTGAAATTCTTCTTTCAAACAGACAATTTGATGAGGTTTTTCCTATAATTGAATCTCTGGAAAAAGATGAACCAAAATCATTTCGGGTTCAATATTTAAAAGGGCTTTATAATATAGGCAAAAATCAGTTGGATGAGGCAAAGACATCTATTATAAAATCCACTGAATTGAATCCCAGATTTTTAAAGGCAAAACTTTTACTGGCTAATCTCTACCTCAAAGAAAAATCCTATGAAAATGCTCGCATGGAAGCAATAGAAGCTATCAAACTATCTCCAGACAACTATAGTGCTTTAATGATCAAAGCAAATGCTCTAATGGCGCAGCAAAAATTTGGAGAAGCTGAAAAAGATTTGTTAAAACTTATTGAGCTTTCACCTGAAAATCCTCTGGCGTACTATAGAATAGGACTTTTAAAAGCTGCTTTGAAAAAATATGATGATGCATATAATTATTTTTTAAAAGCCTATGGAAAAAATAACAAAAATTTGGATGTGTTTTTACAGATTGTCCGTATCCACATTATTAATAAGGAATTTGATAAAGCCCATGAATTTTGCAGCAGTCAATTAAATATTGCTGAAGAAAACAATGCTGCCAAAGCTGTCATTTACAATACCCGGGCAAATATTTTTTTACAGCAGAAAAATCCTGCAGAGGCAAAAAAGTTTTTCCTGCAGGCCATAAAAGCCAATCCAAAGTTTATAAGCCCGTACAATGCTATTGCAAAAATATATTTATCAAACAAAGAAATAGACCAGGCCATTGAACAATACCACTCTATATTAAAAATTAACCCGGACAATGCTTTTGCCCACATGATGCTGGGTACAATCTATGATAGTGAAAAAAAATATAACAAAGCTGCTGATCATTATCGTATGGCATTGGAAATAAAACCTGATTATGCGCCTGCAGCAAACAATCTTGCCTATCATCTTGCAGTACGCACAAATGAGATTGATAAGGCTTTGGAACTTGCTCGCATAGCAAAAGCAAACTTTCCTGAAGATCCTGCTATTGCAGATACACTTGGGCTGATATATTATAAAAAAGCTTTATACAAAAATGCCGAGTCTGAATTTACTGATTCCCTGAAGAAACTATCTGATAACGCAGTTATCAATTTTCATCTTGGCCGTAATTATGCCAAGCTTGGAGAAAAACAGCTTGCCAAGAAATATTTAAACAATGCTTTAAAAATTGATAAAAATTTTAAAGGTTATCAAGAAGCTGAAAAATTAATTAGCATACTTAATCAGTAAATATTCAATAACAATCAATACCATTCAATACCTGAAAACAATTTTCAGAGATTGAATGGTATTTATATTTTTTTCAACCCTTTATTTATTATCTTGAAAGCTATTTTAATTGTAGGTTTTACAAAATCCTTCTGATCATCTAAACGCCTTTTAGAATCAACCCATAAAACAATTCCACCATAGGATGCCCACAAAATATCTGCCAGAGCAACTGGATTTTCATCAACAAAAACACCCTGTTCAATACCCTGCTTCACAACATCAATTATAGCTCCGTGAGCCATGGTGGAATAAATTTTAATCTGCCTTAAAACGTCACCTGAGAGATTCTTAAGGGCTTCTCCGGACTGGAGATGAAATAAATTAATTAAGATATTTGAATCATATTCATATACATCAATAAATACATCACGAAATTTATCAATTTTTTCTTCCACTGAAATATCCTGGGGAACAACTTTTTGAATTTCGTCTGTCAGATACTTCAAAATTTCAATGGAGAGAGATATATGCAGCTCTTCCTTATTTTTAAAATAGAGATACAAAGTTCCAGGACTCAATTCAGCTTCCAAGGCAATCTCCTCCATTGTGGCAGAATTAAATCCTTTGTTAGAAAATATCTTCCGGGCAGCATTGATAATATCTATTTTTCTTTGAGTTTTTTCACGCTTTTTACGTTCATATATTCCCATAAATTCCTCATTATTTTTTGAATATGATTCATTAATTAAAATGATTAATACAAGAAATTATCATTAACCACAAGGAAAAATTAAAAAAATTGATAATTCCATGTTAATATACTATGAAATAAATAAATCAAGGAGATTTACTATATGCCGAAAACACTTTATTGGGCTGACAACTATAATAGTTTTGCTGGTGTCTTCAGCCCAAAAGGTTTCTTCTTGCAAATTTATTTTTTCAATTAACTTTTGACATGTTTTGTTGGTTACCTTTGCAAAGCCCTCTTCTAGTAAAATAAAAACTTTTTTCATTGTGCAGTCATTGTGCTGGGCAACATAATTTTTAACGATTGCCCAACATGTTTCAATAGGCTGCAGTTCAGGGTGGTAAGGTGGTGTTCGTAAAATAGAATGCCCCTCTTTGCGAGCAAATCTATCAATCAAAAATTCTGGTTTTACTGCAAACCGGGAACATAAGTCAAAAAGTTCTGATTTTAACATGTCTTTGGTCCAGGGAATTTCGTTATTTGACAACCACTCACGCAATCTTTTTACAGAATGGCTTTTCATAGGAAAGGCTTCTTCTACAAGGACATTATGGTAAGGTGCATTATCCATAATAATCAATGAATTTTCCGGAATATTTTTAAGTAGTTTTTCTTGAAACCATTTTGAAAAATTATTCCAATTCATATTTGTGTGGTAATCACCTGTCTTTTTTGATGCCTTGAAAACAAGCTTTGAATTTGGAACCCATCCATCTTTTGTTATAGCGTTTAAAATGATTAAACGATCACCTTTTCCAGTTGGTTTTCCAATAACAATACCGTCTTCCTCAAAATACCACGTCTTGTCATTTGAATGATTTTTATTGATATATGATTCGTCCAGGTAAACTTCAGGGCGGATTATTTGACCTTTGTCATCACGATTGGCCAGTTTTTGTCTTAAATATTGCCTTCTCAAAATAATAATTCGTTCGCTTTCTTTGAGTTGCGCAGATCGAACCCCTGTCCCAAACTCAAACCCCCATCGCTGTAATGCCCTCCATAATGTCGTATGGGCAACATCACAATGTAACTCATTTCGCATATAACGACGGATTATTTCTATATTTACTTGATCCCCATTTTTATTGGCCCTACGAATGAACTGACGAACAGGGGGTACGGCACCAGATTCTATCGCATATGCGGGACGACCTCGTTGCTGTGATTTGCTCCAGGCAAGCCCGGTTTCCCCTTTTTTATTGTAAGCAGCCATGATCACTTTTACCGTTGATTCACTTATGCCAAGGGCAAAGGCAGCGAGCTGGGTGGCAGGGTTCCCCAAGGTTTTCGGAGTTGACTTCAAGCTATCAAAATAATGCTTTACGTTTACTGCCATTTTGCGCATTTCTGGAGTAAATTCAACGCCCTGAAACGACATATACCCTCCTTGTATTTTTTATCATATCCCAAAACATAACGTTATCGTATAATAAAAAAGCAGGAAGTGCAAGATCAGTATGAAG
>JAQIBP010000044.1 GCA_027858995.1 Deltaproteobacteria bacterium | reverse complement strand
GTAACGTCTGGCTTACTTTTTTTGCGCCCGGAGGGCGTGGAAAAAGTCAGTCAGAAGCCGAAGGTTTTTCATGCTACTTTCTTTAACTCCTGTTTCATAAAATATATTTCATCCGGTGTCCAGTCCTCCAGGGATTGATGAAACCGATCTTGGTTATAATACTGGAACCATTTTTTGAGACCTTTTTTTAGTTCTTTCCCATCATCAAAGGCCCTTAAATATAGGTATTGGTACTTGACTGTCCACCATAATCTTTCAATAAAAATATTATCTTGGAACCGGCCTCGACCATCCATGCTAATTTTAATATTGTTTCTCTTTAATACGTTTATAAATGATTCACTGGTAAATTGACACCCCTGATCTGTATTGAATATTTCTGGACATCCATATTTATCAATAGCCTCTTCTAATGCTTCTACACAAAAATCAGCATCCATGGAATTGGATACACGCCAGGATAAAACTTTTCGGCTATGCCAATCCATAATTGCTACAAGGTACATAAAACCCCGGGACATTGGAACATAGGTTATGTCTGCGGCCCATACCTGGTCGGGGCGGTTAATTTTTAAGCCTCTTAACAGGTATGGATATACCTTATTTTGAGGATGTGGTTTTGTTGTTCTTGGTTTTGGATATATAGCTTGTAATCCCATTAGCCTCATAAGTCGCTGTATGGGTTTTCGATTTATTGTCCAGCCCAATCTCCTGATATGATTTCTCATTGATCTGCTACCGTAAAACGGTGTTTCCAAATATTGTTCATCGATAATCCTCATCAGATCAAGATCCCTTTTTTTTATCTGTTTGGGTTTATAATAAACCGAGGATCTGTTGATGCTCAAAAGATTACATTGAAATGCAACACTTATTTCGGAACTATTGAAATCTATCATTTGTTTTCTTTGTTCTTTGCTTAGAAATTGAGCTTTTCCGACAAAAAATCGTTCGCTACCTTCAGTTTGCCGATCTGTTTATAAAGTTCATCAACCTTGACCTCATTGTATTTTTTGGATTTCTGACCTTTGTCGAAAACATCTGCTGCGTTATCAAGCAGAGAACGTTTCCAACCATGAATCATTGTTGGATGAACCTCAAACCTGGCTGCCAGCTCAGAAATGGTTACTTCATTTTTAATTGCTGCCAGGGCAACTTTAGCCTTGAATACTGGACTATACTTTTTTCTTTGATTACTCATGCTGCTCTCCTTTTTTGGTTACAAATTAGAGCTTAGCACATTGCCCAGTTTTTGGGGACCACCGTACAATATAGATGAAATCACAACTATTAGAACAGAGGCAGTGTCTGATTCAGTTGGTATAACAAGTCATCGAAATGATGGTTTTCGTTGGCACGAAGAAAGTCAGGCATCAGACACGTTTGAGGTGATAACACCAATAGGGTCTTTTGATAAATGGCAGCTACAAAAATATAATTTATTTAATTTTAACTGGCCCGATTGGGAAGACTTTTATGGAGAAAGTTTTGAAGAGAAAATAGCAGGAGTCCAGCAGCAAGTTATCGGTAGGTACTCTGACAAAGCTATAATTCAACTTTTTACACTTGAGCTGCAAAAAAAACGCATTGATAGACCCTGCGGAAGTGGTGGTGGATGGTGGCTTGGACCTGATCACGATTACTATGAATACTATAAACCTTGTCCAGCGGAAGAAGGCCCCATAGAACCCCTGCTTGATTTTAAAATGGTTGCATCGGCCGATGTAGTTGAAAACGCTAATGATCAAGATCCCCGGTTATTAGAAAGGAATGCTGAATTTGAAGCAGCGATTTTAGACCTATACAATTCCGTCAAGGGAATTCTCTCAAAACCGATTCCAATCTATAACTTTTCGTTAAGAATTTTGAAAAAAAACTAATACAAATAGTGATTCTCCTCAAAAAACTGAAGTGTAGGTTAAGTCAACTTTGAAATAGCCGGCATAACAGGTGCTGTTCTTGCTGCAGCCTCCAAAAAAATCGCCATAGTTCTTGACGGCGTTATCTCTACTGCTGCAGGGCTTCTGGCATATATCATTAATCCGGCAATCCAGGGATATCTTGTCTCCGGCCATCAATCCGTTGAAAAAGCTCATAAAGCAGCTCTTTCACACATGAATCTTACACCCCTGATTGATTTTAATATGAGACTTGGCGAAGGCACAGGCGCTGCCCTTGCAATTGATATGGCAGAGACTGCATGTAAAATCATGACCCAGATGGCATCCTTTGACGAAGCAAAGGTTGAAAAGTCATTCATAAAATAAAATAAGCTGACCTGCCAAAGATCTTAAGCCTTCAAATGACATCAATTTGCGTATTATCTGCTGCTTTGGATTTAATATGGATATCGCGCTGTGGAAATGGTATTTCAATGCCTTCTTTGGCAAAACGTTTGTAAATTTCACTATTGAGAATGTGCAATATTTTGCCGCGCAGCACTGGTGTCTCTACCCAGCATAATAATTCATGGTCAAGGCTTGAATTTCCAAATACACGGAATCGAACACGCGGTGCTGGTATTTTACATACCTCCGGGGAGTTAGTTGCCACATCAATTAAAATTGCATGGACTTTATCAATATCTGACCCATAAGCGACACCTACCTTGACACGGATACGATATTTTTCATGTCTGCCTCCTGCCTCATTGATGATTTTAGTATTTCCCATAATTGAATTGGGTATGGTTATTTCCACATCATCACGGGTTAAAATGCGTGTGCTCCTTATACCAATGTTTGTCACAGCACCTCTTTCTCCTGAATCAAGTACAATAAAGTCTCCGAGTTGATAAGGTGAATCTGCCATTATAAACACACCTGAAAATAGATTGGAAAGAGTATCTTTTGCAGCAAATGAAATAGCAAGGCCAAGGATACCGGCAGATGCTACCCAGGCAGTAAGGTCAATATTCCAGACCAGAAACATAATATAAATTGAAAGACCTGTTACTACAACCAAAAATAGATTCTGAAACAGAGGCAGTGTGCGGTCCTGTATTACATGAAACCGGCGTTTATCATTACTTAAATAATTGAGTAAAAGTTTAACAAATCGTAAAGCTGCAAATGCCCATAAAAATATGGCAATGGTTTGCAGGCCGCCAAGGGTTAAAAAACTAATGGTATCTTTAAATTCCACTCTTTCAGCTGCAAGGGCAAGACCAAAGAGTATGATACTTACAAAAACAGGTTTATGGAAGATTTCAAGCACCTGGTCGTCTAATTTTAGTTGTGTATGTTTAATCCATTTTGCAATTACACGTGTAATGATCACATCTAAAATCTTTGCCAGGGCCAGAAATAAAATAATAATCAAAAAGGCCTGAAGATAACGATTAGGTGCTATCTGTACCAGATATTCCAATAATTGCTCTTTGGTAAAATTCATTATTTCCCCTAATTCTCTGTGCTGTATGTGGCAATATTAAGACACCTTGGTATAATGTATAAAAAAGCATTTTGGCAGATTCTAAAAAAAATATCCAGAACTCTATTCTTATTTATGAAAAGTATCCAGTATGCATTTGACAAATATCCAGACCATAAAGTTTTTTTATTGACTATTTGTCTATTTTTCTTCATTAATAGGCATTTATAAAAATATATTTGAAATTTTAAAACCAAAGGAAAACAAATGTCCAGAGAAAAAGTTGTTCTTGCCTATTCAGGAGGTCTTGATACCTCTGTTATATTAAAATGGCTCTTGGAACAAGGCTATGAAGTGTTCGCATATATGGCTGATATCGGCCAGAAGGAAGATTTTGAAGCAGCTGAACAAAAAGCACTGAAAATCGGTGCTTCCAAAGTATTTATAGAAAATATGAAAAAGGAATTTGTCACTGATTATATCTTTCCTGTATATAAAGCCAATACACTCTATGAAGGTCGATACCTTCTCGGCACTGCCATTGCCCGCCCTATTATTTCCAAAAAACAGATAGAAATTGCAAACAGGGTTGGGGCCCAGTATGTATCCCATGGTGCAACAGGCAAAGGCAACGATCAGGTACGCTTTGAACTTGCCTACTATGCTCTGAACCCGGAAATCAAAGTAATTGCCCCCTGGAAAAACAGAGAATTCTTAAATGCTTTTAAAGGCAGAACCGATCTTCTTGATTATGCTGAAAAACATGGCATTCCTACTAAACAGAGTGCCTCAAAGCCCTACAGCGAAGATGACAACCTTCTGCATATTTCCCATGAGGCAGGTGTTCTCGAAGATCCCGGCTATGAGTGCGAAGAAAATATTTATTCCCATACTCTCTCCCCGGAGCAGGCCCCTGACAAACCAACAAAAATAAAAATAAAATTTAAAGACGGCATCCCTGTTAAAGTCACTAATCTTGAAGACAATACCATTAAAACAGATGCTCTTGAGCTGTTTGAATACCTTAATTCCCTTGGCAGGGAAAACGGAATAGGCCGTCTTGACATGGTTGAAAACCGCTTTGTGGGAATTAAATCAAGGGGTGTATATGAAACTCCAGGGGGAACAATTTTACACGAAGCCCACAAAGATATTGAGGGTGTAGCCATGGACAGAGAAGTCATGCGCCTCAGGGACATGCTCTCCAGCAGGCTTGCAGAACTTGTTTATAATGGATTCTGGTTCAGCCCTGAAATGGAATTTATCATGGCAGCCATTGATAAAAGCCAGGAGAGAATTGATGGAGAAGTTACGTTAAAGCTTTATAAAGGCCTTGCATATCCCATTGCCAGAACAAGCCCATCTTCTCTTTACAATAAGGATCTATCCTCCATGGATATTGAAGGCGGTTATAATCAGGAAGATGCGGAAGGTTTTATTAAAATTAATGCCATAAGGCTTATGGCCCATAAAAGCATTATGGACAAACATAAATTATTCTCCTGCTATGGGTGTAACAAACTGTGATTCTGAATCCCATGGGAAGAGAATCCATGTATCCTGACTGACTTCTGTTACATAAAGATCTACAAGGGGTTTTCCTGCAGGTTTAGCATATACTGTTGCAAAATACGCATCTGGAAGCATATTTTTCACAACCTTTGCTGTGGAGCCTGTATCTACGAGATCATCAATTATCAAAACATCTTCACCTGAATCATCAATCTTTTTTAAAATATTCATCTCTCCCTGCTCTTTAAACTTATAGCTAGTGATACACACAGTATCAATATAATGAATCCCAAGCTCCCTTGCTATAACAGCAGCAGGGACAAGCCCTCCTCTTGTTACTGCCACAATTCTTTTCCATCTCTTTCCCAAATCATGAAGCCGCCATGACAAAGCTTTGGTATCCCTGTGAAGCTGATCCCAGGAAACAGGAAAATTTCTATTGTATCTATCTTGTTTTGCACTCATATACTCAAAACCCTTTTTAAGATTTTTTAGTTTTTGACTTTTACAGTGATTGGTTCTATTTTATCTCTGTAATAAAAAAAAATAAAGGACAAAAAAGTTGAAAGATATAAAAGAGAGATGTCTGAACTGCGGCGGAAAATTATATATTAAAAGGACCTGAACAAAAATTTTTTTTGCTGCAGGTCATGCACAACAAACTATCCTGAAGATAAATATAAAGATCTCATTGATGAGTATCTTGAAGAAAAACTTGCCAATGTACCCATAAACAGAATATAATATGTGATTCAGCCTGTTTTGAGACAGCACTGAACCCAAGGGAGTATATGACAT
The DNA here is from genome assembly GCA_027858995.1 of Deltaproteobacteria bacterium. Lineage (GTDB taxonomy): Bacteria > Desulfobacterota > Desulfobacteria > Desulfobacterales > Desulfobacteraceae > Desulfobacula. Next base: position 44,954 of record JAQIBP010000044.1, on the reverse strand, counting down.
TAAATTATTGGAATAGATTTACAAACAGCCTTATCTGTGTTGGTTTTTCCGCCTTTTTATTCTTGTTTTTTCAACCCGGATTTACAGCAGATTTATCTGCTGCCACCGACTCTGCCATATTGATTCCAGACACTGATTTCCCAACCTATCCAGCCATTAAACCCAATGTGGAATTCTGGGTAGATATATTTACAAAATATTCAAAATCCCATGGAGTTATCCATGACAACCGGAATCTTGATATTATATATGAAATTATTACCCTTGATGATTCCAACACTTTAAGAGCACGCAGGAAAAACAGAAAAGAAATAAAAAAGGTGATTAAAAAATATAAAAATATACTTTTAAATCTTTCAAATGGCAAAAAATCTTTTCCAAAAAAAGATACAAAAATGGTTGAAGCGCTTTTCAGTGCTGATGCAAAACCGGGAGATTTCAAAAATGCTGCATACAGGATCCGGTGTCAGACAGGATTAAAACAGGAGTTTAAAAAAGGCCTTGAACGTTCAGGAGCTGTAATTGATGAGTTTAGAAAAATTTTTCTTTCCCATGGACTGCCAACAGATCTTATATATCTTCCATGTGTTGAATCCTCCTATAATTTCAAGGCATATTCCAAATTTGGGGCTGCCGGTATCTGGCAGTTTACACGTTCCACGGGCAGACAATATATGAAAATCGGTTATGTGGTTGACGAAAGACGGGATCCCTACATCTCAACAGATGCTGCCGCCCGCCTGCTGAAAAAAAATTATGCTTCTTTGGGAGAGTGGCCTATGGCCATGACAGCATACAACCATGGTCTGGCAGGCATGAAACGGGCGAGAAGATCAAAAGGTTCCTATGAAAGTGTTGTAAAACATTATCGCAGCCGTTCATTTAAATTTGCATCAAGAAATTTTTATTCAGAATTTCTCGCAGCGCGGATTGTAGCAAAAAACCCTGAAAAATATTTCACCGACATCAAATATAAGAAACCTGCTGTATTTCAAGTCATCAAAACTAAAGGATACCTTAGCGTAAAACAATTATCTGATACATTAAATATAAAAATTGAGAAAATAAAAGCCCTTAACCCTGCCTTGAGAAAGCCTGTCTTTAACGGGCAGAAATATATTCCAAAAGGATACAAATTAAAACTGCCGTGGAATTTACCTGTGCAGGATTTTAATAAAAAACTGGCATCATTATATAAACACAAACAAAAACCAAGTAGATTCCACAGGGTACAAAAAGGAGATACCGCTGGTTCAATTGCCAGAATTCATTCAGTTAAACTGAATGATCTTATTATTGCAAACAGCCTGAACCACAGGGCAACTATTTATATCGGGCAAAATTTACGCATTCCTGTGGCAAGTGATCGTCAGGTTAAAAAGGAAGTTATTCTGGCAAAGATAGAAAAAGAGGCACTCAAAACAGGAAAACCGCAAAAAACTGCAGAAAAAAAACCTGAACAAAAGCCCGGACAAAAAATTGTAGAACCTGCTAATCCAGTTGTGGAATTGCCGGCAAAACCTGTAAAAAAAGAAATCTTGATAAACCCTGATATTGTCACAGCCAATCTTAATATTGTTAAAACTTTTTCAAAGGGTAATAACCTTTTTGGAATTATTAAGGTTGAAACAGAAGAGACGCTGGGGCATTATGCAGACTGGCTGCAAATACCAACTCAAAAAATAAGGGCCTTAAATAATTTTAAATATGGAAAATCAATAAGTGTTGATCAGAAAATCAAAATTCCACTGAAAACAAAGAGTGTCCAGGAATTTGAAGAACAGCGTTATGAATATCACAAAGAGATTGAAGAGGATTTTTTTGAATCTTTTGTTATCCAGGAAATTGATACATATGAAATAAAAAATGGAGATAATATCTGGAACCTGTGTTTAAATGAGCTTGAGATCCCTTTCTGGCTTTTGAAAAAATATAATCCAAAAACAAATTTTGCTTCTCTTCAAGCAGGGAAGAAAATAAAATATCCCATTGTGGCTGCCCTGAAAACAGATTAAATCATACCCAGCAAAATAAGATATGTTACAGCCACTGAGCCAAGTACAGGTATTATAATTCCACCTCTCCACAATCCAAAAAATAGTGTAAAAATCATGCCTCCAAGTGCTGCCATGGGCATATCCGGCGTGGCACTGAGCACACCTGGAATAATCAGTGCTCCAATAGCAGCAGCCGGGATGCACTTTAAAAAAACATCCAGTCTTTTATGAACTGTTCTATTGGATAAAATTAAAAACGGGAGCAATCGAGGCAGATATGTTACTGCAGCCATGCCAAGAATAATAGGAATTATATTATTCATAAGCTTTTCTCTTGATGAGGATTTTCTGTAATAAAAAAAGCACCTGCACAAGATATCACAAGAATGCACACAATGATGGTCCAGCCATCGGGCAGAAAACCGAGTTTAATTAAAACTGCATTGAGCACTCCTGACGTAATAACCAATAACGCTGTTTTAAACGATTTTTTAACTTCAGGCAGTATAATAGCAAGCAGCAGAGAGTAGAGCGCAACTCCCATACTCTTTGTCAAAAGCTCAGGCAGAAAACCGCCAAGGATAAAACCAGCCACAGAACCACCAACCCAGGCTGAATACGCTGAAAACTGTACTATTAAAATAAATGATTTTGACAGCTGACCCTTTTGAAAAGATAAAACAGAAAACACTTCATCTGTCACTCCAAAGGCTAATAAAGCCAAATATTTTTTTGCAAGTTTATCAATTCTTGTGGAGAGATAGGCACTCATTAAAAAATGCCTGAAATTAACAAGCAGAGTGGTTAAAATAATGCCGGCCGTACCCATACCAGTCATTAACAGATTTAAAGCTATAAACTGGCTTGCACCGGCAAAGACAGCTGCTGAAAAGAGAAAACATTCAAAAAGTGTTATACTACAGGTTTTTGCCAGTACACCAAACGCCATGGCAGGAGGTATATAACCAATAAAAATAGGAAATCCCGCTTTAACTGCATTTTTCATCTCCCCATTCATATTTTTTTAATTATCTGCCATTTTCTGCCTGATATCAACCGTGATCAGGCTGTTATCCTGTTTTCCTCCACGGCATGACATGCAACGCTTGAACCATTGTCCAATGTCCGTAACAGTGGAACCTGGGTTGAGCATCTTTCATCTGCATAGACACATCTGGCATGGAATACACAACCTGTGGGCAGTTCAACCGGAGTTGGCACCTCACCTTTTAATTTGATATGTTTTGCCCTTTTTTCACCAACAACCGGGATAGCACTTAAAAGAGCTTTAGTATATGGATGCCGGGGATTGGCAAACAGATCCAGGGATTTTGCCAGTTCACATATTGTTCCCAGATACATGACAGCAACTCTGGTACTTATATGACGCACAACAGACAGGTCATGGGTAATAAAAAGATAAGTCAGATTTCTTTCCCGCCCTGCTTTCATTAAAAGGTTCAGAATCTGTGCCTGTATGGAAACATCAAGAGCTGACACAGGTTCATCTGCCACAATAAATTCAGGATCAAGAATCAATCCCCTTGCAATACTGATTCTCTGTCTCTGCCCCCCGGAAAATTCATGGGGATATCGTTTTATCCAGGCAGGATCAACTCCCACCTGATCCATTACCTCTTCTATCTTATCTTTGATTTCTTTGTTGGAAAATTCAGGGTGATGAAATCTCAAAGGTTCTTCAAGGGTTTGCTGAACAGTTTTTCTTGGATTTAAAGATGCATAAGGATCTTGAAAAATCATCTGCATCTTTTTTCTAAAGGGCAGCATCTGCTCATGGGTCAGATTATCAATTCTCTTGCCATCATAATAAATTTCCCCGGAATTAGGAGGATAAAGCCCCATGATCACCCTTGCGATGGTTGATTTGCCGCACCCGCTTTCTCCTACTACACCGAGAACTTCACCTTTTTTCACAAAAAAAGAGACATCATTTACAGCTTTAACACTGATTTTTTCCAGACCTATTCTGCCATTTTTAAATTTGATCTGATCCAGAAAACCACCTGTAATATCAAAGTGCTTTACTACATTTTTCACTGAAAGTAATATATTATCCGGCTTCATTGTTGTTTTGTCTATTTCCTCTCTGTTTTACATGGCATGCTGCCTGGACACCCTGACCCATATCTCTCAGCTCTGGCGTCTTTTGAGTACAGATTGACTCTTTTAAATAGCATCTTGGATTAAAAGCACATCCAGGTGGTATATTTGTTAAGGTCGGCATCATTCCAGGAATCTGGACAAGATCCTCACCATGCTTTATCAAGGTGCCTGGTATTGATTTTATCAACCCCTCTGTATAAGGATGAACCGGATGTTTCACAACTTGATCTGTTGACCCGTATTCAATAATTTTACCTGCATACATAACTGCAATCTTTTCAGTAACCTGGGATACAACTCCCAGATCATGGGTAATTAATATCAAAGCCATATTATCTGATGCACACAACTCCTGGAGCAGATCCATAATTTCAGCCTGGATGGTAACATCAAGTGCTGTTGTGGGTTCATCTGCAATAATAATTGCAGGGTCTGTAAGAAGAGAGATGGCAATAATAATTCTCTGGCGCATTCCACCTGACAGCTCGTGGGGATATTGCTCAAGCCTTTTTTCCGGAGATGGAATATGAACTTTTTTCAGTTTTTCCAGGGCAATTTTTCTTGCATTGGCTTTTGAAATTTCCCTGTGGGCCTGTATGGTTTCAATCATCTGGAAACCCACAGTAAAGACCGGATTCAAGGTCATCATTGGATCCTGAAAAATCATACTGATGGCATTTCCACGAATTTTACGCATCTTTTCATTTGGATATGAGCTTATTTCATTACCTTGAAAAAATATTTTCCCTTTGGAAATATATCCTGGTTTACTCAGCAGATTAATTATGGAAAAACCGGTTACTGATTTGCCGGCACCGCTTTCTCCCACCAACCCGAGTTTTTCACCTCTGTCCAGAGTAAAGCGTATACCGTCAATTGCTGTTATATCCCCGGTTCTTAAGGCAAATTTTACTTCAAGATCATTGATTTGTAGAAGATGAGACATCTTGAAAATTACTATCCTTTATAAAGTTTTGGATTGAGTACATCCCTGAGCCAGTCACCGAGCAGATTAATCACAAGGACAAACAGAATAAGCCAAACCCCGGGGAAAACAGTTATCCACCATGAGCCTGAAAAAATAAACTCAAATCCTGACTGAATCAACGAACCAAGGGAGGGCTTTGTAACAGGCATTCCCAGACCAAGGAACGAAAGAGCAGCTTCACTCATGACTGCATTGGCAATCTGGATGGTTGAAATTACCATGACAGATGTCAAAGAATTTGGCAGAACGTGCCGTACCATTATTGTTGGCCGTGACAGACCTATTATACGGGCAGCCTCAACATACTCTTTATTAACTTCACCTATAACAGATGCTCGGATTGTCCTTGCATAGACAGGCCATTCAGCAAGGCCTATAATTATGATCAAAAGCGGAACTGCAAGTCTTTCATAGCTTCCCACCCCGAAAACGACTTGAAAAATTGCACCAATAAAGATTGCCAGCATAAGATAGGGAAAAGAGAATTGTATATCAGCCAGCCGCATGAGGAATGCATCGGTTTTACCTCCAATAAAACCTGCTGTCAGGCCCACAAATATTCCAATACCAGCTTGCAGTGCCACTGCACACACTCCGATTATTATAGAAGTTCTAAGACCATAGAGCATGGTGGAGAACATATCTCTTCCCATGTTATCAGTACCAAGGGGAAATTGTGATTCTCCCCCATCACTCCACATGGGAGGAATCTCAGAATTCATAATATCTATGTTATTGGCACCATAGGGATCCATGGGAGCAATCCATGGTGCTGTCACAGCAAGGATAAGCAGAATGACAAGGATAATAAAACTTGCCATGGCAACCTTGTCACGCTTAAAACTGTATAAAAAATAGGATTCCTTGAATTTTTGTAATTTTGTCATTTCGTCCCTGCAATCCTTACAGTGGGATTGATAAAGCTGTACATGATATCCACCACAGTATTTACAACTACAAATACACTGGCAACAACAACAAGATAGGCAATCAAAAGGGAAATATCAGCTCTCTGTATGGCATCAAGAAACATAAATCCCATTCCCTGCCACTGGAAAACAGTCTCTGTTAAAATTGTAAAGGCAAACATGATACCGATCTGTACGCCAAAAACCGTAACAACGGGAAGAAGAGTATTTTTAAATGCATGTACAAGCCATATACGCCTTGTGGAAAGGCCCTTGGCCCAGGCATATTTTATATACTCTGTTTCAAGGACTTCCATCATTTCAGATCTGATCAAACGTATAAAAAGGGGCATCATAATGGAAGCAAGGGAGACACAGGGCAGCAAAAGATGTTTCAGACCGTCAATTGTGAGCAGTCCGGTCTGCCAGTAACCATTTCCAAAGAGATCAATGGTCTCACCCCGCCCATAGGAAGGCAGAATATGCAAGGTTACAGCAAAAAGATAGATAAACATTATTGCTGTTAAAAAAACCGGTATTGAAACACCAAGGGTGGAAAAACCCATTGTAAATCTGGAAAGCAGGCTTCTCGGGTATAATGCTGAATATACACCAAGCGGAAATGAAAACAGCGCTATAATCAGGGCTGCCCCAAGAACCAGTTCAATGGTTGCAGGAGCATGTCTGAATATAACCTCAAGGGCCGGCTTTCTGTATATAAAAGATGTTCCAAGATCACCATGAAGAGCATTTTTTAAAAACCTGGTATACTGCACAAAAAAAGGATCATTAAGACCCAGCTTCTCAGCCATCTGTGCACGCTCTTCCGGGGTGACCCTCTCCCCCACAAGATCACGAACAGGATCACCAATATTACTTTTAATTGAAAAACCCACCAGACTGATAACCAGCATGACCAGGATTGCCTGTATGACTCTTCTTATAATAAATGCAAACATAAACTTCGCTTGTTTTAAATAATGTTTGAACTTAAACTCACCCATCTGCTGCGTTGCTTCAAAATTCTGCCAAATTTAAAACTGGCCTCATGTACTACAGTACACTCCGGTTTCAGAATTTTTTGCGCCTTGCATATGGGCAACTTTACGCCCAAACATGGGATTTTTGGTCAGGTATTATACAAGTGCGGAAATCTGAAAATATAATTCAGACTCCCGCATGACTCAACAAATTTTAAAATTACTATTTAATTACAAGATCTCCAAAGTATGGGAAATTCATGGAATTAATAATAGGTTTGATCTTAAAATTCTTTTTTGCGCCATAGGCATGATTCTGCCAGTGATAAGGTACAAATGCTGCATCATCATAAAGGATCTGCTCAATTTCCTTGAGCATATCAGCTCTCTTGTCAAGATCAATTTCAGACTGTGCTGCAATGGTCAGTTCATCAACTTTTGGATTACAGTAACCACTGTTGTACTGGCCGAATCCTGTGGCTTTATCATAACACATGACAAGGAACTCACTGAAGTTACCTGAATCTTCTGTATCAGAGTGCCATCCAATCATCATCATGTCAGCAGCTTTTGCATCAAATTCATCCCAATACTGCGCCTTTGGCATGGTTTTAAGATTAACCTTGATCCCGATTTTTGCAAGCATCTGTGCTGATGCTTCTGCAATTTTTGCATCATTTACATAGCGGTTATTTGGAGCCATCATGGTAATTTCAAAACCATCTGCGTAACCTGCCTCTTTCATGAGAGCTTTGGCTTTTTCAAGATCATATCTTGGCTTAAGGCTTGCCTTGTATCCGGCATATCCCGGAGGGCTCTGCTGTGTTGCAACTTCTACAGTTCCCTTCATGATCTTTTTAACAATACCTGCATTGTTAATAGCATAAACAACTGCATTACGGACACGGGCATCCTTAAAAGCCTTAACTCTGTTGCCGTTCATCTGGAAAGTTATAATTCTACCGCCATTAATGGTAACAAGATCTGTTTTACTGTCAGACCGAAGTCTTTTATAATCCTGGGGAGGAACCTGATCAATAACATCAACATCACCTGAAAGAAGAGCTGCAACCCTTGTGGCATTCGCTTTAATTGGATTGAGGATAAATTTATCAACATTACCTTTTGAATCTTTATCCCAGTAATCTGCAAAACGTTTCATTACAGTTTTTACACCCTGCTCATAACTTTTAATTTTAAAAACACCGGTTCCTGATTCATTATCATTTGCAAAAGTATGAGTTGTTTTTTTACAGGCATCTTTTGGCTGGCCGTTTTCATCGGTTCCTGTATAAAATTCCGAATCCATGGCAAAAAAGTAAGTTGCCATATTAAGAAGAAGTGCATAGGGTTTTGTTGTAACAACATCAACAGTATAGTCATCAATAATACCGATACCGACAAATGGTTCAAGAAGACCCTTGAAATCAACACTTTTTTTCATGCGGTCAAAGGACCATTTAACATCTTTTGCAGTAAATGTGTTACCGCTGTGAAATTTTACACCTTTTCTTAGATAAAAACGAACTCTATACTCATTAATTCTTTCCCATTTTTCAGCGAGTCTGGGTTCAAAATCGCCATCCTGGGTCCAGCGTACAAGGGGATCAAATACCCAGTGAGAAAGCTGAAGCATTCCACCGGAAAGCTGCACCTGGGGATCAAGTGATACAGGGTCTGCAGCAAGGCCGACTTTTAAAGTTTTTGCGCCAGCAGTTGCTGTGAAAGAGAATGCCATAAAAAGGCATAATAGTAATAAAACTAATTTTTTCATCATTTCCTCCATAATCTAATTAATATTTTGTCAAAAGGTATTAAAACAACTAAACCCTTTAACCCCTAAAAATTTCACATGTTCAAATAATTAGAAATATCAAAATTCAATTATATGGTCAAGCAAAACTGAAATATATTATCCAGAGCACTTATCACTGCTTTATATTGTCAGGAGTGCGCTGGATAATATAAAATCATTCAGATTTTGTAAAAATAATTATTGACACATCAAAAATTTAGTGTAATGTAATGAATTAGTATTCATTTTTAATTAGATAGGCTTAAATGGGTAATGCTTTGATTTATGACAACCAATATTTTTGATAACTTTCTATTTTTATTGATTGAAACAGTATACAAATATGATACTAAAACTTGTTTTGGAAAAAAATTAGCTTGTCCTATTTCAATGAGCATGGATTCATTAACCGGCATAAAACATTTACAAAGATTTAATTTTGAAACATAAATATCAGGAGGTATTTAAAAATGACACAACTGATTTCCGATAAAAGGGATATTGAATTTGTAATCCATGAGCAGCTTGATGCTCAAAAACTTTCAAAACTTAATGATAATTTTGCTGACTTTAATAAAAAAACCATTGATCTTGTTATTTCAGAAGCAAAAAACTTTGCAGTCAAAGAGTTGCTGCCTGCAAACAAGGAAGGTGATGAACAAGGCTGCTCTCTTGAAAACGGCAAGGTAACCACACCTGACTCTTTTAAAAGGCTTTATAAAATATTTAACGAGGGTGAATGGCTCGCTGTAACTGAAGATCCTGAATGGGGCGGTCAGGGAATGCCAAGAACTGTTGCCTCGGCAGCTGCAGAATATTTTAATGGTGCAAATTTTCCTTTTATGATGTATCCGGGTTTGACCCAGGGAGCAGGTCATCTTGTGGATCACTTTGGTACAAAAGAGCAAAAAGAGATTTATCTTGAAAACATGTACACAGGCAAATGGACTGGCACCATGCTTTTAACAGAATCAGATGCAGGTTCTGATGTTGGTGCTCTAACAACCAAAGCTGTCAGAAATGATGATGGAACTTTTTCCATTACAGGTGAAAAAATATTTATTTCAGGTGGTGAGCATGACCTTACGGAAAATATCATTCATCCGGTTCTTGCAAGGATAGAAGGCGCACCTGAAGGTACAAAAGGAATCTCTCTTTTTCTTGTTCCAAAATTTCGCGTTAATGAAGATGGAACACCCGGTGAATTTAATGATGTAATTTGTACAGGCATAGAGCACAAACTCGGTATTCATGGGAACAGCACATGTTCACTTTCCCTTGGTTCCAAAGGCGATTGTATTGGTACTCTTCTTGGTGAAGAAAACAAAGGCATGAAAGCCATGTTTCTAATGATGAATGAAGCAAGACGTCTTGTTGGCTTCCAGGGTTTTGGATGTGCAACATCTGCATATATGTATGCTTTGGATTATGCAAAAAACAGAATACAGGGTAAAAATATCCTTGAGTTCATGAATCCGGAAGCAAAATCTGTCTCCATTATAAACCATCCTGATATCAGAAGACAACTGATGATGATGAAGGTAAATGTCGAGGGAATGAGATCTCTTCTCTATTTTGTTCAATATTGTGCTGATATGGCTCTTCATGCACCTACTAAGGAAGAAAAAGAGAAACACCAGGGTTTTGTGGAAGTGTTAACTCCAATTGCCAAGGGCTATGTAACAGACCGGGCTTTTGAAATATGCAGCACAGGTATGCAGATTTACGGCGGTTACGGGTTTATTGAAGAGTATCCCATATCACAGCTTTTAAGAGATTGCAAAATAACACAAATCTATGAGGGCACCAATGGTATTCAGGCCATGGATCTTCTTGGAAGAAAGCTGGGTTTGAATAAAGGCAAACCCATCATGGATCTATTCGGGGCAATGCAGAAATCTGTTGCCGATGCAAAAGCCATCCCTGAACTTGAAAATATGACTGTTAAAGTTGAGGAAGCCATAAACAAACTTGCAGAAGTTGCCATTCACATGGGTCAGACTGCCATGTCAGACAAGGTATTAAATGCCTTTGCCAATGCTCATCCTTTCCAGGATGCAACAGGCGATATTACCATGGTGTGGATGCTGTTATGGAGAGCTACTATTGCTGCACAAAAACTTGAAAAAGCTAAAAAGAAGGATAAACCTTTTTATGAAGGGATTATCAAATCTTTGCAGTTTTATGTTGATACCCAGCTTCCCATAACTCTTGGCAGATTAAATGCCCTGATGAACACAAGCAGCGCTGCAGTTGATATAGATGATAATATGTTTCCCAGTTAAATAGTGTCGAACGAAAACCGCTAATTTGACCAATTACGGCGTTGGGAAAAAATTTTAATCCTCGGGATACTATTTGTATGCCTGTGGTTAAAATTTTTTCCCGCCTTGTAATTGAACAAATTAGTTTCTGCCCTTTAGGGTATCAGGTTTTCGGCCAGACACTAAATAGTATAAGATTAAACAGTACCAAGTTTTAGGTCGATACTGTTCTAATTTATTTTCAAAAATGTTATGGTCTCTTATTATGATTTAAATTATAAATACCAACGGAGAACAGACATATGAAAAACTTCAAAGCAAACGGGCTTCCCCTGCTGATCGGCAGTCTTCCCATGGAAAGCCATGAAGAGGCAACAAAGCTTGTACTTGAGCATACACCGGATATCCCTTTATGGATACAGCTGCCAGGCTATAAAGAAGAAGGCATGATCAGTCAGTTTCTTCCAGGGCTCCCCGGATTCAGCAATGATACAGACAAGAATATTCTTGATACATCAAAACCTGAGTTTGATAAAGAACTCCTTGAATTTTTTGAAGAGTATTTATCTGTTTCAGACACAGGATCAGATATCCGGACATCAAGGTTTGCCCTGTCAGGTTCAAGGGCAAAAGGTTTTGTAGAATTTTTAAAACAGATTGATGAAAAACAATCTTCTTATAGAGCTCTCAAAGGTCAGGTGACAGGCCCCATAACTTTTGGAACTGCAGTCAAAGATGAACAGGGTAGAGATATTTTTTATAATGACCAGCTGCGGGATGCTGCCATAAAAAAACTTGCCTTAAATGCCAGATGGCAGGCTTCTGAATTTTCAAAACGGGGAGCAATCCCTGTTATTTTCATTGATGAACCTGCTCTTGCAGGATTTGGAACTTCTGCATATATAACCATTACCAAAGAAGATGTCACGCAGAGCATTGATGAAATTGCCCGGGAGATTCATGTCCAGAACGGCCTTGCAGGTGTTCATGTCTGCGCAAACACGCAATGGGATATGCTTTTAGATTCAAAAATTGATATTATAAGCTTTGATGCATTCTCTTATTTTGACAAATTTATTCTTTATCCTGAATTGATAAAAACATATTTCAACAGTGGAAAAATTATTGCCTGGGGGATTGTTCCTACAGATAAAACAGAAGTAATTGCAAAGCAGACTACCAAAGGGCTTGTTCAAAAGCTCAATGAACAGATGGATGAACTCTCCGGTAAAACAGGAATTGATAAAAAAACCATTATATCACAATCTTTTATAACCCCAAGCTGTGGTACCGGCTCTCTTGATCTTGGTTCAGCAAAAAAAGTGTTAAAGCTGACCAAAGAGGTATCAGATGCATTCAGGTTAGAATAGCCTGTCGACAGGCTGTTATTGATTCTCTTTTAAGGCTTCAGTTAAAAAATTCTTTGAACGCCTTTCAATATTTTCAAAATATTTGGGATAAGCTTTTTTCATACTACCCAGAATAGTTTCCCAGGGCAAATCTGCAAAACTTCCATGATCTTTTATATATTCCATATGTCTATTCCCTGATTTATCAAAGGGATGGAATACGGAATCCTTAGTACCGTCAAACTCCAGGGGTTTTACATTGAAATTATTGCAAAGCTCGAGATTAAATGCAGGAGTTGCCTTTACCCATTGATTATTGAGAAACAACTCTGTAAAGCCGTGATAAAAAAAAGTATCTGAACCCATTAATTCTTTGAGCTTCTCTGTATTCAGATGGTTTTGAACATCGGCAAATCCAAGTCTTGCGGGAATCTTCTGGTTTCTTGCACAGGCAGCAAGAAGCACTGCTTTGGCCACACAATATCCATCTCCTTTTTTTAAAACAGAGCTTGCCTTCATACTCTCTTTTACAGGTTCTATGCTGTATGGGTTATACCTGATACCATCTCTTACTGCATAATAAAGGCTTACTGCCTTTTCTAAATCAGTTTGACCTTTTTTAATATTCTGATTCGCAAAGGAGATAATTGCCGGATGTTCACTCTCAATATAATATGTGGGGCCAAGATATTTTTCCATGAATTAAACCTTATCATTTTTATAATTAAACAAGGGTGTTATATAGTACTTATATAAAAAAAGAAAACATTTTTATTCTGTAACTGGATATTTGTCATAAATTAATAATTTGCATACCAATATAGTAGATGAGCGGGATAAAAACAGCAGGCAGCATATTACCGACTTTGATTTTATTGGTTCCAAGCATATTTATACCCAGTCCTATAATTAAAAGTCCGCCTACAGAAGACATCTGGGCGATTACTTCAGGAATCAGAAAAGGTTTGATATATCCTGCCGCAAGGGTTATTGCTCCCTGGTATAAAAGCACTGAAACAGAAGAGAACAAAACTCCAATTCCCATGGTAGACGAAAATATGACAGCAGCAATGCCGTCAATTGTAGATTTTGCAAAAAGAGTATTATGATTACCTGTAAGACCGCTTTCAAGAGAACCAACAATTGCCATTGCCCCGACACAATAGAGAATGGACGTTGTGACAAAACCCGCTGCAAATCCTTCACTCTTTTTTGAGAATTTTCTTTCAATCCATTCTCCGGCATTTTCAAGGCGATGCTCAATTTTACAGATTTCCCCTATTAGACTGCCAATGGCAAGAGAGATAATTATTAAAATAAAATCATCACATTGAAAAGCACTTTTAAGACCAATCAGAATCACACCAAGGCTTATGGATTGTATGATTGTTTTATTATATTTTTCAGATATTCTTCCTTTAAATAAAAGTCCAGCAAGACTTCCTGCAATTATAGATGCAACATTTACTAAAGTGCCTAACAAATCAATCTCCTCTAATTTTGCTTATTTAAAAATCTTTTATACTTTATTTAAACTGGTTTGAAAAGAATATGTGTTCCCATAAATCAGATCAGCATTATTTTTTATTGAAGAGTAACCTGATTTTATCCAAACTTCCAGAAAATAATTTTTAAAATCTGCTGAGAATATTTTTGCTATATTAGAAAGTTGAATATCATGGGACTTGACCCAAACACTGTATATTGTGTTCCAGCAATTTAGCAAATTTCAATTTTTATTTTAAATGTTGGCTTCTTGGGGACATCAAGTAGAATGCACGTTGTCATAACTCTTTATCCGATTTAAATTTAACAGTGATCCATTAATTTTGATGAAGGTTTTTTATCTCCAATTATGTAGCGACTTTATTATGTAGCGTGATTTTATTCTATAGTTGACTTTCATTCATAAAATTTAATTTCACTTGTACTACCATATACAGTATGTTAAATTTCTAAAAACTGAGTGGTTTTTATATTGTGAATTTCCCAATCAAGCTGAAAACAATTTAGTATAGTCCTCGGCATCCTATTCATCTCTGCTTTCATTTGTTTCAACCAAATCACTATTTTTCATAAATTTAATTTAGAAAGGAGATGCAACAATGAAACAAAGTTTAATGTTTTTTTGCTTAATTTTTTTAATCAGTTGTGTAAGTGGTGGTACAGTGTCAAGTAAATATAATCCAGTTGTAAATTCTGTTACTGTTGGGAACACAGTTATACATATCAACAACGATCTAAAGTATATACCCTCTGATAAAGGCGCTTATAATGCTGGAAACATTGATGATGAATATGGTTCAGATATAGAAAGAACATATCATATTTTTGTTGAAAAAAATAAAAAAATTAACAGTGGTGTTTGTGTGTTAGTTCAAAGATTAACAGACCCTCATCACTATCTACGAACGTCTTTGAATTATGACCATGTAAAAAATTTTCTTAAAAAAGGTAAAATAAAAATTGATAATAAAGTATGTTACTATTTTATAGCTGAGCGCAAATACATTCCCAAAGACATTTTCAAAAGAATCCGTATACATGGTTTAAAATTTGTTAATAAAGGTTGTATGCATGTTGTTTATTTGCGGAAACAATTAGGAAGTTCTAGATGGGTTGATGTTATTTATGCAGAAGGGGGTGAAAATTGTACTTTTTACCATGGCGAAGCACCAAACGGCTATAAGGAAGATGTGATAGATGATGTGTGGAATAATTTTAATAAAGCTGCCAAAATATCTCATCAATAATCAATAAGTTTGATTAATCGCTCTCATATTATTCAGGAAATTTATTCTTTAGAAAATATGAACACGCTATCTTATAAATTCGTACCTCCCTTTGGTTCAAGGGAACACAACATATAATGATAATCAGTCAAAATCATTATATGGTCACGAGCTTCCAAAGAGATGATTTTTTTAAATTGGTGTTTTATTACATTTTACACATTGAACAAAAATTATAAGACCTGACCCTTCTTCCATAAGAAATTTAATATAGCAAATTTATTTTGAGATAATATTTTCAGGTTTGAAAAAAATCAATTTGGCCTCCGATAAAAGGTAATGGGAGTTTGATTTTTTTTGATTTTGCTTTTTCCCATATAGATAAATTTAATTTGTTTTGTATCTCAATATCTTGTATGTTAATTTTTATTGAAATCGCTTAAGTTTTTTTTAATTTTAAAAAGATAGCATTACTCCCAAATTATAGGAGAATAAAACACTATGAAAAATTTCCATAACTGGATACTTCTTTTAAGCATTACAATATTGTTCATTATGATACCGGTATGTCAAGCTGGTGAAAAGCCAATACTTATAGGGGCTACTGTATCCCTGGAGGGTAAATATGTTGAAACATCTGCCATGATTCAGAATGGCTATAAACTATGGGTTGAACAAATAAACAAACAAGGTGGCTTATTAGGACGTCCTGTGAAGCTTATTCTTTATAATGATAAAAGCCAAAAAAGCCTTGTTGCATCTTTTTATGAAAAGATGATTGTTGAGGACAGGGTTGATTTAACACTTTCACCATATGGAACCCCCCTTACAACTGTCGCATCTGAAGTTACTGAGAAACATGGCTATGTGATGCTGGCTTGCGCTGCAGCAGGTGAACAAATTTGGGAAAGAGGATATAAGAATATATTTGGCGTATATGCACTTGCAGATCGATATTTCATAGGCTTCCAAGATCTCTTAGCACGAAAAGGTTTTGAATCTATAGGAATTATCTTTGAGAACACGGCTTTCAATATTTCCATCGCAAATGGTGTCAGAGGATGGGCTGAACGTTTTGATCTCAAGGTAACATACGATAATGGTTTTGATGATGCCAATAAAGAGCTTTCTATAATCCTGAAACAAGCAATGGAAAAAAATATTGATGGGTTGATTTTCAGTGGCTACCCTCCCGAATGTTATAAGTTTATTGATTTGATGAAAAAGGCTGATTACCACCCAAAATTTTTAGCTTTTACAATAGCTCCCATTCATCCTGATTTTTATAAAAAGGTTGGTACTTTTGCAGAAGGCATCTTTGCTCCATCCCAGTGGGAACCAGATGAACGTATCTCTTTTCCCGGGACAAAACAGTTTGTAGTAGATTTTAAAGCATCTACTGGAATGATGCCTTCTTATCATGCCGCTTCTGCATATTCGGCATGCCAAATTCTGGAAAAGGCAATAATCCAGGCTCAAGCAATTGATCATGAAAAAATCAGAGATTATATAAGTTCTTTTGATACGATTACTATTATGGGTAGATTTAAAGTGGATCATACGGGTCGTCAGGTAGGACACAATCCGATTCTTGTTCAATGGCAAAATGGCAAAAAAGAGATTGTGTATCCAAGTAAAATGAGCACTTCACCGCCACAATTCAATTTTTCTACGGAATAACTCAAAATGCAAAAAGGGATTTTTCAAAATCGCCTTCTATTGGGAATAATAATACCAGTTGTGATAATAGGTTCCCTTTTTTCATTTATGCTCACACAATTGTTACTCCCGCCAATCATTTCACTTTTACAGGACAGTACAGATGGGAGTCTAAGGCATGCCGCAAAAATGGGTATAATAGCCTGCGAGGAAAGATTTGACGATCTTTTGGAACTGCGGATGGAAGATAATCCGGAAATGAATGCAGCCTCAAAAAAGGAGGCTATTGAACAAATAATAAAGATAAGCCAAATCCTTCCCGGCATTCAGATGCTGATCATTGACAAAGACTGGAAAATTATTGGAAGTAGTTTCAATGTTCCTACGGATCAGTTTTCGCTCCTAAAACAGCCAAAAAATCAAGATAGTATCATTACTGAAAACTTAGGAGATTATCGGGTAAGATTATATCACAAATTTTTTCCTTTCTGGCGTTGGCATGTGGTCAGTATTCTTTTTGATGATGACTATATGGCACCAATTATAATGGCTAAAAGAGTTGTTTCTATTGGAACTTTTGGTGTTCTTTTTATTGTTCTGCTCACAATGATTGTTTTATTCATCTGGCGTATAAACCGACCATTGAAAAGCATTATCCAAGCCACGGAAGAAATTTCAAAAGGGAATCTGATACCATTGTCAGTTAAAGGAAAAGATGAGATCTCCCAGGTATCTCTTGCATTTAATTTCATGGTTCATAGCCTTGCAAAGGACAGAGAAAAAATAAGTTCAATCATCAAAGAATTAAAAAATTCCGAAGAACAATACAGAGTCCTGACAGAGTCTTCATTAGCCAATATTGCAATGATTCAAAAAGACGAATATATGTTTGCAAATACGATGATGCTTCAATCCCTGAAATTCAGTTATGAAAATTTTATAGGGTTGAAATTCTGGGAAATTATTCACCCAAAAGATAGTGGCTGGGTGACAAAAAAAATTCAAAACCTTAAAAAAGATAGCTCAGAGAAGGATCATTTTGAATGTAGAGTTTTATCAAAAGAGGGAAAAACATTGTGGTTCGAACTACTTGCGACTCTGATCCTTTATCAGGAAAAAAATGCAATTCTCATTCACGCAATTGATATAACTACAAAAAAAAAATGAACAATCAGAACGACGAAAACTTGAAACAAAGCTTGCACGGGCGCAAAAAATGGAAGCGATTGGAACCCTTGCCGGTGGTGTTGCTCATGATTTGAATAATGTTCTAAGTGGTATCGTAGGTTATCCTGATCTTTTGTTGTTTGATATGGCAGAAGATGATCCGCTTAGAGAACCGATAGAAACTATACAGAAATCAGGACTAAAGGCTGCGGCTATAGTGCAGGATCTGTTAACACTTGCAAGGCGAGGTGTTGCGATTACAGGTGTTGTGAATCTTAACGAAATAGTATCCGAATACTTAGATAGTCCTGAATATGTTACACTCAAATCCTTTCATCCTAAAGTTAACTTAGAAACGCATTTTGAAGTCGACCTTTTAAATATCAAAGGTTCCCGAGTACATTTATCAAAAACGATTATGAATTTGATATCCAATGCTGCTGAATCTATGCCGGATGGTGGAAAAATTATTATTACAACAAAAAATCAATATATCGATAAACCTATTGGAAATTACGATACCGTGACAGAAGGGGATTTTAGCGTGTTAACCATTTCAGACACCGGTATCGGAATCTCTTCGGAGGATTTAGAAAAAATATTTGAGCCTTTTTATACTAAAAAAATTATGGGAAGAAGTGGAACTGGATTAGGCATGGCTGTGGTTTGGGGAACTGTTAAAGATCATAATGGGTATATTGATATGCATAGCTCCATTGGAAACGGAACCCTATTTAGTCTTTATTTTCCAATAACCAGAGAAGTGGTAAATACGGATAAAATAAATTTTTCGATTGAGTATTGCAAAGGGAATGGAGAGAAAATTCTGATAGTTGATGATATCAAAGAACAGCGGGACATAGCATCAGGTATGTTGGAACAGCTTAATTATTCTGTTTGTGTCGCGTCAAGTGGTGAAGAAGCTGTACAATATATGAAAGAACATTCAGTTGATTTGCTGGTTTTAGATATGATAATGGACCCGGGAATTAACGGTTTAGAGACTTATGAAAGAATCCTTGAATTGCATCCCAAACAAAAGGCTATTATTGCAAGCGGTTTTTCTGAGACATTCCGTGTTGAAAACGCTCAAAGGCTTGGTGCCGGGGGGTATTTAAAAAAACCTTATAAAATTAAGGAATTAGGGCAAGCAGCCAAACAAGAGTTGGAACGATAATCAATTTAAACCGGAAGGATTGGTTATATGATTCAATCTTCAAAGGTTTTAAAAATTTCAAACTGATAGTGGGTATTTTTCTATTCATCACAATTATCATTAGATCCAAAAGTTTGTAGTTGAGAAGAATAATCTTTAGTAGCCAGGTGTTCAACTATATGAACCAAAACCATTGTCATAAGCCATTCCTCCATATTAAACAGGAAATATCAAGGTTTGTTACGTCAAGTAATATATAAAAATTATACCTTATTGCACTCAAGTATTATCCTAAGCAAAATTATAATAAAGCTTAGATTTTAAAAATATCTATCGAAAACGTAATCTTTCAAAATTTATAAAACACAATATATGGGATGTTGACATTATCCTTCATATTCATCTTTATTGGAAACTGAATCAGTTCATCTTCTATGTCATGGTTTGCAACAGTCTGAAGAGTGTTCTTTTAAAGATCTTTTAATATTTGCAGTTTTTGATATCTTTCTATCGCAATCTTTTTTCGACTATCCATTAATCCATCTATTCCCATCCAAAAAAAACTTGACTTTTTTAACAATTAATGGATATTTATGGATGAGGTAATGGAGGAATTATGAATTATCTAAATAATTTTGTTATTTCAGGTGAGTTACTTAAATCTATCGCTGAAATAGATGAGTTTAAAGGGAGATGGGCTGCTTTTGGGAATCTTGTACCAGAACGCTTATCTGCTTTAAAACGTATTGCTACCATAGAGTCTGTAGGCTCATCAACAAGGATTGAAGGAGTTAAACTTTCATATGATGAAGTTAGCAGGCTTCTTTCCGGGCTTGAAATTAATTCATTTCGATCGAGAGATGAGCAGGAAGTTGCTGGATATGCAAATTTAATGGAATTGATATTTGATTCATATAGTGATCTGCAATTATCAGAAAATCATATACAGCAGTTACATAGTATTCTTTTAAAATATTCAGAAAAAGATGAAAGACATAGAGGATATTATAAAAAATTTTCAAATAATGTAGAAATTTTTGATGGATTTGGGCAAAGTATTGGTGTCATCTTTGAGACTGCAACTCCATTTGAAACACCAAATTTAATGAAGGATTTATTGCAGTGGGTAAATATTGCCTTTAAAACTCGAAGTCATCACCCTTTAATTCTTATTGCAACTTTTATTGTACGTTTTTTAGCTATTCATCCTTTTCAAGATGGGAATGGTCGTCTTTCCAGGGCATTAACTACTCTTTTATTAATTCAAAATGGTTATTTATACGTCCCTTATTGTTCCTTGGAAAAAATTATTGAAGATAATAAAGATGAATATTATAGAACACTCAGACAAGCACAAACGACTATGAAAACCAGTGAATCATACATTGGTGAATGGATTTCATTTTTCATAAAATGTCTGGATATTCAAAAAAATTTGCTGATAAAGAAAATAAAGCGTGAAAGATTAATGGCACCTCTTTCACTTTTATCCGAAAAAATAATGGGAATTTTAAAAGAGCATGGTAGAGTGACTGTAAAAGAAGCAGAGATTACACTTGGGGCAAATAGAAATACAATTAAAGATCATCTTAAAAAACTAGTTGAATCTGGTTTAATAATTAAGAGAGGGGCTGGAAGAGGCACCTGGTATGAAAAGAAATAGTAATTTAATTGAAAAAAAAGTCGAATTATATGAGATAATGTTCAGAGTTTTTTCAACTCATTATGCCAAATATCCAGTTCTGTGACATCCTGTAAAGGAGGTTTATCCTCTATGTCATGGTTTGCAACAGTCTGAAGAGTGTTCTTTTCGCAAGAATGTCTCCTGAAATTACGCCCACCACTTTGTCTTCTTCAACAATGGGCATGGCAGATATTTCATGATTCTCCAGTTTGCGGATGCAGTCAATAATGGTTGCATCGGGAGTACTTGTTATTACATCTGCTGTCATGATTTTGGTCAAAGGAGAATCCATGGGCAGTTTAGAAGCCATTGCCCTGGTAATATCCCAGTTTGTCACTATACCAATTAGTTTACCTTTTTCAGATACAACATTGACAATGGAAACATGGGCATCTACCAGTAATCTGGCAGCATTGGTTACACTGTTGTTAACATCAATGGTGGGAGCTTCTTTCATGATATCCCTGGCCGTTCTTGACTTCTCTTTTGAAGCTATTCGCTGCACACTTATTCTCTCTGCAATTTCACAGGGCAGGCTGTCTGCATCCCTGCAAAGACCATCAATGAGTTCTTTCATATTTTTGCGAATCACTGTTTCAAGTTTTTCTATAGCTGCTTTTCTGCGGATTTCC
Organism: Deltaproteobacteria bacterium; assembly: GCA_027858995.1. Taxonomy (GTDB): domain Bacteria; phylum Desulfobacterota; class Desulfobacteria; order Desulfobacterales; family Desulfobacteraceae; genus Desulfobacula. The sequence continues at coordinate 23,519 of JAQIBP010000044.1, read as the reverse complement.
GCAAGTTCTGCAAAATCATCCTTGTTCTTTTCAAGCCACTTCTGAATGGCATTGGGATTGCCTATAATATGTTCAGGGATCAGCAGGTGGCCGGGTGTGGGAATAATTCTTTCATGGGCTGCATAAATGACTCCACCTGAATTAACGAGGTAATCTGTAGCAATGAGCACTCCTTTGTCCCTGAAAACATGGCGTTCCATTCTTCTGCGTTCTGCCTTTCTTGCAGGGTTTGGGGAATAAGTGTTTGCCCCTTCAACAATAATACGCCATGTTCCCATCCTGTCAGTGGTCATGGAAGGATTTGTCAAGTTGTTAACATCGAGATAATTGAATACAGGGGAGGCAGGAATCAGGCAGAATGCGGATTCTGTCAGCAGGTTGTTGGCAGAATTGGAAAAAATCATATCTTTTAATTCAGGATGGTCTTCATGCATGATTCGATCATGATAATATCTTTGAGTGACCGTACCAAACTCTTTCCACATATCAAACAGCTCTTTTACCGGCAGTCCTTCACTGTTTAAAAGAAAACCGTTTTCATCACTGATCCCTTTTATCACAGGAGTGTTTTCAGGATCATAGTCATGAAAAATTCTTGCCACATGGGCGCCCACAGCACCGAATCCCTGGATAAGGACATCCATGTCTAAAGATTTAGGAATAACCATATTTTTAAACTGGGGCAGTTGTTTTAACATGGGCAGATGTTCCAGCAGAGCTTTTGTGGCAACAACAACTCCATTGGCAGCACCGCCCAGTTCATCGATCCTGTTGCCACCCATGTCCGCCGGCTTTGAGACAACATTGTTCAGTCCGTTTTCAATGGCAAAAGTTTTCATATCTGCATCATTTGTTCCCACGTCAGGACCCGGAATATAAATTTTTTTATACTTTTTTAAAAGCCTCCCAAATCCTCTGATAACTTCATGCCGATCTTTTTCGGAGAGATTTTCAGGTCTTATAATACCTGACTTACCTCCGCCAAAAGGAAGGTCAGCCGCAGCATTTTTAAGAGTCATGCCCCTTGCCAGGTTATGTATAATATCCGGGGTGATATCCGGCAGCATCCTTGTCCCACCCATGGATGGCTGTCCCATGGCAAGATTGTCAACAACAAGAAAGCCGCCTATTTCCAGAGGGCTCTCCTCATTCCACATGCAGGATACAAGCCTTGGGCCGAGGCGGTCAACTTTTATCCCCAACCGTTGAAGACGATCAACATCGAGAGGTCCGAACTCAAGAAATCTTAAAGGGCCATCCTTTATCAAACGATACTCCCAGACATTGTCCGGCATGGCTTCGTGCAGAAATTGATACATTTTTGATGGAATCATTTTTAAATTGTCCTTTACCGTCAAATCAAAACAGGTTGCTTTATATGCATAAAATTAATGCAGCTTTTTTGCTGCAATAACGCTTATTCCTGATTTTATCAAAGCCTTTGCAGTAATATTAACAGAGTGATGTTTGTCAAGATAATTGGTTTCCAGTGACTCCATTAAACCCTGCTCCAGAATTTCCTGTTTTGTTAAGAAATATTCAAGAATATTAGATGGGTGTTCTCTTTTTTTCTCTATCTCAATTTCCCCTCCCTCATGTTTTGCAGAGATATTGGGGACCTCTTTTGCAATTTCAAGGAGTTCATCTCTTCTGTTATAGGGTTGATTTACAATGGCTTGACAGGTTTCCGTAATATGGTGTTCAAAGCGAACCTCTTTTTCCAGACCCAGCTCTTTTCTTATGATATTTGCTCCACGGATGGTTTCATTATTCACTGAATTGGAAAGATTGAATCCAGCAAGGGGTGTGGTGCCGTCTTCCCGGCAGAATAATCTGGCTGTCATGAGGGTCCACATGATAAAGTATGGATTGTCATTACCTACAAATACAGATATTTTAAATTTAATATCCACACCAAGCCTGTGCATCATATATCCAAGGAGAATTGTCCCGGCATTTACATTCAGCACCTCTTTAATGCCATATGTTGTGTAGTATTTGAGAAATTCTTCAGCCCATTTGACGGGATGATTATTGGGCTGGCCGATTCCTCCAAAATATCCGGTAATGGTGTCAGGGCCACCGAGGTGAACATTACTTCCATCGGTTCCCCTGGTATCAAGGGATTCCACATAGGTGGCACCGATGATCTGCATGGCAAGTGCAGTGGCAATAATATCACCTTTATCTTCAACCTGCTCCGCCATATTTCTGACCCGGATAATTCTGCCCGGCATGAGTTCTTTTTTTTCAATGGCTTGCCTTGCCTGGACCATGAGCCATGGGAAAAACTGCATTGCACTTATTTCAAGGGTTACAGCATTGGAGGAATCAACAAAAGAGGTATTCCCATTTTTTCCCAGAATGTTTTTGCAATAATCATCCAATGAAACAAAAGCTTTTTTATCTCTTTGTTCCATAAGCCATTCAAGATCTGCAACATATGGTGAATCCATCTCTTTCAGGCGTTTCATCATAGTTTCCGGGTTTCTGGCCTGTTGCGCTTTCTCGTTAATGGCTTTTGCTCCGCCAAATTTTTCAATCAAATCACAAAGCTCTTTTGTCTGTTTATTATCAGGATTTGTGATGAGCTGATTAACAATGTCTAAATCTTCTGCTTTAATTTTAAGCATTTCTTTAAGGTCAGTCATGATACTCTTCTCCATTTTATCTGTTTTATAAAAATTATGAATTGCCTTTTATTAATTATCAATGAATTTGTTTATATTTGAGCTGCATCAATGGGCCACCCCTGGTCAGGTTTTACTTCTGCATAAACTATAAAAGTTTCGATTTTTCCCATGCCTGGAATGGTAGCAAGCTTTTCCTTGATGAGATCGCCAAGATCACCAAGTTCCAGAGCAACAACATGCAGAAGATAATCAAACCTGCCGGTAATATGATAACACGCCCTGACATTGGAAATTTTTTTAATTTCATTTTCCAGTATCTCAATATCCTTTACCTGGTGCCGGTCAAGGGAAATACAGGCAAAGCCCTGGGCTTTCAGTCCAAGTTTTTCAGGGTTCATTACTGCCCTATATCCTTTAATAATTCCCTTATCTTCAAGTTTCTTAACCCGGTCCAGCATGGTTGATGGTGCGAGCCCGGTCTCTTTGGCAAGTTCATAGTTCTTTTTTCGCCCATCTTTCTGCAGTGCTTTTAAAGTGTGTCTGTCAATATTGTCCAAGTGATCTCCAAAATTTAATTTGCTATTATATCAGAAAAATAAAACTCAATTCGATAATTTATTAATTATACCGAATAAAATTGTGATGTCAAGCATAAATACTAAATAAATCTGTTAAATTACCTTAAGATATCAAGCATATCTACATTTTATAATATTGAAAATTGATATATTAATTATAATAATTAAAATTTCAAAATATGTTTTTAAAATATATAATTATTGATAATAGAAAATAATTTTGCTATATTCAGGCAAAATTATCAGATGGATTGTAGACAAACAGGAGGAGATATATGCCTGGCAAAACAGGTACAGCCAGTAAGCACATCATATATAAAAAAATCAGGACTGATATCATTACTGGTAAAAAAAAGCCGGGTGAAAGGCTGTCCATTGATACTCTGAAAAATGATTTCGGGACAAGTGTAACCCCTGTCAGGGATGCTTTTCAGATGCTTAACCAGGAAGACCTTATAACCATAAAACCAAGATCAGGCTATTATGTTGCCAAGGTTTCCTTAAAAGAACTCAACGATATGCTGGAGCTTCGACAGATTCTGGAACTTGCGGCTGTGGAACGTGCAGCAAAAAAAATCACTGAACAGCAGATTGCTCTTCTTGAAAAGGTACATGCAGGTTATACAAATGAGGAGGATGAAACTTATTCACGATATATTGAAGAAAACCGTTATTTTCACTTTCTCATTGCCGAGGCTTCAGGCAATCATGAGTTGGCACTGCAGATAGGACATATACATGACCGTCTGGCCCGATTCACCATCATTGTTCGTTCAGGCAGACATATGATTGATATTCACGGAAGATTGATTGAGCATTTAAAAGCCCATGATCCTGAAAAAGCAAAAACAGCTTTGCAAAAAGAGCTTGATGAGGCAAAAACAGCCATAATGGATAAAATCATGCAGGAAGAAGCCTCTTCCTGGCATATGGGAACTAATAAACAGTGATAAGTTTAACAAAACAATTTGGGCAGATACTTGATGTTGATTTGATATCCGGGCAGTGTTCTTTTTCAAGCTTCCCTGAAGATGCTGCAGGCTTCCTTGGGGGACGTGGATTTAATGTCTGGTATCTTTATCATAATATAGAGGTTAGGACAGACCCGCTGGCTCCTGAAAATATTTTAATGCTGTCGTGCGGTCTTTTAACCGGCTCATCTGCCCCTACTTCGGCAAGACTGCATATAAATGCCCTCTCCCCTTTGACTGGAATTCTGGGAAGCTCAAATATCGGAGGTTATGCCGGTGCCTGGCTTAGATCATGTGACATTGCCTCCATTATAATAACAGAACAATCTCAAAACCCTGTCTATTTATATATTGATTCAAAAGGTGCAAATCTTAGAGATGCATCCCATCTTAAAGGGTTAGATGCCTTTGAAACCCAGGATATTATTAAAGATTCCCACAACAATAAAAATTTAAAAATTCTGACAATTGGCCAGGCAGGTGAAAACAAAATCAGGTTTGCCACAATAATGAGCGGCAAAGACCATGCAGCCGGTAGAACCGGCATGGGCTCTGTTATGGGGTCAAAAAACCTTAAAGCCATAGTAATTGATAAGGGAAATCATAAACATTTTCCTGCTGACACTCCATCAAAAAAAGATATCGTAAAACACTATATATACAGGATCAAACAATCACCTGGATTTAAATTTTTTTCAAAATACGGTAGTGCTGGATATGTTAAATGGGTCAATGATTTAGGGATAATGGGCAGTAAAAATTACAGCCAGACAAAAATTGACCACATTGAAAAAATAGATACAAGAAAACTTGAAAAAAATATTGTAAGGTACACGGGTTGTTTTCGATGTCCTGTCCAGTGTAAAGCTGAAATCAGGTTGGACAAAATGGGAAAAGATAAAGTTTTTACAAAACCGGAATTTGAACCTATTATCAACTTTGGGCCAAAATGCGGTCTCAATGATCTGAACCAAATAATTAAATTGGATAATCTTTGCTGCCGCCTTGGAGTAGATACCACAACGACCGCTTCGGTAATTGCCTTTGCCATGGATCTTTTTGAAAAAAAAATATTACCTGGTGATTTACCCAGTGATTTAATAGACGATCTTGATCTTTCCTGGGGAAATGCCAAAACCATGGAAAAGCTTATTTATCAGATGGTGGATGGCAAAGGTCTTGGTAAAATTTTGAGTTGTGGTGTTAAAAAAGCAGCTGAACTTATAGGTAATGGTGCATCAAAGTATGCTTTCCATGTCAAGGGGCTGGAACTGACAGCCTACCATCCAGGTGCTATAATGGGAACTGCCCTTGGATATGCAGTATCAAGCCGTGGCGGTGATTATAACAATGTGTATGCCTGTCTTGAATACAACTGGACTAAAATCCAGGCAGAAAATGAGTTTGGAACCTCCCAGGCCGTGAACATTAAATCCATTCTGGCAAAAGGCAGGGTGATAAAAAAAGCTGTAACTACCAATATAATCGTGGACAGTCTTGGCCTTTGCAAGGTTCCTGTATTATCGCTTCTTGGATCGTTTAATCTTGAAAATGAAGCAGACCTAATCAATGGATTAACTGGTATGAACATCTCAAACAGTGACCTTATCAGGACAGGGGAAAAGGTTGCTGCCATTGAAAAGCTTTTCAATATAAAACATTCTAAAGGAGATATTGAAGACAGACTGCCTGAAATGTTCTTCAATAAAGACAAAACACGTGGGTTAACCCGGAAAAATTTTGAAACCATGTTACAGGAATATTATAAAGCCATGGGGTGGGATGAAAAAGGGATACCTGATGAACAAGATGTTATTCCCTGAAGGTTATATGCAAAACAAGAATATGAATATTTACTAAAACGATTAGTCTGGAACGGGTCTTGTGAAAAATTCTAAATATATTTAAAGGAGAAAAAATTGATTCAATCATCAAACATTCAAAACAGATCTGTCAGTATGAAGATTCTGACAGATGATCAGATATGGGAAATCAGGCAGGCTGCCTTTGATATTATTGAAAAAATCGGGTTTAAGTGTCAGCACAAAGAAGTCCATAAAATGATGAAACAGGCCGGGGCAAGAGTTTTGGATAACAATATCAAAATTCCCAGACATATTGTGCAGGAATGCCTTGTGACAACTCCCCAGGGCTGGACAATATATGACAGGAACGGCAAAAGAGCCATGGAAGTAGAGGGTGAAAAAAGCCATTATGGTACCTCCACAGCCAGCCCCAATACAAGGGATGTTTTTACAAATAAAATAAGAGAGACCACCATCAATGATATTGAACTTGGTGCAAAAGTGGCTGATGCATGTGAAAACATCGACTGGGTGATGCCCATGGGAACTGCCCAGGATATACCTTCACTGGGGGCGGAACTCCATGAATTCCAGGCTGTTTTTTCCAACACAACAAAGCCTGCGGTTTTTATCGGATATACAGCTCTTGGATGTGAGTATGTTTATGAAATGGCATCTGTCATAGCAGGAAGCAGGGATAATTTAAGTCAAAAACCCTTTATTATTGTTTACCCTGAGCCCATTGCACCACTTTTTTTCCCTAATGAGGTAATTGACCGTATTTTTGTGGCAGCAGACAGATTCATGCCGCAACTGCCCGGCTCAACTGTTTCAGCAGGTTTTACAGGACCTGTAACACTGGCAGGAGTTATTACCCAGATGACGGCAGAATCTCTGATTCATATCACCATTGCACAACTGCGCAAAAAAGGATGCCCTGTTGCCATGAGCGGGAATGTGGGAATACTTGATATGAAAACTGCACTCATGACAATGGGAGCCCCTGAAAACAGTCTCGCAATTGCTGCCCAGGCCGAAGTGGCCAGATCCTTTAACCTTCCCACCTGGGGACTTGCCGGGGCAACTGATTCAAAACTGCTTGATGCCCAGGCAGGCATTGAAAGTACCTTTTCAATACTGAGCCAGGGGCTTTCCGGCCTTAATTTAATCCATGATGTCGGGTATATGGCTTCAGGCATGGCATGCTCCCTGGAACAGCTTGTCATGGGCAATGAAATTGTCGGCATGACAAAACGATTTGTGCAGGGTATTACGGTAAACAGGGAAACCATTGCAAAAGAGGTTATAGAGAGTGTCGGCCCCGGCAACCATTTTATAACCCATAAACATACATTGAATAATTTTAAAAAAGAGTTGTGGAAATCCAGACTTTTAAACCGTCAGAACATTGAGTCATGGTATGATGCAGGCAAGCCCACCATGGAAGAGAGGGTAAAAGAAGATGTGAAAAATATCATAGAGACTCACAAATCTGAGCCTTTAAGCGATAAAATCATATCAGAACTTGAACGTCTGAAAAAAGAGGGTGAAAAAGAGATTTCTGCAAAACTGGAAAAAGGATAATGGAGTAAAAATTAATGATGCAAAAAAAGTATGATACAATTATTATTGGTGCAGGTATTATAGGCAACAGCATTGCATATGAACTGGCACTTAAAGGATATAAAACACTGAATATAGATAAACTCGGCGGCTCAGGCTTTGGTTCAACTTCTGGAAGCTGTGCTGTTATAAGGCTTTATTACTCATCGGCTGAGGGAGTTGCCCTTGCAAGAGAAGGATATTACTACTGGCTCAACTGGCCAAGGTATTTAAATGTTTCAGATCCTGACGGCATGGCTTATTATAAAAATACAGGGGCTCTTGTTTTTAAATCCAGGGTTAACAATAATCTTGTAAATGTTATGTCATCTTTGGATAAACTTGGAGTGGGATATCTGGATCTACCTCCGAAAGAGATGGAAAGATACCTCCCTGATGCTGATTTACGTTCCTATTATCCCCAAAAACTGATGGATGATCCTGAATTTGGCAAACCCACAGGCAGTAAAATTAATGGAGGTGTTTTTGTTCCGGAGTGTGGATATGTGAGCGATCCCAAGCTGTCCACCCATAATGTGGAGATGGCGACCCGCAATGTGGGAGGGGATTTTATGTTCAACACTGAAGTCACTGACATCCTGAAAAAAGAGGGACGGGTTTGTGGGGTATCTTTAAAAGATGGCACACAAATTGATGCTCCAGTGGTAATTAATGTTGCAGGTCCCCACTCTTATCTTATTAATGGAATGGCTGGTATTACTGATCAGATGAACATTAAAACCCGTGCTCTGAGAGTGGAAGTTGCCCATGTGCCAAGCCCTGAGGGTGTGGATTGGGAAAATTCAGGTATTATAACTTCGGACAGTGATCTTGGTGTCTATACCCGGCCTGAAACCGGCAACCATTTTCTCATTGGCAGTGAAGAGCCTGATTGTGATCCATTGGACTATGTTGACCCGGACAATTACAATACCGATTTTACAGACCAGATCAGAACCCAGGCCATGAGGGAAGCCATGCGAATTCCAAATCTTCCCATCCCAAACAAGCCCCGGGGAATTGTGGATTTGTATGATGTATCTGATGACTGGTATCCCATTTATGATAAATCCAGCCTGCCGGGATTTTATCTTGCCATCGGCACCAGCGGCAATCAGTATAAAAATGCGCCTGCGGTCGGCTCTTTTATGTCTGAGCTCATTCAATACTGCGAAAACGGCAACAACCATGACAAAAACCCCATGCAATACAAAATGAAATATATTAATCACACACTGGATATTGGGTTTTTCAGCAGAAACCGTGAAATCAACCAGGATTCAAGTTTTTCAGTTATTGGATAAAAAAAGGAACTTTAAATTCTATGAATCACTATATAACAGAAGATAGAGATATGCTGCTCGGTCTGCATACTTACAGCCTGTACCTGCATGGAATCGGTCAGACATGGGCTGGCTTTAAACTTCCCTGGAAAAGACAGATCAGCACTTTTGAGCTTTTTGATCTTGGTGTTGAAATGGGACTGGACGGATTTCATATTGATGACGGTGTACTGGAAAATCTTGAACCTTCTTTTGTAAAAGAGGTTGGAGCAGCAGCAAAAGAGAAAAATCTATATCTTGAATATAATATGTCCATGGACCTTGGAAACATTGATACAGGCATCCAGCATGATTTAAAAGAGGGACTTAACACAGCTTTGGATCTTGGAGCAAAAGTGATCAAAGTTGGAATGGATATAGCACGACCCCGACCAAGAACGGGGAGAGTGTTTGATCCAAGGGTCATGCCCTATTTTGAAGAAACTATAATACGATTAAAATCAGCTTCTTCAATGGCAAAAGAGTATGGTATCTGCTTTGCACTTGAAAATCATTGTGACTCTTTTTCAAAGGAGATTTTATGGATATTAAAAGAAGTGGATCACCCTTTTGTAGGTGCCTGTGTTGATACGGTAAATGCCTGGCATATGGGTGAAAATCCAATGAAGGCAATTGAAAATCTCTCTCCTGTTGCATTTACAAACCACTTTCGAGATAATCGTATTGAATTCCGCAAGGATGGTTTTCAAGTCACAGGTGTGGCAACAGGTGATGGTGATATTGATATGGAAAAGGCCTATGAACTCATAAAAACAAACTCTCCCACCAACAGGATCAATATTGAAACAGATATGGGAATAAGTCTTGAAGACAAGGAGACTGCCCTGCGACTTGAGCTTGAAACCGTTAAAAAATGTATAGATTACTGCCGGAATGTACTGAATATAGGCAGGAGCAAACCCTAAAAATATAAAACACAGCTGCAGTAAAATGACAAAGAGGGGATATCTATCGGTATTATCTATTGGAGAATTGGTTATGGCATCAATATTAAAACCATTTATTGCACTTTATACAGCCGCTTTATTCCTGATGATGAGTTTAGGGCTGCTGACAACATTTGTCAGTTTGAAATTAACCATGGAAGGAGTTTCAACGCAAGTGGCCGGACTTATTGTAACATCATATTTCATTGGTGTTATTGTGGGAAGCCTCTACTGCAAGAGCTTAATAAAAAGTGTAGGGCATATCAGATCATTTTGTGCCTTTGCAGCTATTATAACATCAATGGTCATGCTGCATGGTCTTTATATGTCTCCTGCTGCATGGGCTGTTTTCAGATTTTTTTCCGGTATTGCTGTCATTGGTCTTTTCATGGTTATCGAGAGCTGGTTCAATGAGTGCTCTCAATCAGACACAAGGGGGCGGATTTTTTCAATATACATGATCTTATGTTATCTTGGAAACGGTATCGGGCAACAATTTCTCAACTTTGGAGATGTAAAAGATCAAACTCTTTTTTTCGTAATAGGGTTTTTACTGATGTTATGTGTTATCCCGGTTTCCCTGACCCGTTCAATTCATCCGGATCTGCCTGAAGTTGAAACAATCAGATTAAAACAGATTTTTCAAAAGGCGCCTTTGGGAATACTTGGATGTTTTACAGCAGGTTTAGTCAACAGCTCATTTTACACCATGGGACCGATCTTTTGCCATAAAATAAATTTAAGTGTGTACCAGGTATCTAATTTCATGACTATTACTGTATTGGGAGGCCTTTTGCTCCAGTGGCCGGTTGGAGCCTTTTCCGACCGTTTTGACAGATCTGTTGTAATGCCTTTATTAGGTGGTATCTTTGCTCTAATCAGCTGTTTTATACTGCTGGCAGCTCCCCATATTTCTTTTACAGCCTTTTTGACTGTAACTGCAATATTTGGCGGGTTTATGTTTACTATCTATCCAACAGCAGTGGCAAGGGCCCATGATATGTTTGAACCTAAGGATGTTGTCAATGTAAGTTCAGCACTTCTGCTTTTTTTTGGTATCGGGGCAGTAATTGGACCTCTGATTTCATCAACAGTAATTGAATTTTTAGATAACCCATATGGATTTTATGCATATTTTACATGCATTGGCGCTGCTTATACTATAGTTGCTTATGTCTTAAGAAAAAAAGAGATTGCAAAAAGCATATCTGTGGAGGACCAGGTTGATTATAAGATAATGAAGCATACCTCTTAAATGGCTATACAGATTGATTAACGCTCAAAATCAGATCAAAATCAATATATAGGGACAAAAATTAATTCTTCTTGGTTTTAATAAACAGAACCATTATCAAGGTGATCCCACCAAGCAAAGCAGCACTCATAAAAGATGCATAATAATTGCCGGTGATGTCAAAAAGCCAGCCCGCTGCCAACGGCCCTATGGCACATCCGATACAGGCAGAAAAATTGACAATACCCGTTAAACTCCCGTGGAATTGAAGACCAAACATCTCAGAAACAATGTTGGGTATGGTGACAGAGCCGCTGCCATAGCTGAAAGCATGAACAACAGCAAACAGATAAAGAACCCAAAGTTCCTTTATTATCAGGAGCATAATAAGGGCAATTGTCAGCATTCCTATACCCATGGCAAAGACAGGCTTACTGCCCAGGCGGTCTGTTGCAATACCGGTAATGATCTTAGCAAAGAATGCACTGCCTCCAAATATTGTTAGAATATTGGCAGCTTCGATTTTTGAAAACCCAGCCTCAATAGCATACGGGGCAATGTGGACAAGGATTGCAAAGATGACCATTCCCCAGCATATAAACACAATACAGATCAACCAGAGAGAAAACGTTTTCAAGGCAGTATTAGCATTCTCTATGGAGCTCTCACTGGTCAGTTGGGTAGTTTTGGATTGTATGGCAGGTACAAAGTGTTTGCCCTCTGGCCTCCGCAGAAACCTGGCTGATACAATGATAATAATCAATGTAGCCAGGCCAATGGTCATATAGGAAAAGCGCCATCCTTTAATCAGAATCAACCAGGTGGCAAAGGGTGTCACAAACAGGGTGCCTGCCCCCATACCGCTTGAAACAATACCGGTCATAAGCCCCCTTCGCCTTTTGAACAACTTTGACACTGTGGAAATAACCGGAACATAAGTACCGCTCAGTCCCATACCGATCACCACGCCGTAAAAAAGATAAAGATGCCAGACAGTAGAAACCTGCGACATCAACATATATCCCATACCCAGCAGTATTCCGCAGACAGATACAACCAACCGAGGCCCGAACCTGTCACAAATTCGGCCCATAAACACTCCGCCGAAACCTTCAGAAAACATTGCAAGAGAAAAAGCCCCGGATGTCATTGCCCTGGTCCATCCAAATTCATCTAAAAGCGGAGTAAAAAAAACACCAAAACTATAGTTGACTCCCCAGGCAATCACCATTACTATGAATGCTATGCTCACGATAATATAGCGGTAGTAAGGGTTGGGTTCGATCCGGCAGGAAGCATTGTCCTGATAATTCATAATATCTCTGCTCGACAGGCTGTTACACAACCCCAATTTTCCCAATTTCGGCGTTGGAAAAATACCAATCTTATAAAAGTGGGTAATCCTCGGGCTCGAAGAGGAGCTTTATGCTCACATACTGCATGTATGCCTGTGGTTAAATTTATTTCCCGCCTTGAACTTGGTTCAAGAAGAGCTATGCTCACAAAAATTTGCATTATGTAACAGCCTGTCGAACAATTTGACCGGCATTCAAATGGTGTTGGAATGGATTGTGCTCAATGGCCGGCAAATCAACAAGATGCAATACCTTAATATGATCTTGTTGATTGTCAAATCCACCTCTCAGTTGTATAACCATAAACGCTGCCACACCCTTATATATGTGAATAAGTTTTACCTCTCCGAGAGTTACACCCTTAATCAACCAATAAACTAAATAGTCTCTATTTACAAACTTTTTTTGAAATATAAAAGAGGTATCACCTTATCAATGTAACTTTTAAGACTTAAATTAGTGGCATAACTTATGCGTTGTGCCAAATACCAAGAGATGCTTGAAAAAATATCAGGAACCATATATGGATAGTAGTGTCCGCAAACAACCTTAAAAAATTATAAGGAGTCTATCCATGAATCTAAAATTTAACCATGAAAAATGTTCAGGCTGCGGCGTATGTAAGCTTGCCTGCAGTATAAGAAATTTTGAAGAGGTAACACCTTCCAAAGCAGTGTTGAGAATCGAAGGATTGTTTCCTGAACCAGGAAATTATCATATTCATTTTTGTGATCAATGCGGCGAGTGCGCTGAAGTATGCCCGACAGAGGCTATTGAACTTCAGGACGGAATCTATCAAATAAATGATGATGAATGCATTGGGTGTCTTGCATGTGTAGAGGCATGTCCCCATGGCGTCATGATTATTAAAAATGAAGATGATATCCCGGCAAAATGCATTTTATGTGGCGAGTGTGCTTCAGTCTGCCCCAGGGAAGCTATTGTGATATATAAGGAAGAAAACGAAAAGGAGTGCAGATAATGGATGGATATGCAGGGAAAGTTTTAAGGATAAATCTTGATACAGATAAGATAATCAAGGAACCATTATCTAAAAAAATGTGTGAAGAGTTTATCGGAGGCAGAGGTTTTGTGGCAAAAACTCTTTATAAAGAGCTTCCTCCTGACAGTGATCCTCTGGGTAAAGACAACCTTTTTATTATTGCTACAGGGCCCTTGTCAGGTCATTTTCTTCCAGCCAGCGGTAAAACCCATTTTGGATCAAAATCCCCTGCCACAGGCGGATATGCTGACTCAAACATGGGAGGACATTTTGGACCCGCATTAAAATATGCAGGATTTGATATGGCTGTTATAACCGGAAAGGCAAAAACTCCAAGTTATTTATATATCAAGAATGATATCATAGAAATTAGAGATGCAAAAACCTATTGGGGAAAAGGTTCACTTACCTGTGAAGAGATGATGAAAAAAGATCTGGGTGAAGATTTTCAGATACTGACCATCGGGCCTGCCGGAGAAAAACTTGTAAAATTTGCCTGTATTTCCCACGATTTCGGACGGCAGGCAGGGCGAACTGGAATTGGTGCAGTTCTCGGATCTAAAAATATCAAAGCAATTGCTGTAAAAGGCACTGGCAGCATTCCGGTATTTGATCTAAAAAAAGCCTATGCCAAAGGAAAGCAGGCCTTTAAAAAAGTAGCTGAAAAACCGGGATTTAAAGGCTGGACTCCTGAAGGGACCGCTGGTATCACAGACTGGGTCAATGAAGTTGGATCCTTTCCAGCTAAAAATTTTCAGACATCCCATATTGACCACAGCCATATGATTAATGGTAAAAAAGTATTGGAACGCCTGAAAATTACAGACAAGGCTTGTTATTGCTGCCCCACGCCCTGTGGAAAATATGGAAAAACCAAGACAACCCTTGGCACTGCCTATATGGAAGGTCCTGAATTTGAAACCATCTCACTTTTTGGCGGCAGCTGCATGCTTGAAAGCATTGAGGAGATCGCCTATGCAAATTATCTGTGTGATGAACTTGGCATTGACACCATATCAGGAGCTTCTGTAGCTGCCTTTGCCATTGAGTGTTATGAAAAAGGGCTGATTACAAAAGAAGAGATTGGAAAAGAGATAAAATTTGGTGATTTTGACTCCATTGTTTATCTTTTAGATCTAATGAGCCTGAGAAAAAATGCTTTGGGTGATCTGCTTTCCCAGGGTGTTAAAATTGCTTCTGAAAAAATTAAAAAAGGATCTGAAAAATTTGCCATTCATGTCAAAGGTCTTGAGTGGACAGGTTATGAATGCCGCAATGCACCCTCCATGATGCTTGCATATATGACTGCAGATGTCGGAGCACACCACAACCGTGCCTGGGTTTTAGGACATGATGTGGTGGGTGCCGATACTAATGTCCATGATCTTATAGTGGCCGGTGCTAAGAGTGATAGAAGACCGAAAGCCGTTATACACTATGAGGATTCAGCAGGTTATGTCATTGAGTCGCAACATCTCAGACCTGCCTTTGACCTTTTAGGATGCTGCCGCCTTCAGATGATGGAGTTAGGATTTGAAGTTGAAAATTATGCTGAACTCTATGGTGTTATAACCGGGAGAAAAATAATCTGGGATGATATTATCAAAATATCTGAAAAAGTATGGAACCTGACAAGAGTTATCTGGGCAAGGGAGATAAAAGGTTTTGGACGCAAATTTGATTATCCGCCTGCACGATTTTATGAGGAGACCACACCAAGCGGACCAAACAGAGGATATTACATACAAAAGGAAGAACTTGATGAACTTTTAGATGCCTATTATGCACAAAGAGGATGGGATCAAAATGGTATTCCAACACAAGGTACCCTTGATGCTATTGGTTTAAGTGTTTGAATGAGAATATAAGGAAAATAAAATGAGTGAAATATTTGATCCAAAAAATTTTAATAATATTACAGCCGATGCAGTAGTCATAGGAGGCGGTATAGTGGGTGCATCCACTGCATTCTGGTTGTCAAAGGCAGGCTTAAAAACCATAGTCATTGAAAAAAGAGATGGACTTTCAACTTTAACAACTGCTGCAAGTGTTGAATGTTTCAGAACCCAGTTCACGGAACAAGCTATGGCTGACCTTGTTCTTCCAAGTGTGGAGATGTTTGAAAGTTTCAAGGATGTGGTAAAGCTCCCCAATATCGATATCGGACTTACTCAGAAAGGTTACCTTTTTGTTACAGATGACCCTGATATGGTACCGGATCTTAAAAAGGCAGTAAAAAGATATGCTGAGATAGGTATCCCCGGATCAGAGTTTATCAAAGATACAGAACTTCATAAACGTTTCCCCTTTCTTTCACCTGATACCCTTGCTGCAACCTTTAATAACAGAGACGGCTGGATATCCACACATGAAACAACTTATGGATTTGCAAAAGGATCAAAAAATGCAACATTCTTTACCCGGACCGAAGTGACAGCACTGCAAACAGATGGCAGGGGAATCTGTGGTGTTGATACAGATAAAGGGACCATCCAGACAAGGCTGGTGGTAAATTGTGCCGGTCCATATGCCGGTATTATTGGAAAAATGGCTGGACTGGACATACCCGTAAAAACTGTTAAGCGCCAAAAGGCCTATATCAGAACATCACATAAAAGTCTCCCAGCAGAGGCACCATTTACGGTAGATCTTGTCAATCACAGCTATTGGCGTCCTGAAGCAGGCGGTCTGTTGTGCGCATGGGTAGATCCGGATGAACCGGAAAGTGCCCCCACAGATGAAATTGCAACTGATTGGGATTTTGCAGCAGAATCCATATATAGAGCGTCCCGCCTTAGTCCGTTTTTTGAAACCATTGCCGATAATTTAAAAGCAGAGGATATTGATGTGTCAGCTGGTTTTTACGTATATACCCCGGATGATAAACCAATCATTGGTCCCAGTGATGAAGTAGAGGGGTTTCATCTGAATTGCGGTTACTGGTGCGGTGTCATGATGGCACCGGCAGCAGGTAAAAGAGTAGCAGATATTGTCACTGGAAAAATGGACAACAAGGATAATCCCTTACGCTACAGCCGTTTTAAAGAGGGATCTTTTGAAAAGGGAGACACCTTTTTGAAATGAAAAAAAAGTTGTATATAATTGCCTGTGCTGTCCTGGCCATTGATATGAAGCATAGTGCCAAAAAGCTGGGGCTTGATATTGAATATAAATTTCTGGAAGCAGGGTTGCATAACAATCCAAAACTGCTCCAAGAAAAACTTCAGGCTGCCATTGATGAGATTTCAGCCTCGGGTTCAGGCCGTCGTATTATCATTGGATACGGTGTCTGCGGCAAAGGAACCATTGGCATACAAGCCCGTTCCATCCCTCTGACTATCCCTAAAGTGCATGACTGTATTTCCATGTTCCTGGGAGGAGATCAGGCATATAAGAGTGAATTTAAAAAATATCCTGGCACATATTATCTTTCAGCAGGATGGTGCGAAGAGAAAACCGAGCCCATGTCCCAGAGAAAACAGTGGGCATATTTTGGTGAAAAAAAATTAGAATTCAGTGACCTTGTTGAAAAATACGGTCAAAATGCTGCCCGGCAAACCTTTGATTTCTTAAATTCCTGGCAGAAAAATTATCAAAGGGCAGCTTTTATTGAAACAGGTGCAAAAAAATCTCTGAAATATGAAAAATTTGCCAGGGAGATGGCCGCAGAATACAAATGGAAGTACGATAAAATAAAAGGAAGCCAGAGTTTGATCGAAAAAATGATCACAACCGACCATTCAACATCTGAAATCCTTTTTGTACCTCCAGAACATGTTATTGGATTTGATGCCATACAATCCACCCTCTCTGCCAATCCCATTCTGGATATTAAAACCAACAGTAATGAAACCTCCACTGTGACTGAGATGGAAGATCAACAAACAGACAGTGGTTCTTACATAAAAATCGGTTTGGGGATTGATGCAGGCGGCACATATACCGATGCTGTGATTTATGACCTTGAAAAAAAGCAAACTCTTTGCAAGGCTAAATCGTTGACCACAAAATGGGATTTCACCCTGGGGATCAATTCTGCTTTAAAAAAACTGGATCAGGAAAAGCTGTATAATGTAGAACTTGTTTCTTTATCCACTACTCTTGCAACCAATGCCATTGTAGAGAATGAAGGTCAGAAAGTTGGACTGATTCTCATGCCGCCCTATGGTCTTGGAATTGATAAAAATATACAACACCAGCCAAAATCTGTTATTAGAGGGCAGCTTGAAATCACGGGCAGACAAATCCTTGCCATTGATCCTGAAGAGGTAAGCCAAATTGCTTCACAAATGGTGAAGGTTCATGGGGTAACAGCATTTGCAGTCTCCGGTTATGCAGGCTCCATTAACCCTGAACATGAAATCCAGGTTAAAGAGATTATCCATAAACAGACAGGCTGCTTTGTTACCTGCGGCCATGAATTGTCTGATGCCTTAAATTTTCAAACCCGGGCAACAACTGCCATGCTGAATGCAAGGATTATTCCGCGTCT
Source organism: Deltaproteobacteria bacterium (assembly GCA_027858995.1). Classification (GTDB taxonomy): domain Bacteria; phylum Desulfobacterota; class Desulfobacteria; order Desulfobacterales; family Desulfobacteraceae; genus Desulfobacula. The sequence continues at coordinate 5,577 of JAQIBP010000044.1, read as the reverse complement.
GACAGGTTTACTGCTGGATCTTGAAAAAGTCATGGCAGATCAAGGTATTTGTGCACCAATAGTTGTAGTAAAGGGTGATGGCTCTTTAATGAGTGCGGCCATGGCAAAACAGCGGCCTGTTGAAACAATTCTTTCAGGGCCGGCTGCCAGTGTGGCAGGAGCAAGACACCTGACCGGAATTAAAGATGCTCTGGTCGTGGACATGGGAGGCACAACAACTGATACGGCTGCTCTAACTGCAGATTCGGTAAGTTTAAATGAAAAAGGATCAAATATAGGAGGATATAGAACCCATGTTAAAGCTCTTGAAATTCGCACAGCAGGTCTTGGTGGGGACAGTCTGATCCAATTTGATAAAGGCAAATTTCTTATCGGCCCCAAAAGAGTGGCACCCATTGCATGGCTGGGACAGATGTATCATGATGTCAAAGATGCATTGGCATTTTTAAACCATAATTTACAGCATCATGCAACCTCCACCAAAAAGATGCAGATTCTTGCTGTCACAGGTTCTGTTCAACAGCTTGAATTGACTCCCATGGAAGAAAAAATTATCTCCCTTTTGAAAACAAGACCCCACTCCATTGATGAACTTGTCTGTAAAACCGATGCCTTTTCTGACATCAGCCTTCCAACTCAAAGGCTTGAAGAAAATTTTATCCTGATAAGATGTGGACTGACACTGACTGACATTTTACATATCACAGAAAAGTTTGTTAAATGGGACAAAGATATTGCCAGAGAGTATTGTGAGATGTTTTGTTTTCTATCAAAAAAAGAGATGCCTGAATTAACCCGGCACCTGCTGGATATGGGTGTTAACCAATTAACCCTTGAACTATTGAAACGCCAATTGGATGATGAGATAAATCCTGAAGCCTTAGATTCTAAAATCCCAAATTTTGAAATAATGGACACCTGCCCTGTATGTAAAGTTCTGATTCAAAATTTGCTGACTCATAAAAATCCCAATTATGAAGTCCTGATAAACCTTAAACGGCCTGTTATAGGTATTGGTGCTCCCATTAAATATTTTCTTCCCAGAGCTGTAAAACCTTTGGGGGCTGAAGCTGTCCTGCCTGAAGATGCAGATGTGGCCAATGCCATAGGTGCCATTACCAGCAGTGTGGTCGTAAAAAAACAAATAAGGATCATACCCGGTGATCAGGAAGGGTTTATTGTGGAAGGTATTGCCGGAACCCATCAATTTAAAAATTTTGAAGATGCTGACTCCTTTGCCAGGAAAAAACTTATCAAAATTGTCAGGGAAAAAGCACAGACTTCAGGAACCAGCTGCCAAAAAGTTATGCTTGAAACAAAAGACAAAATTCCAACCACAGCCAGCGGAGATCCGATATTTATAGGAAGAACCATATATGCCGGCTTAACAGGACAGGTTGATATGGTTTGATTATTAAAAGAAAAAAATATTGCATATGGCTCAAACTTTAATCCACTATATAAGGAGAATAAAATATGGGAATGACAACAGATGAATTAAATTTTAAACCCAGGCTCCAGGTTATTAATGAAGAGCAGATTGAACAGATTCATTGTGCAACTCTGGATGTACTTGAACGAACCGGAGTGGATATCCCCCATGAAGGTGCTTTGGAAATCCTCTCCGATAACGGTGCAAAAGTGGATGGCAACAGGGTACGCATGCCTTCCTGGATGGTTGAGGATGCAATTTTGAAAGCCCCCCACAGGCTTGTTCTGGGAACACGGACCGGCAAACGAACCATTGTCCTGGAGCGGGACAAAACCTTTTTTGGACCAAGCCTGGACTGTGTTGATTATATGGATCCCAAAACCCATGTCAGGAGCCGTTTTGTCAGTGAGAATGTTAAGGTCACGGCAGCTTTGTGCGATGCACTGCCACATCTCCACTGGAGTATGTTTATCGGCATGGCAGACGATGTCTCTCCGGATGTTGCAGACCGGGTCATTGCACGTTATGCCATGGAATATTGTGAAAAACCTGTTGCTTTTTGCAGCAAAGACACAGCCAACAGCAAAGATATTTTTGAAATGGCACTTCTGCTTTGTGGAGGCAGAGATAATTTTGAAAAGGTTCCCTGCCTGCTCCACTACTCTGAGCCTATTTCCCCTCTGTCATATTATGCCCCTGCCGTTGATAAGATTCTCTTTTGCGCGGAAAACAAGATTCCTGTGATTAACTCGCCTGCTCCTCAAACTGGAGGTACTGCACCGGTAACCCTGGCCGGTATTATTGTGCAGGGCAATGCCGAAACCTTAAGCGGTCTGGTGTTACATCAGTTTGCAAATCCGGGAGCCCCGTTTGTTGCCGGCGCCTTTACCACTGTGATGGACATGAAGACCACAGTATTTTCATATGGTGCATGTGAAATGTCCATGATGACGGCTGCACTGGCACAGATGGCACAGCACTATAAACTTCCGTTTTTCGGTACTGCAGGTGCTACAGATTCAAAATTTTGTGATGCCCAGGCCGGTGCAGAAGCAGCGTTTCAATGCCTGACTGCTGCAACCATAGGCTCAGGCCTAGTACATGACTGCGGAAGCTGGATGGATCACGGATCACTGGCCAGCCCTGAATACATGGTACTGGTCAACGAAATTGTAGATGCCGTAGATCACTTTATGAAAGGAATTCCCATTAATGATGAAAACCTTGCCCTTGACCTGATCCATAAAGTTGGCCCCGCCGGTAATTTTATTCAGGATCCCCACACAATGAAGCATTTCCGTGAAATCCGTTATTCAAAATTGTTTGATCGAACAATTTACAGCAATTGGGAAAAAGCCGGTGCAAAAAATTTTGAACAGCGGCTTCAAGAACTTACCCTTGAAAAGATGAAACATAAACCAGAACCATTATCACAAAAGATTATCAAAGAGCTGGACAGAATGCAGTCCACCTGGAAATAAGGAAATCTGACAATGACATCTGAAGCACAATTTACCGGTAAAACAGATGCTGGTTCAGCAAAAAAAACCGCAGGACAATCTGTTTTGGACTCTGTTTTGGAGTCCATGCTGCACATCAAACCAAGACAAAACTTTTTAACCACAGCTCAGGTCCAGGCAATGCATGAAGCCACTTTAAGCGTTATGGAGAGAACAGGGCTCAAGGTTACCCATGAAAAGGCAAAAGAGATTCTGAGTAGTTACGGTTGCTCCATTGAGGATGACAGAGTACGTCTGCCAGGTCATGTAGTTGAAGAGGCATTGAGCACTGTTCCCTCCCAGGTGAGTTTTTTTGACCGCAGCAGGAAAAATCAGGTGATACTCAAAGATACGGATACCTGGTACGGCCCTACTCTTGATGCTTTTGACTACCTTGATCCTGACACTGGACAACGGCGGCCATTTACTCTAAAAGACTGTAAAACAACCTCGATCCTCGCCGATGCCTTAGATAATTTTTCCTGGGTTATGACCATCGGGGTATGCTCTGATGCTCCTGCAGCAATAAGTGACAGACTGATTGCCAAACAGGCTTTAACAAACTGCAGCAAGCCTCTGCTTTTCTGCTGCAACAGCATTGAAGCCATGAAAGATATTTATGAAATGGGAGTTATTATTGCCGGTGATGAAGAGCGTTTAATAAATGCGCCCAATATCATTGGTTTTCAAGCCCCTATCTCTCCGCTCACATATAATGATGACCTCATTGACCGGCTTCTTTTTGCTGCAGATAAAGGACTGCCACAGGTATGTTATTCAGGACCCCAGGCAGGCAGCACCTCTCCTGCCACTTTTGCCGGGACCGTTATCCAGGGCAGTGCCGAGTCACTGTTCGGCATTGTTCTTGCTCAGATGGTCAATCCCGGAGCACCCTTCATTTATGGTGCATTTGCCACAATTATGGATATGAACACAACAATTTTTTCCTATGGTGCTCCTGAGATGAATATCATGTCATCTGCCATGGCACAGCTTGCGCACTACTATAATATTCCTTTTTTTGGAACATCAGGCTGTTCTGATGCTAAACTGCCGGATTCCCAGGCTGCTGTGGAGGCAACATTCTCATGTTTAACTTCCGCCATGAGTGGTGCCAACATGGTTCATGACAACGGCTGGCTTGATCACTCCAATCTTATTTCCCCTGAATATATGCTCCTTATTGATGAGGTAATTGAGAGAGTCAACCGGTACATGAGAGGGATATGGATGGACGAAGAGCATCTTGCTCTTGATGTGATTGACAAGGTAGGACCCGGAGGGCACTATCTTATGGAAAAACATACCATGGATCATTTCAGAGATGTGTGGTATTCAAAACTATTTGACCGGACAACCTTGTCAACATGGACAAGTCGCGGGTCAAAACAATTCAATGAGAGACTTAAAGATTTAACTTTGAAAACAATAATAGAACATAAGCCTGAACCCCTGCCGGAACAAATCTATAAGGAGCTTGGAAGGATGGCTGCAAACTGGGTATGATGAGTATATTATTTTCTAATCAATAGAGAAACTCAATAGAGGTAAATATGAAATATCAAAATAGAGATTTGAGAATTAAACAGATTTTTACACGAAAAAAGCACTCCTGCTACGGCATGGGAATCGGTATCATGATTTTGGATGATGTCTACCCCGGGTTTCCGGGTGACGTTAGAAATGCCAGCGGCTTTCCTTATCCGATTCAATACGAGATTGTAGAAGGGATTGATATCAAACAATTGGTCTGGAACAAAGACAAATCACCCTGCCTGAAACCGATACTAAAAGCTGCAAAAAAGCTTGAGAAGATGGGTTGCAGAGCTATTGCAGCAGAATGCGGATATTTTGCCTATTTTCAACCTGAAGTTGCTGATGCAGTCGATATACCGGTTTTCATGTCCAGCCTTTTGCAAGTTCCCCTTATTCAGCAGATCATTGGACCCAAAAAAGATGTCGGGATTATCTGTTATCAAAAACAATTTTTAACGGATACACATCTTGAAAAAGTGGGGATATCTCTGGACAGCAACTATATTATTGCCGGAGCCAGTGATGATTACGGATGCACTGAACTTGATAAACTCTGGAACTGGGAGGTCAGGTCGGAAAAACCTGAAGCAGTATATAAAATTCAGGAACAGCAGATGGTTGATGCTTGTGTGGACTTTTGCAAAAAAAATTCCAGCATTGATGCTATAATGCTCGAGTGTACAGGAATGCAGCCGTTTGCCAGGGCGATACAGCAACAGGTTGATATGCCTGTCTTCTCTTGGGGGACTATTCTGGATTATGCCTATTCCGTTGTTGCACACAGAGATTATTATGGGCATGTATAATATGTGTCAGCAATTTTAACATAAAGATGATATATAAAGTAAGGGGGTAGGCGGTTAGCTCCTCCTTTGATAAGATGCCGATATGAATCAGCAGACTGAAATTGGACTATCTTCAACCAGTCTTCTTGCAGGGCGGGACTATCCGAATACTTACCGTGAATTTGTGTCGATGTTCCCGGACAATAAGGCATGTGCAAAATTCTTGCGGAAATTGCGTTGGCCAGATACATTTATTTGCCCAGTCTGTGGTATAAAGCAAGACGCGTGGGCCCAGACACGCAATCGTATGGTATGTTCTTCATGT
>JAQIBP010000008.1 GCA_027858995.1 Deltaproteobacteria bacterium | reverse complement strand
GAGAAAAAAGAGTAGATTTTATCCTGAGCCGGTTGATCAAAAATACTGATCTGCCGGCTTTTTTGCACATACATTTTCAAACCAAGCATTTTATTGCATTTTCACGCCGCCGCTAACACATAGTGACGAGTTAAAATCAAATAGGGTCATGACTTCCAAAAGAAGTGCTGGGCGCGCAGCATCAAGACAGCGGTGAGCACTATAACGTGTTAGACTCGCTTTTATAAAACTTCTCCAAATACCATATATGGTATCGACAAACTTTCACTCCTCAGATTTGAAAATCAAATATATAGGAAAAATTAAAACCAAATGAACCAATTCTTTATTAAGCATAATTGGGGTTAGATCTGAAAATAAATACTCACAATTATAGAATATTTAACAAAAATATAGGTTGAAAATTTTCTAACACTGCCAGTGGAGGGGTGTTCACCCTGCAGACGTATATGGACTTTGCTTACAGGCTCTTGGTGAAAAGAGCGGTTAAGCCGCCATGGTGTTTGAGGGAAGAATGACCGAGTTCATGGTGGTCAGCGAGTGAACTGTAGAGCCTGGTTTCTGCCCTTCAGGGTATTGTAATGTCTATCCAAGTGACTGCAAGGTGAACAACTCGGAACGGGTTATGGATAGTTTTAAATTCTTCATTTTGATTGATTTATAACTCTTTAAACATTAAAATGATTTCAATACCTTTTAATGTTCCTGATAACATGATATTTAATAAGAAGGAATTAGGCATGAATATAAAGATAGATTTCAAACTCTTACAACTCAAAAATAATTGTAAAAAATGGAGGGTGACATGAATAATGCAGCGATAACAAAACATAATATTTACAATCAGCTAGTTGGGTTTTCTGAGCAGGATTTAAGTGATATTGCTAATTTTATTGATTTTATGAGACATAAAAAAAAGCTTGGAGCAAAAAAGGTGGTTAAATTTGAAGGCATCTTAAAAAATTATGATATTGATCTTTCTGTATTAAAAGAATTTAAGCAGCAGACATGGCAGCATGTTGATCAGGAGTTTAACAATGGATAGTTTTGTAACCGATACTCAAGCTCTTGTAAAATTTATGATGGGTAAAAAGGTAATAAACAATAAATCTCATAAAGCTTATCAAGCAGCAGACAAAGGCAAAAGTATCATTATTATCCCGGCAATTGTCTTGATGGAAATGCTTTACCTGTTTGAAAAAAATAGAATTGATGTGGGACTGCTTCAAACAGAAGAACTTTTTAAAAGCCAGAATTATCAATTTGAGCCATTAAATTTTGATATTCTTAAAACCGCTTCTGAAATAAAGGATATTCCGGAGCTGCACGATCGACTTATCGCAGCTACGGCCAGGTATCTCAAATTGCCTCTAATCACAAATGATCCTGTTATTAAAGATTCTAAATTCGTTAAAATTTTAAAATAATTAAATCCGGCAATAATGACAATATTGCAGCTTCATCGCCATCTTTAGATTCGGACAGGCTTCAAAAATACTCTCAAGTCGTTTGATATCATTTTTGGTGTTTTTATTTATACCTTGATATAGTCTCCAGATATTTGTCAGCTCCGCTCTGTTTAAAAATCTCTTCTGCTTGTTTATGGTTTTTATTGCCCATATTGATGAATATTTCAGAAAAGGACCTTGATTTACTGCCTTCCAGAGATGGCACCCTAATATCCTCTGCCAGTTTTGTTAACTCTTTAAAATTAATATCCTGATCACCCACGGCTGATTTTGCCGGGGCAACACCAATCAATCCGAGATTAACCCGTGAGGCACCAAATTCAGCACAAAAATATATAAAAATCCACAGGAGCTTTGGTAGCTCAATCAACTGGGGATCATTCAGAATCTACTACAGTATCCAGTGGAGGGGTGTTCACCCTGCAGGCGCATATGGACTTTGCTTAGAGGCTCTTGGTGAAAGGAGCGGTTAAGCCGCCATGTTGTTTGAAGGAAGAATGACTGAGTTCATGGCGGTCAGCGAGTGAACCTTAGAGCCTGTTGCAATGTCTATCCAAGCGACTGCAGGGTGAACAGCCCGGAACGGGTTGGGGATAGTTGTCAGTAATCAGTTTTTAGTTTTTAGTTTTGAATTTTTAGTTTTGAATTTATTAAGGCAATCACACTTGTTTCAACTCATCAGTTGACAATATAATTGATTTTGCATAAAAAAATAGCTGCGAAGTTAAAATTATAAAAAGAGATTATATAAAAAAAGGAGTTGTTACAGATGGCACAACTTATTGCTGACAGACGTGACGTGGATTTTGTACTGCATGAACAGATTGGAATGGTGGAGCATGAATTATTTGAAGAATTCAATAAAAAAACAATAGATTTAATTGTTTCCGAGGCCAGAAACCTGGCTATAAAAGAGATCCTTCCCACATTTAAGGATGGGGATGAAATTGGATGTAAACTTGAGAATGGCAAGGTTACAGTTCCTGAATCTTTTAAAAGAGCGTGGGATATTTACTGCGAAGGCGAATGGCTTGCCATGTGTGATGATCCTGAGGTCGGTGGTCAGGGTATGCCAAAACTTGTTGGCTGTGCTGCCCTTGAATATATGGTTGGTGCAAACTCTGCGTTTATGCTTTACTACGGCATGACCCACGGTGCTGCCAAACTTGTGGAAGCTTTTGGTGATGAGATCCAGCAAAAGCTTTACATGAAAAAAATGTTTGCAGGGGAATGGGGAGGCACCATGCTTTTAACAGAACCTGAAGCAGGATCTGATGTTGGAGCGCTCACAACCACGGCAGTCAAAAAAGATGACGGCACCTATTTAATCCAGGGATCAAAAATTTTTATCTCTGCCGGAGAACATGACCTGTGCGATAATATTATTCACCCTGTTCTTGCAAGAATTGAAGGCGCTCCTGCCGGAACCAGAGGGATCTCCCTCTTCCTGGTTCCCAAATATCATGTTAATGAAGATGGCAGCCTTGGTGATTTCAATAATGTTGTATGTACAGGGCTTGAACATAAAATGGGAATACATGGCAATTCAACTGCATCTCTCTCCCTTGGAGAAAAAGGGGAATGCACAGGCACTCTTCTTGGAAAAGAGAACAAAGGTATGGCAGGAATGTTCAAGATGATGAATGAAGCCCGTGCTTTTGTTGGAATGCAGGGATTTGCAGTAGCTTCTGCTTCCTATATGTATGCCCTTGATTATGCAAGGACCAGAATTCAGGGAAGACATCTTCTTGCAGACAAAGACCCTGAGGCAAAAGATGTTACAATCATCAACCATCCTGATGTAAAACGTCAGCTTTTAAATATGAAGGTTTATACTGAGGGCATGCGCTCTTTGATCTACTATTACGGCAAATGCTCTGATATTGTCCACACCACAGATGATGAAAAACTCAAAGCAGATACCAGTGAATTGATTGAAGTTTTAACCCCTATTGTTAAGGGGTATATCACAGACAAATCTCTTGAAGTCTGTTCCCATGGTGTACAGGTATATGGAGGTTATGGTTATATAAGTGAATTTCCTGTTGAACAGCTTATGAGAGATACAAGGATATTCATGATTTATGAAGGCACCAATGGTATCCAGGCCATGGATCTTATCGGCAGAAAACTCTCCATGAACAGGGGTGAAAGTTTTAAATATCTTATTACACAAATGAGAAAAACCATTAAAGAGTCCAAAGGTATTGAAGGCATTGAAGAACTGGTTGAAAAAGTTGATAATGCTGTATCAAGACTTGAAGAACTTGCAGGGGAAATAGGAACCAGAGCAAGATCAGAAAAAGCTTTGAATGCATATGCCTTTGCACACCCTTTCCTTGAAATAACAGGAGATGTCACCTTTGCATGGATGCATTTGTGGAGAGCTTCCATTGCTGCGCCCAAACTTGCTAAAAAAGTCGGCTCCCTTGATAAAGAAGCTGTTGCAAAAAAAACTGAAAAGAATAAGGATGCAGCCTTTTATGCAGGCCAGATTGCCTCGGCAAAATTTTTCATTAACACTCTTTTACCTTCAGCATATGGCAAGATGGATGCTATCCTTGAAGGAGACACCAGTGTTGATGATATTTTAAGTGTTTCATTCGGCTCAAAATAAAATCAGTTCACAAGTATTTTAGCAATATTAACGGTATAAACATTTATCTGTTTTAAAAGATCCATAAATTCAAGATGTGTCTCATGGGTCTTAAGGGATTTACCTTTTTTTTGGAGAACCCGGTTCATGTGTTTTTTTCTGAACTGGGTTTCAAGCTCAGTATATTCAGCTTCCTTTACCATTATTGTTTTGGCAATATCCTTGTCTTTTTCTTCAAATGTGTCCTGCAGACGTCTGAGCTGTTTAATGACTTTGCGATGAAATCTCATCAGGTCTTCCTTACCCTCTGTGGAAAATTCAACTTTAAGAGCCTTTTTCTTTTTAAGCAGTGGAAGCATATTTCTGTGGATGATATCCCCTACACTTTCCATATCATTTGTTACAGAGGTCATTTTAAACACCTCTTCAGCCTCATCCTCATTTAATTCCTGTCTGGCAATTTTCATGAGGTATTCATGAATTTTTTCATCAAGAAAATCTATTTTTCTCTCCCTTAAATCAATGCCCTCCTGAAGTGTCAAATGTTTAAAAATCATATCATTACTGGGGATTTCTCTGATCAGGCGATCCTTTTCATCTTTGGGTATATTTGGGTTTGCTCTGATAAGATCAGGATCTGAAATAAATGGAATAATAATGGCATTGAGCATCCTGTTAAGAAGTTGTGCCATCCTTGCTATTTCAGTACGCACAAGGTCAATGGCAAGACTTGGAGTCTCTATCATTGAATCATCAAGATGGAATACCTTGATTTCAGAATCCCATGGTTTCTTCTCAAATTTTGCAGGAAGGATTTTCATTATAATGGATGCAAGAAGTCCGGTAAAAGGAAGGATTGCAATGCCGACACTTACATTAAAGATGGTATGAGCATTGGCGATCTGCCTTGCTATCTGTGAAGAACCAAAAAAACCAGACACCTGGGTTATAAAATTTGCAAAGGAGGGTATCCAGCATATAAAAAGCAGTACACCAATAATTTGAAACAAAACATGGGCAATAGCTACTCTTTTAGCCTCCCGGGATGTGCCAATACTTGCCAGGGCTGCTGTGATGCAAGTCCCTATATTAGCTCCGAGAATAAGAGGGATTCCTGCTTCAAGAGTTATGAATCCCTGCTGTGCCAGAACAATAACAATACCTGTAAATGCGCTGCTGCTCTGGATCAAAGCTGTAAACAGGCTGCCCACAATTATGCCAAGGAATGGATTCTCAAGGCCTTTTATCATATCTATAAACCCGGGCAGAGTTCTAAGGGGTGACATGGAATCACTCATGAGTTTCATCCCAAAAAAGAGTATCCCAAATCCCAGAATAATATTACCGACTTCCCTATATTTATCATTCTTGGCAAACATTTTAAGAGCAAAACCAAAAGCAATCATACCAAGGGCATAATCGGTTAATTTAAAGGCAATGAGCTGTGCTGTGACAGTGGTTCCAACATTAGCACCAAAAATAACACCAACGGATTGGGTAAAAGTCATTAATTCAGCCTGGACAAAACTTACAAGCATTACAGTGGTGGCACTGCTGGACTGTATTACCATGGTAACAAAGGCTCCTGCAAAAAAAGCAAAGCATCTGTTACTGGTCAGGGCTGCAAGAATGGATCGCATCTGGTTGCCGGCAGTCTTTTTCATTCCTTCGCTCATCATTTCCATGCCGTAAAGGAAAAAAGAGAGACCGCCAAACAATCCCATGATAAGAAATCCCCATGCAATGCCTGAACTTTGCGATGCTGATACACCTGTACTTGCAACTGCAGAGCCGATGATAATACAAACTAATAAAAGAGGAATTAAAATTTTGTTCATAGGGTTTTATCTACTGTATTTGTTCAGCAATATCAAGTTAATACAAATTCCAAAAACTTGCAAATCATTTATGCCTGTGCTATTTGATAAGACTTGGTACAATGGTGAATTCAAGAGGTAACAATGAAAGATAATCCATCTGTTTGGATCGGCCATCTAAAAAATATTGATCATATTATCTTAGGATTTGTCGATGAAAACTAAGTATTATTCAAGGAGGTTCCATGAAAATTACTGATCCGGATGTCATAAAAAATGGTGAAAAAGATCTCATTCAAGCTGTAAAAGATGACCTTGACCTGGATATAATCAAAAGAATCATGCAAAACAAGATGAATGCCGAAAGTATCTCATCCAAAGGTGGGGAAATTGTTGTTCATAACAATAAAATTGCCTTCAGGTTGGATTTCAGTATTGAGATAAGCGGCAGCCTCATGTTTGACAGGCAGGGAAATTATATTTCTGAACCTGATGGAGAAGATGTACTCCCAATTGATGATTTTGACACGTTTACAGATGAACCTGATCCAGAAACAGATCTTGAACCAGATTTAGAAGCAGATCTTGAACCAGATTTAGAAGCAAAAATTGAGGATGACCTTTACCTGAAACCTGAGATGGGAACTTCATCAGACTATGAATCAGAGACTGAACTGAAAGGAGAACCAGAGTCTGAAATCAGTGAAAATGATGATATCCAGGATGATATTGTTGATGAAGAGATCGATGATATACTTAAAGAAAGTCGTGATTTCTGGGAGAACAAAAAAGATGAGTGATGATGCAGTCAATATCAAAGAATAAAAAATTTAAAATCAGAAACTCCCTTTTTTAAACATACAAACTTTTAACAGCGGGCAATCCCTGCAAAGTGGTTTTTTTGCGTTGCAGATTTCCCTGCCAAAATAGATGAATTGTAAAGATATATCACTCCAGGATATTTCAGGAATCAGCTTCATCAACTCATACTCAACTTTTACAGGATCTTTTTTTTCTGTCAGGCCGAGCCGGTTGGAAATTCTTAAAACGTGGGTGTCCACAACAATTGTCTGATGCCCAAAAGCTGCAGACAAAACCACATTAGCAGTTTTCCTGCCTACTCCGGGCAGTTTAACAAGTCTGTCCATATCTTCAGGTACTATGCCATAATGCTTGTTTAAAACTTCCAGGGCACAGGCTTTAATATTTTTTGCCTTATTATTATAAAAACCTGTGGAATATACTATCTGTTTTATGGAATCCAGTGGAGCCCTGCTCAAGCTGTCAGGATCAGGATACTTTTTAAACAATTTTTTTGATACCTTGTTCACCTGATTGTCTGTACATTGTGCTGACATAATGGTAGCAATAAGCAATTGAAAAGGGGTCTTGTGCTCAAGCTTAGTCTTGACAACAGGATATCTCTTCTTTAATGTTTGAACAATTTTTTTTATTTTTGATGCATTTAATTTCATAAAGCACTTATATATGAAGATGACAAAAACCTCAACAGCCTGTTATGGCAATAAGAGGTAAAACAATTGGAAAACAAAACAAAAGGACAAATCAAAGGTTTAGGTCTCTGCTCCGGTGGTTTGGACAGTATCCTGTCTGCAATGCTGCTTCAAGACCAGGGTATTGATATAACCTGGATCAGCTTTGAAACTCCTTTTTTCTCATCAGAATCTGCCAAAAAAGCTTCCATGCAAACCAATATTCCGCTGATAACACTTGATATCACAAAAGAGTATATGGAGATGATGAAAAACCCCAAAGCCGGGTTTGGAAAAAACATGAACCCCTGCATGGACTGCCATACATTGATGTTTTCCATGGCAGGAAAAATTCTTCAAAAAAAGGACTTTCATTTTATATTCAGTGGAGAGGTTTTAGGACAGAGACCGAAATCCCAGAACAGAAACTCATTGCGCTATGTGGAAAAAAACTCAGGTTATCAAGGATTGATTTTAAGACCTTTGAGTGCAAAATTACTGCCGGAAACCATGGTGGAACAAAACGGTATGGTTGACAGAACAAAGCTTTTAAATATTTCAGGAAGGTCAAGAAAAATTCAAATGCAGATGGTAAAAAAGTATGGAATTAAAGAGTATCCATCTCCTGCCGGCGGCTGTCTTTTAACAGATAAAATTTTTTCTAAAAAATTGAAAGATCTTATGGAAAATAAAAAAGATATGGATAAAAATGAATTATATCTTTTATCCCATGGGAGGCATTTCAGGCTTGATTCCAAAACAAAGGTCATTGTGGGACGGTCAGAAAAGGACAATAAAAATCTGATTAAATATTTTAATGCTGACAAAGATATCTTTTTAGAACATGCCACCATGGCAGGACCTGATGTTGTTGTTTCAGGTAATTTAAATTTAGAAAACATTCAAACCGCAGCTATGATCTGTGCAGGTTATACCAAGTCAAAACCGGGAACACCTGCCGATATAAAAGTAAAACAGCAGCAGGATGAAACTATTCTTAGTGTCAAAACTTTCAAACCATCAGAATTCAGGCATCTAATGATATAGATATTTTATCTATTCAGAAAATTTGACTGTTGTTGTTTCACCCGGAGCAAGGCTGACCTTTTTATCAAGTATTTTTACTATAATTTCTCTCTTTCCTCTGCCAAGGAGCTTAACCAATATATTTTCCTTTGTAATTTCTATATGAAACCACTGTTTTTTATTGCATATTTTAAATAAGAGCATATTCCAATGGGACGGCATATTGGGATTGATCTCAAGTTGTCCGCTTGAAAGCTCAACACCTGCAAAATACCTCATTATAACATCCAGAGTACCTGCCATTACACCGGTATGAATCCCTTCAAGAGTGGTTCCTCCCTGGGTGTCATTTACATCACTCTCCATTGCTTCAAAAAACCACTCCCAGGCTGTGTCCCCGGCATGAATATAGCTGGAAACAACCGCATGAACAACCTTGGAGAGAGTTGAGCCATGGCTTGTTCTCTGCTCATAATATTCATAATTGCGTTTCAAAAACTCCAGAGAATCTTTTACAGGATAACCCAACCGCGCTAAAATGTGACACACTTCATCCGGTGCCAGAACATAAAAAGTCATTAAAACATCTGCCTGCTTGGCAAGCTTGTAATGATCAGGAGAGTCACCCTCTGCTTTTAATATTCTATCCATTCTGTGTATACTATCATATTTCTCTTTGTAACCTTCCCAGTCAAGCTCTTTAAGGTTCATATACCCATCAAACTGACTTATAATATTATCTTTGGACAGTTTAACATTGATTTTCTGAATTATCTGCTCCCACTTTTCAATCTCTTTGATTTTAAAACCTGTTTTTTCCTGTAGTTTTTTAACTGTTTTTTTAGGAAGTCTTTCCATAAGTTCAACCATTTTTTCCAGCAGCCACACAACCATGATATTGGTATAGGCATTATCTGTTATACCATGTTCTTTAGAGCCGGGAATGGCTTCATGAAATTCATCCGGTCCCATAACACCTTTTATATGAAACCTTCCTGTTTTTTTATCATAGACTGCAGCGCTGGCCCAGAATCGTGCAATTTCCAGCATTATTTCCGCACCATATTCATGCAGGAATTTCTTATCATCTGAACTCTCTATATATTTATAGACATTATTAAATACTGCTATGGAAACATGTCTCTGACGGCGGCTCAGATCAGAGCCCCAGGAGCCGTCCGTTGGGTTAAAATGCACACTCTGTGTCTCTTCGCTGCCATCATCGGCAGTCTGCCATGGATACATGGCTCCCTTGTACCCGTTCTGTTTTGCATACTCTCTTGCCCCGTCAAGACGTCTGTAGCGATACATAAGCAGAGCACGGGTAATTTGAGGAAAATGCAGATTATAAAATGGAAATATATAAAGCTCATCCCAGAAAATATGCCCCCGGTATGCTTCTCCATGAAGCCCCCTTGCAGGCATTCCCGCATCAATATTTTTATTGTGAGGTGATGCTGTTACCATCATGTGATATATATGCAATCTTGTTATTTTCTGTATAAACCTGTCACCCTCAATTTTTATATCTGCTTTATCCCATATTGCTTTCCATGCCTTTACATGGGAAGAAAAAAGAGTTTGAAACGATTTAGTTTTTGAAATTGCTGCACTGGAAGATTTTATCGGATCTGAAACCCCGGTATCAAGGGAAGTATAAACTGATACAATTTTTTCAAGGGTGTAGGTGGTGTTTTCTTTTGCAGCAACAGTGTACTCTTCTCCTATTTTACCCTTTTCTTTAATAATCTCTTTTTTTGTCCTGACAGGTTTCAGATTTTTTAAAAGAGAAGTCTTTGCACTCATTACAATATCGTATTTTGAACGATTTGTCCGAACATGCAGATAGATACCGTTTCTGGTTTTTCCCTGGGACACAGGTGTGAGATGTTTTGAAGTCAGTGTGCTGTAACGGGCAACACCATCATTGATAATTGCTCCATTAAGTGAAGAACGTATGGTCAAAAGAGCTGAATAATTAACAGGAGTAATACAATAGCGGACAGCACAGATATGCGGATCTGCCATACTTGCAATACGGCGGCTGAAAATTCTGGTCAAACGTCCCAGCCAGTCTTTGCATACCAGGGTTCTTTCCACCACCCCTTTTTGCATATTCAAATTCTGATTATAACTTACAAGCTCCATGGTCATGGGATTTATAAAGTCACCCTTACCTATTTTATACTCAATCAGGTGCCAGTTGGGGCAGTTAACAAAATCATTATTATAGATATTTCTATCTTCAATTTTAGTGGGTACTTTATTAAATATACCCGCAATATAAGTACCGGGATAGTGATTGTCAGAAGCATATGAACCTTCAAAAGCACCCCTGGTTCCAAGGTAGCCGTTTCCCACTGTACACAGAGTTTCCCGCAGTTTTTCCTCTTCCGGCTTAAAGCTGTCATAGCTCAGGTTCCAGCCGTCATGTTCAATTCCCTTTTCAAACCACTGGTTAATATCCTCAATGAAAATATCAGCAAGGTCCTGGATTACAATATCTGCACCATTGAGTTTCAGCTGATCACCCATATTATTGCGGTCTATTCCAAGGGTTAACCCAAAGTTACCGTTTCTGCCTGCCTGGACACCGGAAATAGCATCTTCAACAACTACACACTCGTTTGGCAGAAGCCCGAGATTTTTTGCAGCAACCACAAAAATATCTGCATCAGGCTTCCCTTTGAGCTTAAGCTCTTTTGAGACTTCACCATCAACCCTGGTGGCAAAAAGGTTGCTGTGGCCTGCCAGATCCAATATCAATTTACAATTTCTACTTGAGGAGGCTACACCCACCTTAATACCCATTTTTTTAAGCTGTGTCACAAATTTTATGGAAGATTCAAAAACATCAGGCCCCTCTTTTTTAAGTACAGCCTGAAAATCAATATTTTTCCTGTTTCCAAGCCCGCACACAGTTGCTTTGTCCGGGGGGTCATCAAGATCGCCATATTCAAGAACAACTCCACGGGATTCCAAAAAACTTTTTACTCCCTCTGGTCTTGGTTTACCGTCAACATACTGGATGTAATCTTCTTCAGGATCAAAGGGTATAAAAGGTTTGTTATCTTTTTCAGCTGCTTTTTCCAAATAATCATTAAACATGCTTTCCCATGCCAGTGCATGTACCCTTGCAGTACCTGTTATAACTCCATCCAGGTCAAAAATTACGCCCTTAAATTTTGCAGTCGACATTATTTTTCCTCTCACTATGTTTATAAACTATATTAATGTGTAATCACACACCCATGTTTGAATAAAAAATTGCCCATATGTGAGGCGCAAGGGATTTTGCAACCGGAGTGTACTGTAGTACATGAGGATTGCAAAATTTTGAAGCAACGAAGCAGATGGGTAATTTTTTGTACAAACATTAAGTTGATAATAATCCCATGATAGTAACCAGCATATCCGGTTCAGGCACAATGATGGCACCAGGGCATATTGCCCTGACATTTTGAGCCAGCTCTTCTTTTTTAGTTACAAAAATTGAATATGTATCTTTTGTACTCTCCATTGCTGCAGTTATCATGGGAACATCAGATGCAGTATCTCCACAGACAAGATGAGGACCTTTATCAAGGTTGAGACTAAGTTGCGAATCAAGATATTTTACAGCATCTGCCTTGTCAAAATCCTTGCTGCCGGAGAGTTTATCATCAATAGTAAGTATGATTTCCACATCAAGACCGGTATCTTCAATCCTGAAATTTTTATGTTCAGGATCAAGTTCTGAAACCACTGTTTTTATCACTGACAAAAATTTCAAAGACTCCTCTTCTCCTATTGAGTTACTGATATCCTGCCGGGCAATTGTTGTCTGGCCAAACTTAAGCTGCAGTCCTGAACCTATTAATGAATATTTTTCATACTCCTGGGTATTAACCATTTTAACAAGTTTATCATTGAGCCGGGTTAAAAGGGCCTGCTTTTCATCATCAACTGGATATGATCTTCTGGTACCTGTTAAATCGATAAACTCTCTGCCCTTTGAAGCAGCATATATAATGGTTTTTTCAGGATTGACACTGACATCAACAATACCAGGGTCTTTAAGGGGTGCTGATGTGACAATTATTGGATTGACAGCTTTTTTCACTGCAAACCGGGTAAGAAAAACCGAGTTATATATTGACTGAATCGAAGAGCGGTAGCGGCCGCAATAATTATTCGTGGTTCCATCACGATCTGAAATAAGGCAGTTGAAATGAAGCCCTTTTAATTTATCAACCCCTTTATTTACATGCTGCTTGAAATCGGCATGAACAGTGTCAAGATATTGAATAAATTTATCTTCACCATTTTCCAGATAATAAATATCTTTTTTCAGTTCATCAGTTTCATAGGTTAAATCAACTTTAATCTGTTTAGAATCGTCTACCAAAAGAATCTGTCTGCTGTGTTTTGCAGGGATATTTTCCAGCACTGCAAGGGCATTTTTAAGAGATTCAACAGACTCTGGCTCTATTGCCTGCCTGTTGAAAATATCTCCAACAAGCTTGAACCTGATCTCTCTTGTTTGATCCATTAATTTATAAAACTGTTTAAGCTTTTTAATCTCCTGCAGTTCAATTTGTAACCCTGGCATTATTTCTCCTTTGCACTATACTCTCTGATTTTCACAGTTTTGCTTTTAACTGTCCGCATGCCGCAAGGATATCATCACCCTTGCTCTTTCTTGTTACGGCAGTAAGATTATTATCAAGCAGAATCTGCAGGAATTCACTGATCTCTTTTTTAGATGGACATTTAAAATCACTTTTGCCACATTGATTAAATGGAATCAGATTGACCTTTGCTTTAATGGGAGATAAAAGTTTTACAAGTTTTAAAGCATCCTCTTTTGAATCATTCACACCCTTCATTAAAATATATTCAAAAGTAATCTTGTTTCTTGGTTTCATTATAAAAGTCTGACAGGTTTCGAGCAAAAGCTTTAAAGGATATTTTTTATTGATTGGCATTAACTGTGTTCTCAAAGCATCTGATGTGGCATTTAAAGAGACAGCAAGATTTACCGGGGTATCATGGCCTAACTGTGTTATTTTCGGAACAAGGCCGCAGGTTGAGACAGTTACCCTTCTTGTTGAGAATTTAAGTCCATAATCACTGTCAGTGATAATACTCAATGATTTTAAAAGGTTGTTATAATTAGCAAGGGGCTCACCCATTCCCATAAAAACAATATTGGAAAGTTTTAAAGGGTCTATATCTTTTTTAATAAGATAATATCTTGCATCCCTGATCTGTGCAATTATTTCACTGACATGCAGATTTCTGATAAAACCGCCCTGTGCGGTCAGACAAAAGCTGCAATCTTGAGCACACCCTACCTGTGAAGAGACACAAAGGGTAAAGTGATCCTTTTCAGGAATCAGGACAGATTCAATATGCTGCCCGTCTTCAAGTCTGAGTAAAAATTTTTCAGTTGTGTCAGCAGAAACCTGTTTATCATCAATGATAAGGCGTTTGATACAAAAATGATCAGCCAGTTTTTTTCTTAAATCCTTGGAAAGGTCGGTCATCTGCTCAAAACTGTCTGCCTGCCTGATATAGAGCCATTTAAACACCTGATTTACCCTAAAGGATCTGACACCCTCTCCTTCAAACCAGTCAGAAAGCTCATCTTTTGTAAAATTAAGTATATTTTCCACACCCACCTTCCAGATCAAACAATTAATTTTCTAAATATTTGGCAATTTTTTTATATTCACACACCTTCTGCAAATATTCAATACTTGAACATAATTTTTGCCAAGTGATATATATATTTTAATAAGTTTATCAAAGGGAAATGAATAAAATTAAGAAGAAGTTTATCCATAATTGTTATATTTTTTACTCATTTTATAACATTTGTTTCTCAATAAGAGATAATCTGAATTACCGTAAATACTATTTAATCAGCTTCTCAAGATTTGAAAATACAGGTATACTTTTTGCAGTTGTTGTATAGGTAAGGATAAAGCAAAAACTGTTGTAAAGCAGGGGCTGGAAAATATAGAGATGAGAGGAGAAACAGTTGAAAAAAGTTACGGTATTTCTATTTACTTGTTTTTTGATATTAAATTTATCATCGGCAACAAATGCAACATTAATTACTATTGGAACAACGGGTTTTCCAGGAGGTGGTGCGTGAGCCTGCAACTTGAATCGACTTACGAAGAACTGACCGATCAACGCCAGCTGGACCGGCGTAACCCCTCTCTAAAGACCCTGCTGGGATCCTTGACACACAGTCGGCGCCGGGAATCGCGGCGTGAGAGTGACCATTTAGACAGTTACACCGACTGGTATGGACACTGGCCATTTGCAGCCGCCCTGACCATTATTCTGCTCTGTTTTGCCGATGCCTTTCTTACTATTATCCTGCTAAGCAACGGGGCGATTGAAATCAACACACTGATGGACTGGTTTATTCAGAAAGATTTATTCATGTTCACGGTAGTAAAGATGTCAATGACCGGCACAGCACTCATTATTCTTGTAATGCACTTCAATTTCCAGATATATAAGTATATCGCTGTGCGTTATCTGATTTATGGCCTCGTGCCGCTATATTCCCTGCTGATCTTTCATGAGCTGAGAATGCTCGCAACCATTTGATTATTTTGTCATTACAAGGCGCGAAGCAATCTCCAAAAGATTGATTCCCGGTCATGAGATTGACGTTTGCAAGGATTCTATATATAAAAAGTCGATTATCTGTCTGATGGAAAAAATTTTCCCCAAGCACAAGAAGTTGTGTTTAGTTATAATGTAGAAAACTCAAGACTGTTAATAATAATCTTGGGTTTTTTGTATTATTGTCCGATACGATATCTTGTGTTTTTTTGAAAATTAATCCATCACTCAGACAATTAACTTTCAATATAAAAAAATTATTTTTAATCTGATTTTAAAAGAATCTCAAGGAGAGCCATTCTGGCTATATTGTTTGGTACCAGTCAACTCCAGCAAGTGATCATTTGTATAGTCTTATCATATTTATATTTGATGCCGACCACAGGATGTTGTGTCTCAGATTAAACGAGGGATTGATTTTTTACCCATCCCTCTGAAAAGTTATTTGTAAATATTTTCAATTCAATAAATTGCTTCATTATCACTTACTTTGCCAAGATCTTTTTGAGTTGTTGATAGGTTTGCATGTCTTAAAATAATTTTTGATACAATTTCAATGGGAACACCAGATCGGCTTGCATATGTGGCAGCATGTCGTCGAAGATCATGGGGTTTTAGAACTACATTTATCAGCTTGCCTGCATTTTTAACAATTTCAAGGGCTCTGGTATATCCTAAAGGAAAAACCCTATTGTCATCTTCAATATTTACAGAAGTAATATAGACCAGTCTCTTTTTGTGCAATCAAAGGATCAGGCTCGATAAACAATTGAATCTGATATCCTTCTGCTTCTATAACGGTATATGCCTGGGAAAATGAAGAAAATAAAATCAGACTCAGGGCAGAGGCAAAAATGATATCTTTAAGTAGTAAAAAGTTTTTATTGAAATCAGCCATATCAAATTTTGGGTAATGTAGATTTTCCAAGTTGTGATTGTATAAATTTAAACGCCTTGGGAGAGGCCCAGTCAGTTGAACCAATTACTTTTTCAATGATCACACCATTTTTATCGATAATAAAACTTTCCGGTATGCCTGTGGTCCGGTAAGCCTGCTGCATGGAACCTTTTGTATCCAGCAAGGTCTTAAAGGTAAGGTTATGAATATCCATAAAGGGTCCTACAGCTTTTTTCCCCAATGAATCAATACTCACCGCCAGGATCTCAAAACCCTGGTCCTTGAATTTGTTGTAAAGTTTTTCCATGGAAGGCATTTCATCCACGCAGGGTTTACACCAGGTGGCCCAAATATTCACCAAAACCAGTTTACCCCGGTAATCCGAAAGACTCACTGTTTTGCCTTCAAGGTCCGGGTATGAAAAATCAGGTGCTTCAGATCCTGCAACAACAGGTGGGAGAGTATTGAACCTGAAGTTTATCTCAGTGCCAATCAGAAATAAAAGAATGACAAAGCCAACGCCAAATAAAAAGATTAAAATGCCAATCTTATTTCCAGTAGATATTTCACCCATAGGTTGGTTGCCCCCTTAGAATGCCCTGCTCTTTAGTAGATTCTCATTAGCTAGGATTGTCAATTATATATTGGATGAGATTTTTACTGGCCCTACTATTCAAGTTCTTATACCCAATTGCACCACCCTTGATGTTTCCTTCTTTGTCTATTAAAAAATGGGCAGGTGTTCCACGTGCACCGTATTGTTGAGCAACATCGCCTTTGGTATCCATAAGAATTTTGAAAGGAATTTTCTTTTTGTTGGCGTAATTTTTAACGGTTTTGTATTTTTCACGAATATCGATGGCAAGGATTACAAAATCTTTTTTCTTATATTTTTCATGTAATTTTATCAGAGAAGGAACCTCCTTCTTGCACCAGGTTCACCATGTTGTCCAGAAAAAAAGCAGTACAGTTTTTCCACGATAATCAGATAATTTAATATAATTTTGTTCAAGATCTTCCAACGTAAAATCCAGTGCGACAATTTGTTTTCTAGCTTGAGTAAATCCTGCATCTGCAAATGGATCTTTTTCAGCTATGGCTGGGATTGATACAATCATTGATATGAGAAACAAAGATAGAATAACAATCAGACGATTTTTCATTTTCGCATTCCTATTGGTATTAAAAAATTAGGTTGGCCTAATAATGCTTAAATTCAATTTGTTTGGGTTCTTCTGTTTTGTGGTGTTCACATGATTTTTTGTGCATACCTTTCATCATGTAGATATGGCCGATAGGGCAAAGCAAAAACAATGCATAGTAAGCAACAGAATCGCTGAATCCCAGTAAGGGCAATATAAAAAAACCAAGAATCGGAAGAGTACAGCATAATACCATTAATAGGTAATGGTTGTGTTTGATTTTGTTGATCACCGATTTTAACATTTGGGTCTCCTTTTTGAAATAAGTTATATTTAAAAGAGTAGCAAAGTTAATGCCACAAGATATGTGCATGGATTTAACTATTTGTTTTTTTTAAATAAAAAACAAATATTCTGTCTAGAATCTAAAGAGATTCATCTTTTTTGCAATTATTGGACTGACTAATATTTAACCATATGACTGGATAAAAGTTAGCCATTTGAACATTATTTAGAACTTATTGGAAGTCAAAAAATATGTTTGAACTGTGGGAAAAAATTATTAAAAACAGACGTTTAATTCTGCCCGTCCGGTCCCAGATTAAATTTTGAAAAGGGGCCAATCGAAAAATGGGTTGGGAAATTAAGCAGCTTGAGTTCGAGCAAATCGGGGAGCCTTCAGTATTAAGTTCAGATGATAAAAAGCAGGGTTTTATCACCTACGCTCTTTATTTATTTTGTGACAGGACTACTTGTAACGGTCTTCTTTCCATGGGTCGGCTGAATTACTGAAGCCACCACTCTCCCAGTATCCAAGCTCATCTGTGGCACTGAATTTAATCCCTTCGATCCATTTGGCACTTTTATAAAAATAGCGATCCGGCACCAGTCCTCTCAATGGCGCGCCATGTGGTTCGGGTAGCCGTTCACCAGAGAAAGTATGCGCCAAAATCACATTGTCTTTACGTGCCTCACTGATAGGAATGCTGGTTGTATAACCTGCATGGGCTTCAAAAATTATATACATTGCCTTTTCTGTAGCACCAACAACATCCATAATGTGTCTCAACTGAATCCCTTGCCAATTGGAATCTAAAAGCGTCCATCCTGTTACACAGTGGACATCGCAGAGAAGGTCTGTTTGGGGAAACTGCATCAGGTCATTCCATGAAAAGGTTGTGGGTTTTTTCACCTCTCCCTTAATCTGTAGCCGCCATTCGGGATCAAGACCTGGGCCTGTGCTACCCCCCATCTTTTGAATGGATTCGACTGCCATCTGACCTGGTGGTATGCGTAATCTACCATCTGGCCGTAATTCAGAAGCCAAATCGGCATTTTTAGCATGGGAGAGTTTCACAAAGGTACCTGGCAAGCCAATCTTCACCAATGCGCCGCCGGAAAGTGCCATAAATTCACGTCGTGATAGTTTGTTATTTTCCATTTTGCCTCCTTTCCCAAGGTTAAGTTGATTTGACACAAAAAATACGTCTAAAAAATAAAGAACCTATCTGTTAAAAAAATATGTATGAAATATAGACCGTCAAGTTGTCTAAAATATGTGGACAAAATATCTGTCATCACGAAGTGAACGACCAAGTCACAAACAAAAAAAATAAGAGAAGAAAAAAAGTAAAAGAATTAAATCCAAAGAAAATACATCTTTTAAAAAATCATTAGAAGAAAATCACGCTACATAATAAACTCGCTACATAATTGGAGATAAAAATTAAGCGATATCTATTCTGAAATGGTGCGGACTTACGGTGGACCCCAAAGCTTGGACAGCTTCAATGCTGAACTAAGCTCTGAATTCTTTTAAAAAAAATTAAAAATTGGAAAAACAGTAACGTCTGGCTTACTTTTTTTGCGCCCGGAGGG
>JAQIBP010000040.1 GCA_027858995.1 Deltaproteobacteria bacterium | reverse complement strand
CATTTGAAGAAAACCATTGTTTTAACCTTTTAAGCCCTTCTTCTGTGGAAATTTTGGGATAGTATCCAAGATCTTTTTTAGCCCTTGAAATATTGAACCAATGTGATGTGGAAAGCTCTTTGGCTGCCATTCTTGTCATTAATGGTGCTCTTTTGATATTAAAAAGCTTATATGTAAACTCAAAAATTGTTCCTGCTATATATAAAATTTTTTCAGAAATTTGACCTTTCATCGGTGGCAGGCCTGCTGCATTAAAAAACGCATTGATAATTTTCCATATTGGGATGGGTTCATCCTGGCTGATAAAATAGATATTTCCTGATAAAGAAGGTTTTTCACAAAGTTTTTCAAAAGCCAAAATGTGTGCATCTGCTGCATTATCGACATAGATGGTATCAACCAGATATTCCTTTTGTCCAACTCTTTTTAATCTTTTGGCTCTTTTGATAAGGGTTGGCAATACATGATTATCTTCAGGGCCCCAAATAATGTGAGGCCTAAGAATGATAGCTGCTAACTTTTTTTCTGCAACACTTCGAACTAATTTTTCACCCATTGCCTTGGTTTCAGGATAGGGGGTCATATATTTTTTTGGATACGGAACGTTTTCGTCAACATTCTCCATATCCTTTCCATCAAATATTACACTGGGAGAACTTGTATGGATCAATTGTTTAACACTGTTTTTCAGGCACGCACTAATAACATTTTTGGTACCTGTCACATTTACCTTGAAAAAGTCTTCAAAAGGCGCCCAGATTTCTCCTGATTTTGCGGCAACATGAAACACAGCATCAATCTGTTTAAGAGCGTTTGAAACTCTATTCTCATTTATAATATCTCCCTGAATCTGCCTTACACCCATTTCCTCAAGTTCAGGATAAAACTTTCTTGAAAAAGAGGTTACATTATAATTTTTCTTTAACAGCTTTTTGACAATGGCTTTTCCGAGAAAACCTCCGCCGCCTGTTACCATTACGTTTTTTATTTGCATTGAATTGCCTTCCATATCAGTTGGAAATCAAGTTTTTGACCAAAGTTTTTTTCCAAAGCAAATTTATAAAATGCATAAACTCTCCTGCAATTAATGAGTTTTATATACCTGGATAACATAGAGCTGTTAAAATCTCTATTATTCTTTTAAATTCAACTGTTTTTTTTAAATAGATGTGATAAAAATGGTTTTGTAATTTTTTACAATATATAAAGGTGAGGCTTTGGATAAAAACGAAAAAATATTGTGCATTAAAAGAGATCTTTTGCCAGATTCGTGGGTCACCCCAAAAAGTGTTGTATCGTTGGAACTGGATATGTTTATTGAAAATTGTTCAACTTCAGGTTTCGAGTTTATAAAAAGAATAGACGCTGAAAATGACTCCTCTTATAAACAGATTATACCCTATATTATTCTTCAAACAAAAGATCATTGCAAAACTGCTATCTATCAGCGTCAGGGAAGTGAACAGCGCCTTCATGACTTATGGTCTTTAGGGATTGGCGGTCATATAAATCCTGTTGATGTGAACACACAAAAAGATTCATTTAAACAAATTTTAATTGCTGGCATGGAAAGAGAGCTTAGCGAAGAACTTGATCAAATGCCTGAAAAGAGTTCTCCAGAATTTATTGGTGTGATCAGCGAGGATATTACAGATGTTGGCAAGGTGCACCTGGGTGCTGTTTTCAGAATAGAGACAAATAGTCCTGAAAAATTTTTACCAGGAGAGGAACTGTTTCAATTTATATGGAAAAAAACCAACAGCCTTCACCAATTAAATTTAGAACTGTGGTCAACAATGGCACTGGAACTTTTAGCCGATAATTGAGAGATAGCTTTTAACAATGTTTTTTAAAGGCATTACCAGCCTTTTAAGATTCTTCAAACAGTTGAATTTGATATGTAGCAACATCAAGATCACCTGATTTCCAGTCATCCGGCGGTAACCCGGCCTTAGTACAAAGGTGTTTTAAGAATATTTCAGGATCTTTTAATTGTTCCCATACCTGGGGCAAGAAGGTTGCACTATTGTAATCTTTTTTTATTATCACACCGTCAATACCCGGCTTAAGCTTTGTTATCAGGTCACGGCTGTCTGTATAATAAATATTTTCAGGTTGAGTCAGTATACTGACTTCAATTATTGTTTCATCTAACTCTTCTAAGGACAGTGGGCTGAATCTTGTATCACTAAAAGCTGCATTTTTTGCATTATCTAGGACCCCTTGAAAAATATTTTTTACAGGCTCAATATTGCCGATACAGCCTCTCAATCTTCTGTTTTTATGAAGAGTGACAAATATCCCGCGGTTTTCTTCCAAAATCAGAGATGAAGCTTTATCTTTTAAAGATTTTAATTTATTTCCTTTATTTTGAAATTCTTGAATAATACTTTGTCTTGCAAGTTCGAGAAGTAATATTCCATCACTCTTTGATATTTCTTTGGTCATTTGTATTCCTTAAAAAAAATTAACTCTTCTATGTTATCATTGATTTAAAAAATATAATATCATTTTTTCAATGGTGGAGAGACTTATGCTGTCTGACCAGAGGCTTATTTACGGTTAAAAATTGAAGTAATTTTAAGTAAATCAGAGTATTTTAAAGCTTTCTCATGGAAATAAATAAACAATAATTTTAGAAAGGATGTTTTTCAGAGACTTATCATAATTACAAAAAAATAATTTTCCATTAATCAGGATTGACTCTTAGATTGATCATAAATATTATAATATCCACTGGCAAAAGAATTTTTTGAAACATAAAAATTTAATAAAAAAACTTATAATCCGGATATGCTTTTATGGTAACCAAGGTTGACAGCAAATTAACTCTTAGACTGATTGATAGCGGGGTTGAAGCATCAATGATCCCGGGGTTTATCAGAAGTCTTGTTAATGCATGTTTGATAACCCCTGATATGTCCCATTACCAGGCAAATAAAAGGCTAAAATATCTTGGATGGAATGATATTGAGATAGATTATCATACATTTCAGCTTGCAATAAATTCTCTTGAAACAAAAGGTCTAAGTCAATTAGAGTATAAACCAGCTCCCTGGTATCTCAACAGCTTTAAAGCTAAGGTTCCAGCCTTACCTTTATAGGGATGTTCAAACTTTTTTACGACTATAATCTCTAGTATTCGTAACTATATAAGATATTTTTCTCAAAAGGGCAGGGTGTTTACTCTTTTTTCGTAAAATAGGTTTCAATCAGATCTTCAGCAAGTCCCACATAAGTTTCAGGTGTTAATAATTTCATGCGTTCTTTAAACTCTGAGGGCACTTTTTCAAGGTTATTTACAAATTTATTTAAATCATTTTTTGTAATTTGACGGCCTCTTGTAAGTTCCTTGAGTCTCTCATATGGATTCTCTTCACCAAAAACCCTCATGGCAGTCTGAAATGGTTCTGCAAGAAGAGCCTGATTATTGTCCAGATCTTTTTGTATTATATCTCTATTTAAATCTATTTTTGATAATCCTTTTCGGCAATTTTTTATTCCAATAATAAAATATCCAAATACAGATCCAAGGCTTCTTAAAACAGTGCTGTCAGTTAAGTCTCTCTGGAATCTGGATTTTTGCAGTTTAACACATAGATGCTCCATCATTGATATGGCCAGTCCCATATTTCCTTCAGAATTTTCAAAATCAATCGGATTTACCTTGTGAGGCATGGTGGAAGAGCCTGTTTCCCCCTCTTTTATTTTCTGTTTATAATAACCAAGGCTTATATATCCCCACATATCTCGGTCAAGATCAATTATTGATGCTGCAGCTCTAATCATTGCATGCAGGACAAAGCCAATGGAATGATTGGGATTTACCTGGGTTGTAAAAAGTATTGGTTCAAGATTCAAATGGGTGGAGATAAATCGTTGTGATGCTTCAATCCAGTTAACATCAGGATATACAAAATGGTGTGCGTTATAATTTCCAGTGGCTCCATTTATTTTCGCCTGAACATTGTGCTGGTCAATAATATTTTTTTCCTGCAAAAGCCGCCAGGCAAAATTTATAAATTCTTTGCCTGCAGTTGTAGGGCTTGCCGGCTGGCCATGAGTTCTTGACATCATTGGTATTGATTTGTATTGCAGGGCTTTTTGTTCTATATCATCAATGAGTTGTCTTAATAAAGCAGTTGTTATTTTTTTGCCTTTATCAAGCATCAAAGCATAGGAAGTATTGTTAATATCGTCCGAGGTGCATGCAAAGTGAACCCACTCTTTAATATCTGAAAGGCCTGCAAGATCAAGTTTTTCTTTTATGAAATACTCAACAGCTTTTACGTCGTGATTTGTCTTTATTTCTATCTCTTTAATCTTTTCAGCATCTTTTAGAGAAAAATTTTCTTTTATGGCATCAAGTTTTTGCGTCTCGATATTATCAGTTTGTGAAAGTTTTAGATCAAATAAAATAAATTTAAGCCATTCAAGTTCAACAAATACCCTCTCTTTAATCAACCCGTACTCAGAGAAAATATCACAAAGCTCTTTTGTTAATTTAGCATATCTTCCATCTAAAGCAGTCAGTGCTTCTATCATTTTTTGTTTGCTCCCTGTTTAAAATTACTACCTCTTTTATTTACTCTCAATATTATAAAAAATCATGAGAAATAGCAAGCAATCATGCTTTTGACACATTGTAAATTTATTCTAACATTTAAAATGGGATAATTATAATAAATTCACCATGGATTTTAACAATTTAAAATGCGATATCCCATAACCGATCAATTTTAATTTGAATTCCTTTAGTTTGATCACTTGACAAACACACATATAATAAAGTATTTTACCTAATATTTTTAACAAAAAATTATAATAAATAAGCCAAAATCAGTTGCGGGAGTCAATTTATGGCATTAACAAAAACAATCATAGCAGAAAAAATACAAAATAAACTTGGTTTGTCCAGAACCGATACATATGAACTCATGGAAGAATTTCTTGAAATTATAAAAACAACCATTGAAAATGGTGAAGATATAATGATCAGCGGTTTTGGAAAATTTTGTGTTAACGAAAAAAAGGCAAGAAAAGGCAGGAATCCAGCGACGGATAAGGAGATGACCCTGCCGGCAAGAAGGGTTGTTACATTCAAATGTTCAGGGAAATTAAGAAATCTTATCAATTCATAAGGTTGTTTTTCTGCAAAAATGTTTTTTTCAGAACAATTTATCACCATCATAATACTTGTAACGCTTATTGGCTCTTATCTTATTGATAATCTTGCAGACTTCTTAAACCTTGGAAACTTAAACCAGCCACTCCCGGACGAATTTAAAAGCCATTACAACAAAGAGCAATATATTAAATCCCAGGATTATCTTAAAACAGATACTAAATTTGGATCTATCACATCGAGTTTTGATCTTGTAATTGTTTTGGTATTCTGGTTTTCAGGCGGGTTTCAATATATTGATTCTTTTGCCAGATCCTTTGAATTCGGATCAATTGTTACAGGGCTTTTGTTTACAGCTGTTCTTGTAATATTAAAATTTTTCTTATCTCTGCCTTTCAGTATCTACTCCACTTTTGTGATAGAAGAAAAATTTGGATTCAACAAAACCACCCCAATGGTGTTCATAACTGATATTATAAAATCCATTGTTCTTTCAGCTATTCTCGGTGGGATACTGTTATCAATTATTTTCTGGTTTTTTGAATCTGGAGGCCAGTATGCCTGGATTTTATGCTGGGGTGCAAGCACCATTTTTCTTCTTGTGGTCCAATATATTGTTCCCACCTGGATTATGCCCCTGTTTAATAAATTCACTCCTATGGAAGATGGCTCTTTAAAAGAGGCCATTTTAAACTATGCTGAATCAATTGATTTCTCTCTTTCCAATATTTTTGTCATGGATGGATCAAAAAGAAGCAGTAAATCCAATGCATTCTTTACAGGATTTGGGAAAAATAAGAGAATTGTTTTATTTGATACTTTGATCAAAGAACAGACAACTCAGGAACTGGTTTCAGTACTTGCCCATGAAATGGGGCATTTTAAGAAAAAACACATAATCAAACGTATGGTAACAGGTATAATTCAGATGGGATTTATCTTTTTTCTCATATCTATATTTATATCCTATGAAAGTTTGTTCCATGCTTTTTTCATGGAAGAAGTCTCCATTTATGCAGGCTTGATTTTTTTTAGTATGCTCTATTCACCCATTGATCTGTTTATATCTGTCATTCTTCAAATTTTATCAAGAAAAGATGAATATGAAGCAGACAGGTTTGCAGCCAAAACTCTTAAAAACAGTAGTCATTTGATCTCTGCCTTGAAAAAACTATCTGTTCATAATCTTTCAAATTTAACACCACACCCTTTTTATGTGTTTTTAAACTACTCTCATCCACCGGTGCTGGAGAGGATACAGACATTGAAATCTTTATAAACTTATTTCTTTTCGACAGGCTGTTACATAATGCAAATTTTTTCAAGTTCAAGGCGGAAAATAAATTTAACCACAGGCATACATGCAGTATTCCGAGGATTAAATTTATTTTCCAACGCCGAAATTGGAAAAATTGGTGTTGTGTAATAGCCTGTCACTGATTTTTAAACAAGGAGAAAATAGATTCCATGCCAAAATTGATTGTAACAGCAGATATTCATGGCAGTTATTCTTCCTGGTTGACCATAAAAGCTTTATTAAACTCCAATGATAAACTTGTCATTGCAGGTGATCTTTTTGATACAAAATACGGCAACTTTTCAAATACTGATTTTCAGCCGGAATCAATAAAAAAAGAGTTAAAAAAAATTAATCATGATGTCTATTATGTTTATGGAAATTGTGATGTCCCCTCTTTCTTCCCTGGATATCAGGTAAAGACAGCTTTCAATGTTTTTAACTGGCAAATTTTTCTCCATCATGGGCACCGACCCTATAAAGATTTTCAAGGTAGCGATATTATTATTCAGGGCCATACACACTATTATTCTCTGCTAAAAAAAGATGGGCGGATATTCATGAATCCTGGTTCTATCACATATCCAAAAAGTGGTATGGCAACCTATGGTGTTATTGATAATACTTCAACTGATATTATTGAACTTGAAACTGGTAATAGATTAATCTCCATAGAACTGCCATTAGGCAAGTCTGATTTTTTTGCCATATTGTGATATGCTTTTTTGCCTGCTCAAAACTGACTGAATTATTGAGGTATAAAACTTTAAAGTCTGTTTTTTTATCCATAATTGTTTTATTATGATGGTATTAGAATCGTGTCAAGATTATTAGTCAGTGACTCCACTGTAAATCAAAGGTTAAAGGAACAAGATATGACAACTAAAGAAAATAGACCTGTTTTGATTAAAGATGATCCAGATTTCACTGCCTGGTTCACAGCTTTTTTTCTTAAAAATCATATAGATCCCTTTGCTTATCCAACCAAGGTCGGAGCAAGGGAACAGGTGGAATTTATGGTTTATATTGAAAATGATGAGCGGTATTATCCATGCTCTGACAAAATGTTCGATGCCATAATGTCAAGGCAGTATCCTCCCTATTTAAAGAGTCAATATGAACAGGTCTTTAATAGAATTATGGTCTTGGTTGATAAATTTATTGATTCGAAATATGACACTGTTTTTTTAAAGGAATTAATCAAGATAAAATATGAAGATGAAATTCAGACAGGGCTTTTAATGCCATCCAGGCTTGAAAAAAGATTATATAAAATATTTTTAAGCAGAACACACATAGAAAACCCTTACTCATCTGAAAAAATGGCAGCCAACAACAGTATAAATAAATTTTTAAAATCTCATATTTTTCAAAAAGCCTTAAACCAGATTGAAGATTCTTTGGAGATGATCAAAGGCTTATCACTGTTTGAATTAAGAGAGAAAATAAAAAAAATTGAGTTCCAAAGATTATTAACTTTAATGGCCCATGATCATTTATGGACTGGTGAGAATAACAAAGTCGCATCTTTGGAAAAAATAAAAAAGATGATGAAAACTCCTGTCAAAGGAGATGGTTTAACTTTTTTATTAGCATTGATCAGATTAAAAAAACAGAAAATTTTATGGCTTGCCAATGAAGCAGGTGAGATTGTTGTTGATTTAATGCTTGTGAAATTTCTTGCTGAACTTGGACACACTATTATTTTGGCTGTAAAAGAAGCTCCCTTTTTTACAAAGGTCTGTATTGCTGATGTAAGAACCGATCCTGTGTTAATAAAGGAACTTGAAGAAGCTAATTTTATTCATGAAAAAACAATCAGCAAAAACAATCTTGTGGAGCTTTTAAAACAGGAAAAGCATATTCACGTAGTATCAAATGGAACAAGGGAAGATCTTAATCTCTTACTTGTATCTACAACATTCTCAAGAGTTTTTAAAGAAGTTGATTATGTAATATCACGAGGTATAACCCAAAAAGAGATATTGATTGATTCTCATTTTAGCTTTACCCAAAACATCATCAATATCAGTTTTGTAAAAAACTCATTAATTGTAACTTATAAAAAAAGGCACTCTGGTTTTATTAAATTCTCCCACCAACAATTAGAAAACAAAGCAAATAAAATCATTGATCAAATGAAATCAGCGAAAAAACAAGATATGACAATAATGTTTTACAGTGGTATCATAGGATCAATCCCTGGGAAAATTGATGTGGCAAAAAAAATAATGACAACTTTTATTGAACATTTAAAAAGTCATTCAGCCAATCTTTTTATAATTAATCCATCAGTGTATTATGAACCAGGCATGGATGCAGATGATCTTATGTATATGTGGGAGATTGTCCAGAAAAGCACATATATAGATATATGGAGATTCCAGACATCAGAGGATATTGTTGAAAGTTTTTCACTTATGAAACAAAAGGTTCCTCCAGAATGGATAGGTAAAGATTCTACATATAGTACAGGATGTACAAAAGAGATGAAAATAGCCCAGGCTGTTCAAAAGAAAAATTTTGAAATGCAGCTCATTGGACCATCTCTTGATAAATTTATGCGTAGAAACGAATATGGTGTTGGATCCATGTATGATCAGAGGCTTGCAGAATTATAATTTTAAATAGTTCTCCTGAAATTCAATCTAACTTTACATGCTCTGTTTATATTGTTAGTAGTTATGGTTTTAAACTTTAGATCATAGTACTTCAAATTGTGCAAAAGGTTAAAATATTGAAAATGGACTTTTAGATAAAGGCAGGATGAAATGAAAAAAGTTAAATTTATTCTATTATCAATGATGATCGTGTTTGTTATGTCCTTCTCACATATTGCGTTTGCTGACAGTTATTCAAATACAATCAATGTATTTAAAAAATCTGATGCAACAAAGCCGTTCTTTAAAAACTGCTATGGATATGCACTTTTTCCAACAGTGGGTAAAGGGGGCATAGGTATAGGCGGTGCTTATGGAAAAGGCCAAGTGTATAAAAAAGGTAAAATGGTTGGGACAGTATCTTTGGCAAAACTCAGCATTGGTTTCCAACTGGGGGGCCAGGCATTTTCAGAAATTATCTTTTTCCAGGATAAAAGAGCATATACTGAATTTACTAACGGCAACTTTGAATTTGATGCATCTGCATCTGCTGTGGCAATTACTGCCGGTGTTCAGGCAAAAGCAGGGACAGAGGGTGTGACAGCCGGTGCAAGTGCAGGACCGGCTACTGGTGAATATGCAGATATAAATTATTCAAAAGGCATGGCAGTTTTTGTCCACACAAAAGGTGGTTTGATGTATGAAGCAGCCATTGGTGGTCAAAAATTCAGTTTTACATCCAAATAAGAAACATTTAAACCAATCACACAGATTAAAACAGCTGCGTATTCTGTTTCAATTTTTAGGAGCATTTTTAATGAAAGGTTTTAAATTTGCCGGTATACATGCCGGGATTAAAGATAATGGTAAGAAAGATCTTGGGATGATATATAGTGAAAAACCTGCTGTTGCTGCGGCTTTATTTACTCAAAACAAGGTGATTGCAGCACCTCTTATCATTGGAAAAGAAAAAATTAAGTCAGGTCTATGCCAGGCTGTACTTGTAAACAGTGGCAATGCTAATTGTTTTACAGGACAAAAGGGAATTGAAGATGCAAAAATATGTTCAAAAAAGCTTTCTCACAATCTTGGTATAACAGATGATCTTGTTTTTGTCTCATCAACAGGGGTAATCGGTGCAACTCTACCCATGGATAAATTTAAAACAGGAATTCCTGAAATTGCCGGTCTTCTTTCTCAAAACCATGTGGATGATTTTGCCAATGCTATTCTTACCACTGATACCCATAGTAAAATTGTAAAACTCAGTGGTGAAATCAGTGATAAAAAATTTTCAATTATGGGAATTGCAAAAGGCTCTGGTATGATCAGGCCTGATATGGCTACCATGCTTGCTTATGTTTGTACTGATGTGAAGATAAGTGCTAAAGATCTGAAAACAGCTTTGAAATCAGCCAGTGAAAAGTCCTTTAACAGAATCAGTATTGATGGTGATACCAGTACTAATGATACTCTTCTTGCTTTGGCAAACGGAACTTCCATGGTTGGGATATATGATGTTGAATCTAAAAAAAACTTTCAAGATATATTAGATCAGGTCTGTTTTGAACTTGCCTCAATGATTGTCAAAGACGGAGAGGGTGCGACTAAATTTGTAAAGATTACTGTTAAAGGAGCTAAAACAAAACATGATGCTTTCAAAGCCTGTGAATCTATTGCCCATTCCAACCTTGTTAAGACAGCCATTTATGGAGAAGATCCAAATTGGGGGAGAATTACGGCTGCTGCAGGCCGTAGTGGTGCTGATGTCGATCCTGAAAAAATGGATCTTTTTTTTGATGGTCAGGCACTTGTTTTAAATGGTAAATGGCTGGGGATCGAAGCGGAGCAAAAAACAGCCTTGATTATGAAAAAAAAAGAGATAATGATTACTCTTGATTTGAACCTTGGGCAAGAGAGTGACTTTTTTCTGTTTTGTGACTTTAGCGAAGATTATGTGAAAATCAATGCAGAATACAGATCATAACCTAAAGGTCACACATAGCCTCAAGATCACACAAAAAAAAATGCGACTTCAAAAAT
Source organism: Deltaproteobacteria bacterium (assembly GCA_027858995.1). Taxonomy (GTDB): domain Bacteria; phylum Desulfobacterota; class Desulfobacteria; order Desulfobacterales; family Desulfobacteraceae; genus Desulfobacula. The sequence continues at coordinate 17,638 of JAQIBP010000040.1, read as the reverse complement.
ATCTGGCCAATGCAGGGCTTTGTTCCAGAAGAAAAGCTGAAGAATATATATTAAGCGGCAAGGTTAAGGTCAATAATCTTGTTGCGACTGAACTTGGAACTAAAGTTGATCCTGACAAGGACCAGGTTTTTTTTAATAATAAAAAAATTTTGTTAAAAAAAGAGTCTTCAAAAATTTATATTGCCATAAATAAACCTCCAGGATTTGTTACATCCTGTTCACAGCAGAAAACAAAAATAATTCTAGATTTGATCGATATAAATGAAAGAGTATATCCTGTTGGAAGATTGGATAAAGATTCCAAGGGACTTGTGCTGCTTACCAATGATGGAGATCTGCATAACAAATTATCACATCCTTCCTATAATCATGAAAAAGAGTATATTGTGACAACTATGCATCCAATATCTCAAATTGCTTTGAATAATATGGCAGAAGGAATGATAATTGATAAAAAGAGAGACAGGGTTCAAATTAAAACAAGAAAAGCAAAAATTAAAAAACTTTCAAATAATAAATTCAATATTATTTTAAAGCAGGGAAAAAACAGGCAAATAAGGAAAATGGTTGGTAAAACAGGGAACAAGGTTAATGTCTTAAAGAGAATCAGGATGGCCAATATCAATCTTGGGAATTTAAAAGAGGGAAAATGGCGTTATTTAACTCAAAAAGAGATTAAACAATTAACCAGAGGTAGTGCCTGTACAAAAGTACAAACTGAGACTAAGTGCTCAAAGATTGAATACCAATAGTTTTTCTGATTTTTTCAAGGAAGGGCACAGAAAACTCTCTTGCTTTTATTGCCCCTTTTTCAAGTATCTGTTCGATATCACCAGGATTTTTTATAAGCTCACTATAATTTTGTCTTGGGTCTTTGAGTATTTCATTTATATATTCAAAGAGCTCCTGTTTCATTTTTCCCCATGCAATTCCCTCTTGGTAACGTTTTTCCAGCTCTTTTGTTTGTACATTTGTGGCAAATGCCTTGTAAATTGAAAAAAGGGTACAGGTTTCAGGATCTTTGGGTTCTTCAGGTCCAAGAGAATTTGTTTTTATTTTCATAATCTGTTTTCTAAAGCTTTTTTGTGTATCAAACAGAGGTATAAAATTATTATAACTTTTACTCATCTTTCTGCCGTCAAGACCGGATAAAACTGCAGAATTTTCATCCACAACAACCTGGGGCAGAATAAATATTTTTTTATAAACATGATTAAATCGACCTGCAATAGCTCTTGTCATTTCAAGATGCTGCACCTGATCTTTGCCTACAGGCACTTTTCTGGCATTAAACATTAAAATATCTGCTGCCATTAGAATTGGATAGGAAAAAAGTCCCATGGTGATACCTTTATCTGGATCATTTTGTCCTGTTTCTACATTTTGTGCTGCCACAGCTTTATAGGCATGTGCTCTGTTCATCAGACCTTTGGCAGCAAGACAGGTTAAAATCCAGGTTAGTTCAGGTATTTCAGGGATATCAGACTGGCGATAGAATACACAATTTTCATGATCTAAGCCCATGGCAATCCAGGCAGCTGCAATTTCAAGTGTGGATTGTTTTCTTAATTTAGGGTCACTGTTTTTAATGAGAGAGTGATAATCAGCAAGGAAATAATAGGACATAATATCTCTGTCTTTACTGGTTTTAACTGCCGGTCGTATGGCACCGACATAATTTCCGAGATGAGGAGTTCCGCTTGTTGTAATACCTGTTAAAAAGTCTGCATTCTTCATTTTCAATTGTTCCTGAAATAATTATTATTACATTAAAAACAACTGGCATACCTTATTAGAAAAAAAAAATCAAATTTTATATCTCAATAGGCGGTTCCCAACCATTGTTCATAGTCCTGCCTTTTAATCCTAAGTTCAATATTTCGGGATAACTCTTCCGGTTTTATATCAAGATGGCTGAAAATTTTTTTTTCAAGATTTACTGTTTTAGCCCACATGATTTTAATGCCCTCTTTAAATCCTCTTTGAGTTCCATATTTATTATGAATGTATGAAAGTCTTTTTTCCAGCAAAACCACCTGGTCATGCAGTACTCTTTTGTCAGAATAGTTGACAATTTCCTGTTCTGAAACAGATGAATTCATTGTATAAGAATCCAGTATAATATGCTGGCGCACAATACCACCTGTCTCAGGATATCCAAGGCCGGTCAATAATTCACCTCCGGTTGCAGAGTGGCTCTCTTTTGTTTTAAAACTTCTGGTTTTTGTTATATCGTGAAGAAGGGCAGCAGAGGTTACAAGCTCGATATCAATTTCATGAAATCTGTTTTTCAGTTTTCTGCTTAAATAGTATGCAACATTTGCAACTGTGATGGAGTGGTCAATAATATGACTCATCATATTCATCTGTTCTATAAGTTCAAAACATTTTTTTTGTGATGGTATGTTCATAAGCTCCGTAAAATATTTAAAATAGTAAAATTGTATTGAAGTTATACCTCTTACTGTTATTATAGAAAAGGATTTTTTAAAAAAGCATATTATAAAATTAACTGCTCTGATAAAGAGAGCGCAACAGGTTGTTACAGAACAGATAATTTTTCCAACGCCGGTTTAAAGAAGAGCTATGCTCACAATTGGGGAAATTAGTGTTTTGTAACAGCCTGGCAGATAAAGATGATTAAATGATACCTATTCGAGACAATCAGCCATCAAACAGTTTACCTGTTGTTACATATATATTAATGGGTATTAATCTTCTGGTGTTTCTTTTACAGATGCAGACAGGATTTGGAGATGAAGTGTTTTTTTACTCCTATGGTCTGGTTCCTGCGAAGTATACCGTTCATGAGATGTCGAGACATTTTTCCATTGCCAACCAGGTTTTTTCAATTTTTAGCTATATGTTTCTGCATGGAGGTTTTCTGCATTTTCTGGGTAATATGTGGTTTTTATATATTTTTGGCGACAATGTTGAAGAGCATTTTGGATCATTAAGGTTTGCAGGATTTTATCTGTTTTGCGGTGTTATCTCAGGATTATTCCATTTTTTCTTAAATCCTATATCCATGGTGCCTACCATTGGTGCAAGCGGGGCTATTGCAGGTGTTATGGGAGCATATTTTCTTTTATATCCAAAAGCGCGTATTTTAACTGTTATTCCCATAATTATTATCCCCTGGTTTGTGGAAATCCCAGCTTTTATTTTTCTTGGGTTCTGGTTTTTAATTCAGTTTTTCAATGCTACAGGTTCAGGAGGTGGTTCCGGTATTGCCTGGTGGGCACATATTGGAGGATTTATAGCAGGGTTGGTATTGGTTAAACTCATTAGAAAAATACCTAAAACAGGTGCTGATCGAAAAATCAGTCAATTTACCACTAAAAAGCGTACTCCAAAACTTCAGATGATTGTTGCAAAAGGCAACCCGGATGATCCAGATAATCTTGATCTCTTTGGGATTATTGATATTACATCCATTGAGGCAATATCCGGATCAACTAAAATGGTTACCATTCCATGGGGGTTTTATAAACCTTTATACAGAGTTAAAATCCCTGCAGGGATAAAGCATGGTGCTAAATTGAGACTTGCAGGAATGGGAAAATCCATTGATGGAACAACAAAAGGTGATATGTACCTTAAGGTCTTTATTAAAAATGCTATTTAAAAAAAAAGTTGAAACAGTTTTCTGGGTTTTTTTATGTTTGACCATTGTTTTACTTGTTTTATTTATCAATCTTCCCAATATTATAGAATCCCAGATTGAAAAAAGAGTGCTGCATTTTTTAAATCCCGATGATATTGAGTTTGATATTCAACATCTTGGGTTTTTTAATACACATATTTCAAAAATCCGTATTTTTAAATCCATATCAATTGATTCTGCAGATATTGATTATGATATTAAAGATCTGTCATCCCTGCTAAGCACTAAAGCCGGTAGTAATATTGATTTTAAAGTGGAAAAGGTGACTATATCAGGATTGAATATCCAGGCAATCCTTGATGAAAACGGGTTAATTAAAATTAGAGGGTTGAAATTTTCTGAGGAATCAAAAAACCAATCCAAAAAAAAAGAACTCTTTTTTTTACAATATCTACCCCGGAAAATAGTTCTAAAAAATAGTCAAATAGTCCTGCATTCACAAAATGACAAGTTTGATGATGATTTTTTTATTCCATTTGATTTAATGTCCATCATCAGTGCAGATGATGGACAGATAGTTGTCAGAGCTAAAGCTTATCCCTTTGGTGAAACAGTTAATTGTCTTGTCACCTATGACATAAACCAGGGGATTAAATTCATAGAGATTCAGGGCAGATCTTTTGATATTGGCCATTTTGATCAGTTTATATCCAAACAGACAGACAGACTTCAATTAAAAGGCGAGTTTGATTTTAAATTTGAATCATCTTCACCCAAAAAGAGATGGGATTTAGATGTATCTCAAATTGCCTTGATTAAACCCGTTGAAGTGGGAATCAAAGATATAAAAGCAAATTTAATTGTTGCCAGCAGCAAAATAAATGCCAAAGGCTCCATGAATATATACAGCAACCTGATACCTGAAATCGGTTTGCAATATGGGATGATTTTTGATCGTAAGAACAACAATTATTTTGATTTAAAATTTGAAACCGGAAGAATATCTGAGTTTGAGATTTCATATAAATCAAACCTTATCACAGCTAAAAACCCTAAATTAACAGCCCGGTTCCAGGGTGTCCCCGCAAAAACCAAAGGAAAAATTGTTCTAAGCCTGAAAAATACCAATTTTAAAAACAAAAAAGAGAACATTGTTTTCAGTGATCTGAAATTAGTATCAGATATTGCTGCAGGATTGAATAGAAATGGAAGCAAACTGTTATCAAAATTTACTTTGGATGCAAACAATGTCAATTTTCATTCAAGTTCAGTAGACTCTTTATTTCCAAATGCAAATATCTCAGGAGAATTTTTTCTGGGCAGCGATAATTCTCCCTCTTGCTCCATGACTTTAAAAGCGTACAATGGTAAAATATCAGCATCAAAATTTAAAACAAAAGCTCTGGGTATTGATATTGAAGTACCGGTTTCTTATCCAGAGCCTGTTAAAAAAAGGTATGGGAAATACTCAATCTCTTCAATTTCATATGATAATAAATATAGTTTTAGTACAAAAGGCAAAATACTTCAGACAAATTTAAAAGAATTCAATATTAATGGCAATATTGATTTTAACCAGCTTCCTGATATAAAAACTAAATTTAATTCAATAATAGGATTTAAAAACAATCCTGAAGTATCTCTTGAGTTCCAGACAAATTCTTTTAAATTCAGTGAGTCTGACATTAAAAAACTGATCTTAACCAAAATTCCAGCAGCTGAATTTGAAGTGACAGCGTTTATAAAAGGCAGTGCTGATTATATTGACCATAACCTTAAAAGTAGCATGTTTTTAACTGTTAATGACGGAAAGTTTTTTATGCCGGCTAATAACTTAACTGCTGACGGGATTAACAGTGTCATTGAATTTAATGACCTCTTATCATTTCAAACTGTTCCAGGTCAGATTTTAACAATTAATTCAATTGAAAATAAAAACATCAAAATCAATGATGCAAGGATGCGATTCAGCATGGAGCAGGGGAAATCGTTTCTTGTTGAAAACATAAAATTCAAATGGTGCAACGGTCTTGTCTCAACTGAATCCATACGCTTCCCCCAAAAAAAGGGTGAATACTCTTTAACTTTGTATTGTGATCGATTGGAATTAACGCAGCTTTTAAAACAGATGGGAGTATTCAATGCTGAAGGTATGGGTACCCTGAATGGAAGGATCCCTGTGGTTTACTCCAATGGCAATATATCTTTTGATAACGGGTTTTTATTTTCAACACCGGGAAAAGGCGGCAGAATCATGATTGAAAACAGTGACAGGATAACAACAGGTATCCCAATGGACAGCCCGCAATTCTCTCAGCTTGATCTGGCACAGGAAGCACTAAAGGATTTTAAATATAAGTGGGCAAAATTAAAATTTCATACACAGGATGATACACTTTTTGTGAATATGGAGCTTGATGGAGAGCCCTCAAAAATATTACCCTTTGAGTATTCAAAAGAGTTTGGCGGATTTATCAGGGTGGATGCTTCAAGTCCTGGGTCACATTTTCAAGGGATAAAGCTTGATATAAACTTAAAACTTCCCTTTAATAAAGTTATAAAATCTGGTAATAAGTTAAAATCAATTTTTAAATAAAAAAGGAGCGTGTATGACAAGAAATCTATTTTTCATAGCATTGTTCTTTATTGTCTTTGCTTTTACAGGATGTCAGTCAAGCCATCAAGTAGAAGTAAAGCCAGTGGAAATAAAACCGATTCACATAACCATTGATGTAAATATCAGGGTTGAAAAAGCTCTTGATGACTTTTTTGAAGACCTTGAAGCTGCTGAAGATGAAATAAAGGAGTAGGAGGAAAGATGAATATACGTCGTATTTTTAAATTATATGTTTTAATTATTATCACTCTTATGATTTCATTTCAATTTGCTTTTGCCGGTGACATAAAAAAGAGAATGAAGCAGAGACTGCCTGCCATTGCTGCCTTAAAAACAAAAGGCATAATTGGTGAGAATAACAGAGGCTATCTTGGATTTGTTACCAATGCAAGAGCAAAGGAAAATGTTATCACAGCGGAAAACAAAGACAGAAAAAAGGTTTATACCTATTTTGCAAAACAGCAGAAAACCACCCTTGATACTGTTGAGAAAATTCAAGCCAAGCGCAAGGCAGACAGAACATCTTCAGGTGAGTTTTTTCAAAAGCCGAATGGTACCTGGGTTAAAAAATAAGTGATAATACCCTGAGTTTGTAATTGACATATCAGGCTTAAAAAGGTAATTACCAATAAAGTTCAGACAGAAGTCTGAACTTTAAAATATAGATTAATAAAATAGTAATTTAAACCACGAAGGTTAAAATGTCGGTACAAAAGTATCGATACCTTTGTGGTTTTTTAAATTTTAAGGACGGTTGAAATGAAATACTTTAAATTGTGTATTATGGTTCTTGTCACTCTCTGTGTTTTGTGTGGTCTATCTTTGGCACATTTTGGAATGGTGATCCCATCTGATAATATGGTAATGCAGGATGATAAAAAGAGAATTGAAATCCATCTCTCTTTTTCCCACCCCTTTGAAATGGCAGGAATGCCACTTGAAAAACCCAGTAAATTTTATGTTGTTAAAAACAGAGGGAACACCAATTTAATGGATAAATTAGAAAAAATTAAAATAATGGATAATAGTGCCTGGAATGCAGGATATGATATCAAAAGACCGGGAGCATACACTTTTATTATGGAGCCTGAACCCTATTGGGAGTCTGCTGAAGATTGCTATATTATTCATTATACAAAAACTGTGGTTGCAGCTTTTGGTGATGATGAGGGCTGGGACAGGGAGATTGGACTTAAAACAGAAATCGTACCTCTCTCCAGACCCTTTGGTCTCTATTCCGGCAATATATTTCAGGGTATTGTAAAACTGGATGGAAAAGCAGTACCTTTTGCACAGGTTGAAGTAGAATATTATAATAAAAATAAAAAAGCCATTGCTCCCAGTGATTATATGATAACCCAGACCATAAAGGCTGATAAAAACGGTGTGTTTACTTATGCTGCTCCTGTTTCAGGCTGGTGGGGATTTGCAGCATTAAATACATCAGACAGGAAAATGATGCATGAAAACCTGGAAAAAGACATAGAGCTTGGTGCTGTTTTGTGGGTAAAATTTGAAAACTGGCAGGAAAAATAGATGCATATTTCAGAAGGCATTCTTTCAGGACAGGTTTTAAGTGCAGGAGCTGTAATTGCTGTTGCCGGAACCGGCATAGGTTTAAAAAAGATTGATTATGATAAAATAGTGCATGTAGCAATTTTAGCGTCTGCTTTTTTTGTGGCATCATTGATTCATATAAATATTGGGCCTGCCAGTGTTCATCTGATTTTAAACGGAATTTTGGGATTGCTCCTTGGATTTGCTGCAATCCCTGCAATCTTGACGGCACTGCTTTTACAGTCCATTTTTTTCCAATTTGGAGGCTTAACTGCACTGGGCGTGAATGTTGTTATCATGGCTGTTCCAGCTGTGCTTGTGCATTATCTTTTTCTGCCATTGCTTGGTAAATCATCAAAACTTAACTTTACAGCAGGATTTCTGGCAGGTTTTTTTTCCATTTTGTTTTCTTCTCTACTGTTGGGAGTTGCACTGTGGTTTACTGATAAAAATTTTTTTGAGACAAGCTTAGCCATTATCATGACTTATATTCCTGTTATGATAATTGAAGGTGTTATAACAGGTTTTTGTGTTACATTTCTTTTAAAAGTCTATCCTGAAATTATTCCGAAAAAATTATGAAAACATTGCGGATAAAACAGATATCGGTTTTGTTTATTATTATTTTAACTTTAATACCGGCAGGCTTTGTACATGCCCACAAGGTTATCATATTTGCCTGGGTGGAAGATGGAATGATTTTTTCTGAAAGTCATTTTGGTTCAAAAAGAGAAGCAAAGAACTGTAGTATCAGAGTTCTGAACGGTAAAGGCTTGCTTGTTCATAAGGGAAAGACAGATGAGCAGGGTAAATATTCTTTTAAGATACCTGAAAATATTGATTCAGGTCTTGTTTTACATCTTGATGCCGGCACAGGCCACAAAGCCCATTGGAAAATATCTGAAAATGAGCTTAGGAATAATCCATCAAATGATGATATTAAAACTGCCATGGAAACCAAAGCAAAACTTGAAGAAAATCCATCTCTTTATAAAATAGTTACAGGAGTTGGAATAATTTTCCTTCTTGCCATGGTTTTAAAATTTATTAAAAAAAGACGTAAAAAAAGTGATTGAAGAAAAATTTGCCTCTGGCCAATCTTTTATCCATAAACTCGATCCAAAAACAAGAATTGTTGCTGTGATTATTTTATCCTTTGCAGCAGCACTTTGTGACATTTTTTTTGTTGCAGTATTATACTTTATAATTTCTACTGTTTTAATTGTAATGGCAAGATTGAATAGAAAAGATGTCATTGAGCGTATAAAACCTGTTTTCTGGTTTCTTTTAATGATCTGGATACTTATTCCAATAACATTTGACGGGCAAATATTATACCAGTTTTCCTGGTTAAAGATATCAGGCACAGGTGTAATTTTGTGTTGTAAAATTACCATTAAATCCATTACCATATTGCTCCTTTTTACAAGCCTTGTTGCCACAATGAGTATTGCCAGCCTTGGGAACGGTCTTCATAAACTTTATGTGCCGGACAAATTGATTTTTTTGTTGTTGATGTCATATAGATATATTGCGGTTATTGAAGATGAGTACAAAAAACTTTTGCGTGCTGCAAAATTCAGAGGGTTCAGGCCAAAAACCAATCTTCACTCCTATAAAACTTTTGCCTATCTTGCAGGTATGTTATTTGTAAGGGCCTCTTTCCGTGCACAAAGAGTTCACCAGGCAATGTTGTGCAGGGGATTTAATCAAAAATTTCACAGCCTTGATATCTATCAGGCCAATAGATTCAATTTTATTTTTCTAATTGGGATATCTGCAGCCGGCCTAAGCCTTGTAATACTTGAAAAAATATGGATTTAACAATGAATAACAAAAAAAACATAATCAGATTAAAAAACATCACTTTTTCATATCCAGGCTCAGATATCTGTACACTGGACACTCTAGACCTTGAGATTAACAAAGGTGATCGTCTGGGAATGATGGCTCCTAACGGGTCTGGTAAAACAACTTTGCTCCATACAATAATGGGGCTTTGCAAACCAGATTCCGGAGTCATAGAGATTTTCGGAAAGAGGTTAAAACAGGAAAAAGATTTTACACCCATTCGTTCAAAAATTGGATTACTGTTCCAGGATTCCGATGATCAACTGTTTTGTCCCACTGTATTGGAAGATGTTGCATTCGGACCTTTGAATCTTGGATTCTCCCAACAGGATGCCATTGATATTGCAAAAACAACCCTTGAAAAACTTGGAATTCAAGGTGTTGAAAAAAATGTTACACATAGAATGTCAGGCGGGCAGAAACGCCTTATTGCCCTGGCAGCAGTGCTTGCAATGGAGCCTGAAGTTTTACTGCTTGATGAACCGACAGCAGGCTTGGATAACAGGGTAAGAGAAAAATTAATTAACATTCTCAATGGTCTTGATATTACTTATCTTGTGATCTCCCATGACTTTGATTTTATTAAAGCTGTAACTGATAAGATTTATTCCATGGAGAGTGGGAAAATTTTAACTGATGAGAAGATTCATATTCATAGACATGAGCATATACATAAGCATGGTAAGCGTCCCCATGTCCATAAATAGTGCCCAACCGAAAACCGTAAATTTGCCCAATTACAGCGTTGGTAAAAACCAATTTTATAAAACAGGTAATCCTCGAAACAGACTTGTATGCCTGTGGTTAAAATTTTTTACCGCCTTGTACTTGAACAAATTAGCAGGTTTTCGGATAGGCACTATATAGTATCAGGAGGAGTTTGCTACAAATTTTAGAAGTTCTTTGTTAATACAAAAATAGATGTCTTCATCACTGCCGAAAATATCAACAACATCTTTATGATTAATAAGTTTTTCCACGATAAAAGCTGTTAAATACAAACTTGCAATATTAGGGTTTGAAATAAGAGTTCGAAAAGGGGCAACCATATAATCAATATCAAAATCTTCTGCTGTGCAGAGAGTGTCAAGACATCGCACTATCTGCTTTTCCACACTGGATTTGGAGACAGTCTCAATAAGACCTTGTTCAATGAGTTTCATAGAGATTTTATTGCTGAAGGTTTCTATATTGTCCCGGATTGTGGTTATTGTTCTAATTCTTTCCCGCTCTTTGGAAGACTCAATTCTGGAAAGAAGTTTTTCTTCCTTGTTTCCAGTATAAAATATTTTAGCCATTTATTTATCCTTAAATTATCAAAAATCATAAAATATTAATTTATATATATACAATAGAAACAAACTGTTTTTCAAGCTAAATCTAAAGTTGTTCAATAATAATCTGGGCTGAGTTTTTTTTAAATTTATCTATTTTAAGTTTAAAGGCAATTTGTGGATAAAAATCTGGCATGTTATCGGGATCATTTATATTGAAATGAAAGGCTTCTACTTGATTAGAGTTAGAGGAATCAGCATTTTCAAGAACCATTTTTCTATGCCTGCCGGCAATTAAATAAGAAGATTTTACTTTGATATTCTTGCATAAAAAAAGAGGTTCCGGGTTAGCTATGCCAAAAGGTCTTAACTGGTCAATTTCTCTTGCCAGGCTGTAATTAATATCTTCAATATCAAGGACAGCATCAATAAATCTTGTTTTTTGAAAGTCATGCTCTGAAAAGGTTTCCTCCAAATATTGGTTTAAATTTTCATAAAGCTTGGCAAGATTTTCTTTTATAATAGTAAGACCACATGCCATTGCATGTCCGCCAAATTTTATAAGCAGGGATTGGTTTTTTTGAAGGGCCTGGAAAATATTAATACTGTTTACACTTCGACCGGAACCAACTGCATTCTCATGAGCACTGGACAGTAAAATTACAGGGCAGGAATATTTTTTTGACAATTTTGATGCAGCAATTCCCAGAACACTTGGATTCCATTTGTCATCCCATAAAAATAGAATTTTCTTTTGCAAGAGCTCAGGATTGTCTAATATTTTGTTTTCAATTTCCTTTACTATCTCCTGCTCAATTTTCTGCCTCTTAACATTTAACTGGTCAAGAAGAGATGCAGTTTTTTCAGCACCTACAATATCTGTATTAATTAGTTGAGAAACACAAATCCTGGCATGGGATATCCTTCCGGCTGCATTAATTCTTGGAACAATTTTGAATGATATATCATCTGAATCTATTTTTTTAAAATCCAGCCTGCAGCTTTTGGCAATAGATTGCAAGCCGAGCCTGCTTCCCTGTCTGATTTTTTTTATGCCGGCAACACAAAGTATCCGGTTTTCATGAATTAATGGAACCATATCTCCGATAGTTCCAATGACAAATAAATCTAAATAGTTTGTAAGATTTGGTTCTGGAATCTCTTCCCAGAAGTCTTTATCCCTTAAAAATTTTCTTAAAGCCATGACAAGGAAAAAAACAACACCCACACCTGCAAGCTGCTCCAGCCCAGAATCACAATCTTCTCTTTTAGGGTTAATCACTGCCAGGGATTCAGGCAGACCTCCATAAGGTTCATGATGATCTGTGATAATAATATCAATGTCCTCTAATTTGGCTTTTTTGACAGCATCGTGGCTTGTAACGCCGCAGTCAACAGTAATAAGCAAATCAATATCCTGGTTCACAGCCATTTGAATATGATCTGATTGCAGAGAGTGGCCCTCTTTTATTCGATGGGGAATATACCATGAAATATTGGCATTGCAGTGTTCAAGAAATTCAGATAAAAGTGCAGTAGATGTTACGCCGTCGGCATCAAAATCACCAAAAACAAGAATTTTTTCCCTGTTTTTTATGGCTGTGAAAATTCGTTGTACACCCTTATCCATATCTTTTATCATAAAAGGATCAATAAGGTTATTGAAATTTGGATTTAAAAAAAAACGGGCATCTTCAATATCAATGACTCCCCTGGCAATAAGCAGACTTGACAGAATCCTGTGACAGCCAAGTCCACGGGTCAAAAGATCAATCTGTTTCTCATCAGGTTTAAAATATTTAAGTATTGTTTCCATTGATTTAAGAAAGAATTTATATAGGTAAAAGTTTATAAAGTCAATTTGATAAAACAAACTAAATCTGCTGCCTATTGTTTCTATATTGCTTCTGGCAAAGATCGGGGGATTTTTTATGGTCTCAAGTAGCTTTTGGCAAAGCATCCGGCAATCGAACCTGCACTTGTGCGAACGATATCAACAAGATTTTAGGGTTACCATAAAATACCGAATCAAGGAGTTATACCTTTTTTTAATCTATGAGCATCAAGCTTTCCTGGTCAAGTCCTGCACCGTATTTTAACAGTAGAGAATATATTTTCAACGCATCTGTGTCTTGCGTCTGCTCAATAATGGTTCTGTCAGTTAATGAATCCAATTTTTCAGGTTTTCCATATCGTTTGATCAACTCTGTCAGGTTATCTGGAATATAAATTTGAAGATGGGGCATGTTTCAATTTGCTTTGCCGTTTTTCCAGAGACTGATTGTCAATAGCAATCCTTCAGGGGCTATCATTTAAATATCAGATTCAAGCATAAAAACCAGTAAAAATTTATAAAAAGATTATTGCAAAAAAAGAGATAGTGATACAACAGTTATTTTTTGATAATTTCATAATTTTTATTAATTATCTTTTTAAAGCTTTTGGTAACTGAATTAAAATCCACAATATCCACTATCATTGGCAAATCAGACTCAGCAAAAATATCTTTTAAACTTTCTATTTCAAGCCAGTCTATTTTTTCAGGACCGATTAAAGCAATATCAATATCAGAAAACTTTCTCGCAGTTCCATGAACTCTGGAACCAAACATGAGAGCTTTATAGTTAGGGACATTGGCGTTTAAAATTTGTTTTACTTTATCCAACAGCACTTTCTCTAAATCAATCATTATTCTCTTCCAATTGTTTTAAAAGATATGCTGCATCTGATAAAAAGTCCCTGGTAATTGAATATATCTCCCGGGCTTTCTCCTGATCATAGGTATGCGACATTAGATTTCTGGCGTTTCCATAATCAAACCATGGGGCAGGGTCTTTAATTAAACTATATTGGGCAGCCAGCCGGAAAAGATCTTTTCTGGTTCTGGGGTGATCTGCATCTTCAGGCGAACCATTTTCTCTAATCCATCGTTTGATAAATTTCCAGCAGAGTTCATAGGTAAACTCAAAATTTTGAATAGCACCTGCTCTAACAGCCAATCTGATAACATCATCAAGCTGGGACATTAATTTTTCATCATTTGACTTTTGCAATGTCGCATCCAAAGAGTGGATCGCCTTTTGTAAACTACTCAGGTCCAGGCTCATTTTTACTCCTGTTTTCTCTTTATAAAAAATTAGATCTGCCAGCTTCTGCCCTTTTGGGGTATATGACAATTATACAAAATAAACAATTAGTTTACAAGAAAACTTTCACACGTTTTGTATCCTGTTGATCTGTTGTTTTGCCTTTTTTAAAATTGCCATAACAATATTATCAGCAAACTTTTCAAAAAGATTTAAAAATCTTATAAATAGTGATATATTTTATAGGTTAGGGTTCACTCAAAAATTAATTGCCAAAATGTAAAGTGATTTTTGAGTGAACCCTTAAACAAAGGAATAAAAATATATGAAAACTATCCTTAAAGAGTATATTGTTGATAAGACCATGATCGGATTTATAAAATTTATTTTTGAAGGGCATGAAGGTGTTGCAATCGCTACAACCCTGAATTCTGGAAAAGGCCATATCAGGCTTGCCATTGCACCGGAACGTGTAAAAACAGCTCAAATGATTGTTAAAGACCTGGCAAAGGATTTTAAATTCAGTGAAATTTAAGGGATATGCATATATAAATACCATTGGCTGTCAGATGAATGTATATGATTCTGAAAAACTTGCTTTAATATTAAATTACAATGGATATAGACAAACCCGTGATATGGATCAAGCTGATATAGTAATCTGCAACACCTGCTCCATCCGCCATAAGGCTGAAGAAAAAGCATTCAGTTTTCTCGGGCGGTTTGCCAGAATAAAGAAAAAAAAGCCTGATATAATCATAGTAATGGCAGGATGTGTGGCTCAACAGGAGGGTAAAAAAGCATTTAAAAGAGTGCATCATCTTGATATTGTTTTGGGAACCCAGGCTTTTTCAAGATTTGGTAAGCATATAGATGCTGTTAAAGCAGGTAAAAATAGAATCGTGGATATAGAAGATTCTGAAAAGCTTTATGAAATAATGCCTGCTGTTTTAGAATCAGATGCTGCAGAGTCAACTATTCTGGAGCATGGCACTTTAAATTTTAAAGAGAATAAAATCTCCAGGTTTGTTACAATCATGCAGGGGTGTGAAAATTTCTGTACTTATTGCGTTGTACCTTATGTCAGAGGCAAAGAGAGAAGCAGGAATCCTGAAAGTATTATTAAAGAGATTTCTCTGCTTGCAAAATCAGGTGTCAAAGAGATAAATCTTCTTGGTCAGAATGTTAATTCCTATGGTCAATTAGAGGGGCAGATCTCATTTGCTGAACTTTTGGTACAGGTCAGTAAAATCAGAGGAATTCAAAGAATCAGATTTGCCACTTCTCACCCAAAAGATCTCTCCATGGACCTGATCCATGCCATAAGGGATCTTGACAAAGTCTGCAACCATCTTCATCTGCCTGTACAATCAGGATCAGACAAAATCCTTAAAAAAATGAACCGTGGGTATTCGAGGCAAACCTATATTAAAAGAATTTTTGACCTTAAGAAGCAATGCCCTGAGATTGGAGTTTCTACTGACATCATTGTCGGCTTCCCTTCTGAAACAAGGGATGATTTCAGTGAGACAATGGATCTCTTACGTGAAATTAAGTTTGATTCCATATTTGCCTTTGCTTATTCTAACAGGTCTTCTGCTCCTGCATCAAAATTTTCACATCAGGTTGATGAAAAGGAAAAGCTTGACAGACTCAATAAATTGTTGGAATTACAAGAACATTATACAAAACAAAAAAATTTGGAGTTAATTGGGAAAACCCTTGAAATACTGGTTGAAGGGCAAAGTGTTAGAAAGCACAATGGATTTAAAAAAAATCACAAAAATATGGAACAGATGACAGGAAGAAGTGCTTGCAATAAAATTGTTCATTTTCCGTCTGAATCTGCAAAAATTGGAGATCTAATCAAAATTCAAATTAAAAATGCTTATCCCCATTCATTATGGGGTTATCCAGCAGGAGCTTTAAATTAAATGAAACATAAATCTGTAAAAATTGGACAAAACAGCACATGCCCCTGCGGCAGCGGGAAAAAATATAAAAATTGCTGTAGAAATAAAAAAATAGAAGTCAGTATAAAAAAAGAATACAAGCGAAGATATGATATACATTTAAAAGAACCCCATGAAATCAAAGGAATAAAAAAAAGCGGAAAGCTGTTATTATCAATTCTTGACCAGGTTGAAAAAATGATTGAACCAGGTCTTAAAACAGATGATATCAATACCTTTGTCCATGAAGAGACTATAAAAGCAGGAGCGATTCCAGCACCTCTGCATTACAGGGGATTTCCCAAAAGTGTATGTGTCTCAATCAATGATGTTATCTGCCATGGTATACCAGGAGATCGTATTTTAAAAAATGGCGATATTGTAAATGTTGATATTACTCCAATATTGGATGGATATTATGCCGACGCCAGTAAAACATTTTTTGTGGGAACCCCCACAAAGGATGGAGAAAAAATCGTTAATGTTGCAGCTCAATCTTTAAAAAGAGGGATTGAAGTAATAGCTCCGGGCGCAACATTGGGTGATATTGGATTTGCCATTCAAAATTATGCTGAATCACAGGGTTGCTCTGTAGTTAGAGAATTTATCGGTCACGGAGTAGGTATTGATTTCCATGAGCAGCCCCAGGTTATGCATTTCGGGAAAAGAGGGGATGGTATAACCCTTGTTCCAGGCATGGTTTTTACCATTGAACCCATGATTAATCTTGGGAAAAAAGAGCTCCATGTGCTTGAAGACAGATGGACAGCTGTTACAAATGACGGCTCCCTCTCCGCACAATTTGAGCAGACTTTACTTGTAACTGAAAAAGGGTGGGAGAGCCTGACTCCCTATGAGCTTTAAAGAGATAGGAACTGTTTTTTATTCCTATGCATATATTGCATTTATCGGTCTCATTTCAATGGTCATGTTTCCTGCTGCCTTAATTATTCGACTGATCAATTCTCCCTTTGACAAGCGTCGTGTATGTAACAATATGTTTCCCTTCCACTGGTCGTGACAACAGATTTTCATATTTCAGAGCCTGCGACCTTTATGTTTTTTATTTTTTTGATAAACTGCTGTGTTAAATCAGGATCTGTCAGAAGCGAATAAATCCTGCCATCTGAATCAACTCCTCTAACTATTCCATCATTAAGGAAATATTGAAGAATTTTTTTTGATATTTTCTGTCTGTCTGATGATTTGATTTTATCTTCTAAAAAAGGTTCGGGTTCAGGAATTGTTCCATCTGTGTCTTTTAAGGATTTCATAAAGTTTAAAATTCTTGAAAGCCGCAGCAGGGTAACGGCCTCTATTCTGGAGGTTGTATAATCTATAGGAAGTGCTGATGAACGCATGAGGCTATAATGCTCCGGTAAAATATTTTTATTTTCATATAATTTATAATCCAGGCTGCCAGGCGCTGGATAATATATGGATAACCCGATCAGAGTTCTTAGCTGTGCAAGATACAAAAGATCCTCCAGAGAGTTTTGTGCGCTTTGACCTGGTGCTGCAGCAATGATGTATGAAACAGATTCAAGGTTATGCTTTGTGGCAAGTTTAAGTGCTCTTTCAAAAGATGATCTTACATCTTTGCGTTTGAATTTTTTCAATTGCTGTTTTGAAGTTGAACCCAAAGAGAGATTAAGTGTTTTAAAACCTGACTCTTTCATCATTATGACTATATC
>JAQIBP010000160.1 GCA_027858995.1 Deltaproteobacteria bacterium | reverse complement strand
ATATAAAACAATTACAGTCAGCACAATATGACACACGGTTATGAATTTTTTAAGATGGGGTTTATTGAGCGCTTACCAAATGCCTGCTGAAATAAATTCAAAACTCAATACATTTGCTTTGCCTAAGAATAAACTTAGCAAAATAATTTATACTAATTATTATTTACGTAGATTTGGAAATATTCTCGTTATGGATTAGTATAAAGAAAAAATAATAAATTTTTTTTTAAAAATAACAACTAAACCCCGAATAACAAAAACAGACTTTAATATTTTATTAAAGATTTACAAAAAAGATATAAAAAGGACATCTGATTTAATAGGCAGAGATCTCACAGCTTGGTACAATAATGAATTATAAGAAAATGAAAGTGGCAATTATAGAGCCAGTAGGCGGCCATGGTGGAATGAATTATTATGATTTTGGTTTGGCTCAAGGATTAGTTAATTCCGGCGCAGATGTTACACTGTATACCTCTGATAAAACAATTATTCCGAAAGATAAAAGTTTTAAGGTAAATCTTAGTTTTAGAAAAATATGGGGTGAGGGCAATAAGGCATTGAGGGCTGTAAGGTTTGCTATCTGTTTGTTCAGGACCCTATTGGATGCCCGAATACAGAAGGTTGCGTTGATCCATTATCATTTTTTTCATTACACCAGGGTGGAAACATTGTGTGTTTTGCTCGCCCAGCTATTTGGTTTAAGAATAGTGGTAACAGCCCATGACATTGAAAGTTTTGCTGGAGAATATTCTGATCACGCTGCCGGGCGAATACTTGGAAGAGTAGATAAGATAATAGTGCATAACAGCGTGAGCAGAAGAGAATTAATTGAAAAGGCAAATTTACCAATAGCAAATATCGAAATTATCCCCCATGGTAACTATTTGAATACCATCCCTAAGCGTCCATCCCCTTCAACAGCCAAAAAAATACTTAATTTGACCTCTGCAGATCCTGTACTCCTGTTTTTCGGACAGATAAAAGAGGTGAAAGGTCTTGATCTATTGTTGCAGGCTTTACCACCAGTGGTCGCTAAATTTCCAACTATAAAATTATTGATTGCGGGTAAGGTCTGGAAGGATGATTTTTCCAAATATACAAATTTAATAAGAGAAAAGAACCTCCAGAATAATATTGATTTGCATATCGGATACATCCCTGACGAAGATGTGGCTGTTTTTTACCGTTCTGCTGATCTGATCGTATTGCCCTATCGCAGGATTTACCAAAGTGGGGTTTTATTAATGGCCATGAGTTATGGACTCCCGGTTATGGTTTCTGATCTGGAAGGAATGACTGAAATTATTCAAAACAAACGAAATGGTTTTGTCTTCCAAACAAATAATCCCGATAACCTGAGTGAACAATTAATCAATGTCTTGTCGGATCAAGATCAATTGCAACTGATATCTCAAGCTGGCCATGAAACTGTTTCCCATCAACATAATTGGAAATTAATTGGTCAGCAAACATTGAAACTTTATCAAACGGTTAGTAATCGAAAATGAAACTTCAAATTTTAGGTACCCGTGGTATTCCTGCCAAACACGGTGGTTTTGAAACATTCACAGAACACTTTTCTATATACCTCAAGAATAAAGGGTGGGAAGTTACCGTCTATTGTCAGGAAGAAGGTAATGGACCAAAATATGAAGATGACTGGCAGGGTATTCACCGCGTACATATCCCTGTCAACCAGGAAGGTGCTAAAGGAACCATTGTCTTTGACTGGCTTTCAACAGTGCGTGCAGCAAAAAGAAAAATTCCAATTCTAACCCTTGGATATAACACTGCTGTTTTCTGTTTTTTATACCGGTTCAAAGGGTTGAAAAATATTATTAATATGGATGGGATTGAATGGCGCCGTGGGAAATGGACAACTTTGGAAAGAACTTGGCTATATATAAATGAAAAATTTGGTGCCTGGCTTGGCAACCATCTGATAGCAGATCATCCGGAAATTAAAAATCATTTAGCTCAATATGTATCTCCTGAGAAAATAAAAATTATCCCCTATAGTGCAGTTTTATTAGGCTCTGCAGATATCACCCAACTTGATCAATTTGCCCTGAAATCTGGAAAATATGCAATACTCATTGCAAGGCCGGAACCGGAAAATTCAATTCTTGAAATCGTTCAAGCCTATTCAAGTCAAAAAAGGGGGATGCCCTTAGTGATTCTTGGGGAGTACAATCCAGATTCAAATGATTATCAAAAAGCAATTTTAGATGCAGCAGGAAATGAAATACAGTTTGTCGGGGCAATTTATCATCAGACACAGGTCCAGGCGTTGAGATTTTTTACACGGTTCTATATCCACGGACACACGGTCGGGGGAACAAATCCCTCTCTCGTTGAAGCCCTTGGCGCAGGTTCTCCTGTTCTTGCCCATGATAATAAATTTAACCGATGGGTTGCAGGCGAAGGGTCTCTTTATTTTTCTACAGAGGCAGAATGTGCAGAAAAAATAAGTGAGTTGGTTGAAAATGATAAATTGGTTTCAGCCATGAAGACAGCAAGCATAAAACAGTATACTCAAAACTTTACCGCCGATAAAGTTCATGGCGCATATGAACAGTTATTAACGGAACATGGATTTTGATTTTTAACATAGACATAAAAGACTGTTGAAGGAACTTGGTTTAATTTATCTTTTAACACCACGAAGTGGTATTGTGCGAATTAACTTAATCCATAAATAAATGAGGATGAAATAGTGTCAATATTCCAAAAAATAAAAAATTGGGCCATGCAGGAATATAGAGCTAAAAAACTTGAACATTTTTATTCCCTATGTGATAAAAAATCGTCTATTCTTGATGTTGGAGTTTCAAATAACGAATATAATGATTCGACAAATTTGTTTCTCAAAAATTTTAGGCTAAACTCTAATCAATATACAGGTTTAGCGATACAATCAATGGATGGCATTAGAAAAAAATATCCAAATAAAAAATTTGTTGAGTATTCTGGAGGTATTTTCCCTTTCGCAAAGAATGAATTCGATTGGGTGTTTTCAAATGCAGTTATTGAGCATGTGGGAAGTAGAGAGAATCAATTAATATTTCTTGATGAAATGTTACGAGTTGGGAAAAATGTATTTTTCACTACACCAAATAAAGGGTTTCCGATTGAGAGTCATACGAATGTTTTTTTAAGACACTGGTTTGATGATAGCTTTTATAAATGGTGCAAGACAAATCAACCACTCTGGAGTGTTGAAAATCTTATTCTCTTAAGGGTAAATGACCTGAATGAAATTATGGAAGATTCAAAAGCAGAAGATTATAAAATACAAAAGAATAGAACATTTGGGTATCCTATGACATTTACTGTAGTGTGCTCAGCAGGAAATTTATAACATTAGTTGGCTTCTATGTAGGATGTATTTTAGCGAATGGATTTGTCCGGGCACACCGAACCATCGATTGAATCAAATTATGGTTTTGTAATGACATGAACCACATCAAGGAACATGGGTTTTGATTTTTAACTCAAACATAAGAGATGAAGAAAAATTAGTATTATCTTTATCAAATCCATATCTTACAGAGAATCATAAAAACGATATAAAATCCATCCTTCTGAATAATAGCAGGATAAGTCCCAAAAAAATATATTCCCTCGCATTAGCCAATGGAGTTGCAGGATTTATTTATAAAAATTCCAGGGCCCTAAATATTTTCCCTGATAAGATTAATCTTAATTTACGCAACGTTTATAGACAGACAGCTTTTAGAAATATTCTGATGTTTGGGAAAACATTGGCCGTATTAAAATTATTATCAGACAACAAAATTTCAGCAATCCCTTTAAAAGGCGCAACGGCATCTGATTTATTATTTAACGATTTCGGGGTCTATCCTTCGGGTGATATTGATATATTAGTTCACCCGTCTAAATTATCAGAATCCAAAAGAATTCTTTGCAATCATGGCGGTTTTTCCCAAATTCATGAAATTTCTGAGCAGGATTTGCTTTCCAACCACTATCACTTAATCTTCAGAAAAAAGAATATATCGTTGGAAGTTCACTGGAACTTAGTGAAAAGATATTTTAGTATTCCAGCAGATTTCTGGTGGCAGGAATCAAAAGAATTTGAATGGGATAGAATTAATACGTTTGAACTCTCCATAGAAAGATACATACTTTATAACATTTTTCGACTTTTTGACCATTGCTTTTATCCTTTGCGTTTTTTTATATTACTGGGTGGCATAATTCATCAAAATGTGGATAATATTAATTGGAGCAAATTAATTAATTTCGCCGCTCACTATAAAATGAAAAAACTTGTTGTTTTTACACTAAGGCTGCTCAAAGATATGCTCAATACCAATATTCCTGAAAATCTTATTCAAGAAAAATTTTTGGGATATAATTCTTTCAAGGCATTAGTTTTTTCCGGTATTTTTTCCGGCATTCAAAGGAAGCACCAAAGGATGATGTTTTATACCTTGTTGCTTATTGAATCAAAAATATTATTCAATATACTGGTTAGAAGAATCTTCCCATCAAGAGGAGAACTTCGGTTACGTTATAATATTCCATCAAAATCTAACAAGATATACCTTTACTATATTTTAAACCCTTTGCTGTTATTATTTAAAAAAACCTAACCATGAGAGTGTAAAAAATGCTTAAAGAAAATAGTTCATTAATCCTGGATATGCAAAAAGCCATTGATATTGGTATCACAGCTTTTTCATTTATTGCGGCATATTTTATTAAAAGGAATATGGTGCCTGAATCTTTAAGGACTCTTTCCACAGATCCAAACTATTACATTGTTCTCCTGATGATTATAATTGCCTGGTATATCTCCTTTAAATGGATGAATATGTACCAGCCCTTCCGGCAGCATGATTTCTGGCTGTTTTTCACTGCAATTTTAAAATCGTGTTTCATG
>JAQIBP010000091.1 GCA_027858995.1 Deltaproteobacteria bacterium | reverse complement strand
TTGAATTCAAAACCTCTTTTTTTTAAGAATGCTTTCATATGAGGACGTGCAGGACTGGTCATCATGACCGATATCTGATGTGTCCATGTATCTTCTCTGGAAGAATTGGAACGGTTTTGATAATAAGCTTTACAGATTGCATTGTACTTTTCCAGGTCTGTGTTACTCTCCTGGTAGTACTCATCATTCAGGATCATACTGACCGGTAGCCTTGGTTTTTGTTCCTGGTTTTCATCCGGGTATCCAAGACACATGCCGAAAGCCGGGTAAACATGATCAGGAATTTTCAAAAGTTTACAAACGGTTTCAGGATCATTCCGAATACCGCCAATATAAACACCACCAAGACCCAGTGATTCAGCAGCGATCATAGCATTTTGAGCCGCAAGGGCTACATCCACCGTGGAGATGATGAACTGCTCGGTATACCCTGATACCATCTTTTTGTTTTCATACAGACAGGCAGTTTGAGCTCTCTTTAAATCAGCACAGAACACAAGGAACAGCGGACTTGTTTCTACCCATGGCTGGGGGCCTGCAAGGTCCGCAATCTGCTTTCGCGTTTTTTTGTTTTTTACATGGATCACAGTATAGGCCTGAATAAAAGTTGAGGTGGCTGCCCAGCCAGCCGCCTCAATAATGGCATGCACTTTTTCAATGCTGACCGTTTCCGGTTTAAACTTTCGAATTGAGCGATGGTTTTTCAACAAATCAATTACCTGGTTCATATGATTTATTCTCCTTTGTTGTTCGTTGTTGAGATCAGTATTGATTCTTAGAAGTAGGGCTAAAAGCGTTAACCTAAGACAATTTTCGGGGTATGTTTCAATGCTTTGTCCTATATTCTCAGCCGATTAACTTGGTCCAACTGAATATCAAGTTTTTAGCTGAAAATATCTGCGTATTTTTGTTCAATTGCTTGGATTTCACGGTCAGTCAGTTTTTTGAATTCTTTTTCTCGTGCTCGTTTTGATAGTTTGCCACCATTTTGGACAAGAAAACGTATGAGCAAATCAACAAGCTTATCTGGCATATCAATATAATTTTTGATAAATTCGTTGAAAAGATCATATTTTCTCAAGTATTCAACCTCATCAGGAAGCGTTTTATTTACTGTTTCCTCAACGCATTCAAAGAAAAACTCAGCCTGCTTTGTTGCATCAAAATAGCGATACAAATCTATGGTCTCGTTTAAAACCTCAATATTATTTTTTTCTGTAGGTCTCCATTCGATCAAATTAAGCCGCGGTTTTGAATAATGCTCCAATATTTTCCGATATTCTTCTATCCTCTCCAGAATGACCGCTGATACTGGGAAAATCAATCCTTTTGGAACAAAACTTTTTTCAGTAAGTACGTGATGAAATAAATAACGATGAATCCGACCATTACCATCTTCAAATGGGTGAATAAACACAAAACCAAAGGCAAGGATAGTTGCCAACAAAACAGCATCAAAATCGTCCTCACGAAGCAGATCATATGTCTCTATAAGGCCCGACAGTAGAATATCCAGATCTTCCGAGCGTGCGGAAATGTGCTCTGGTAAGGGCATGCCTGTGCTACGGTCATGTTCCCCAACAAAACCACCTTCTCTGCGCAATCCTGATTCTATAAACCGATTATTTGGAATAACTATTTGTTGCAAATATTCCAGTTCTGAAATATTGAGTTTGCGTTGCCCTGCTTCACCTATTGCCCTCCCCCATCGTTCTATGCGATTGTGGGGGGGGCTTTCTCCCTCAATAGTGTAAGAGGCTTTAGAGTCTTTAAGCAGAAGGAAAGCAGCAGCCCGGCTTAAAAGATCGGGATGAGTATGACCGATATGTTTTGTAGATATTTCTGAAAGATTTTTAGCAATATATTGTACAAGCCTTTCTGTTTTTTTGATTAGAGGGCAGAAATTGCGTGTCCCCGGCAAGTTATTGCGAACCCGATGGCGCTTGGACGGATATGATTTCCCTTCGTATTGTAGCTTGCTATTAACGAGAAAAACAAAATTTCCAGCCCGCGCATCTTCAATATCAAGTTGTTCTTCACGCAACCATTCCCACAAAAACCACAGCCTGCGACTGTAGCTTCCGGTCGGTTCCGAGCAGATAATCTCTTGAATTTCTATGGCCTCAATCGTTTGAAACAAAGCATTGAGGATAGCCAGATCAATGCCTTCATATTTAAGCGCAAAGGTCATATGTCCAAAAAGCGTGTCTTCCGGTTTATGGCGCGGTGTAAAAATGTGCCAGCGTCCATGATCGTATTTTTTATGTTTCGGACCTATAGCACAGAGATAATCAGGAACAGGTACTTTCAAATCATGTGCTGAAATGATGGCTGAATATCCAGCCAAATAGCTTCCTTCTTCCAAAGCAGGAAAGCCGTGAAAAACAGTTAAACATCGTGAGTTTTGATTATAAATTGCCATCTTTATGAATTCTCGTTTTATTTGTTCGATTTACAATGGCATGAAAAACGATTATTGTCTATGAATTTTGATTAAAAAATAAGAATTCCATGAAAAATAATTTAATAAATAGCTCAAAGAACTTCAATCTATTGATGTGGTCAGCTAAAAATAAACATTTTTCCTAAGCAGCTTTTTTCATTTCCACTTTCTGAAGTACCTGAAAGATCACTTCAAAATAGACGGATGTATAATTTCTATATTCCATTTTTTTGTTGAATTTTAATGAATCTTATTAATCAAGAAAGATATGCAACAAATGTATCAATAAAACAGTTTGAGATATCGCTGGAAAATGTATTTTTTATTTCGCTTGTTGCCGGTATATTCAATAATAAAATTTTCCTTTTCTAAGGTATTCAATACATTTCTAATTGTTCTTTGATTCATTGACAGAGCTTTTTCAATCTCTTTTACATTCAATGCTGGTTTTTGGTAAAAGAGTTCTAAGATTTTATTCGCATTTTCAGCCCTGCCTCCAAGGCTAATAATAAAACTATCAGTTTCTTTTTTTAGTTCTAAAATTAGAATAAAGGTCTTTTTCCCATCATCTGCGGTATCTATAATTGCATTTAAGAAAAATTTTACCCAATGCGAAATATCATTTGCCACCCGGACTCTCGATAGAGCGTCGTAATAAGAACTTCTATGTTTTTCAAAAAAACTGGAAAGGTATAATGACGGCTTCTTCAAAAGTGAAAAACCAACCAGGTAAAGTGTAATCAATAAACGCCCGACTCTCCCATTACCATCTAAGTATGGATGTATCGTCTCAAATTGATAATGAGCGATCGCTATCTTTATCAAATGAGGTACATTTACGGCATCGTTATGTAAAAATAATTCAAGGTCACACATTAGACCGGGGATTTCTGTATGATGCGGTGGAATATATATAGCATCTGACAAATTGGATCCACCGATCCAATTTTGGCTTGTTCTAAAATTTCCCGGTGATTTATGCTCACTTCTGACACCATGCATTAAGATTTCGTGTGTTTCATTTAATAAGCGATTCGAAATGGGTAGCTTTTCAAGTTTATTAATTGCGTAGTGCATAGCATTAATATAATTTTGGACTTCCTGCCAATCATTTCGTTTTTCAAGTGCAATATCCTCTTCTGGAAGCAGCGCCTCATCAATATTTGTTTGAGTTCCTTCTATTTTACTGGAAGTATTGGCTTCTTTGATAATATGCATTTGAATAAAGAGGTCTATATTGGGCACAATAAGTGTAAAGGCATTTAATTCGCCCAGTTTTCGTGTTGCTTTTTCCAGTAAAACATTCAAAATCGGATCATCCCAAACCCATGTTGTATTAATTTTTTCTGGAGAAAAGCTTTTGTATTGATATTGTTGCTTATTAGATATTATGGTTGCCACGTAGAAATGACCTGCCTTTTTTGCAAACATGGATTAAAATGCAACAAGGCTGCAATTCAGAGCCATAACCAAAAGGGAGGCAGGTCATGAGAAAAATAATAAAGTATATTGGGTTGGATGTCCACAAAAATTCTATAGCTATTGCAATTGCAGAAGATGGGCAAAAAAGGGATGTTAACTTTTACGGTGTAATCAACAACGACATGGATCAATTACATAAATTCTTACGGAAACAGATTTCACAAGGAGTAGAGCCAAGGTGCGTATATGAAGCAGGTCCTTGCGGATATAATATTTACCGTAGCTTAAAAGAGAAAGGCATAGATTGTGTTGTGATTGCTCCTTCTCTAATCCCAAAAAAAAGTGGTGACAGAATCAAAACTGATCGAAGAGATGCAGAAAGTCTTGCAAAACTGCACAGAGCGGAAGAGTTAACAGCAGTTTATGTACCCTCCATGGAAGATGAAGCTCTCCGGGATCTGGTCCGTACTCGTGAAGATTTTGTCAATGCACTTAAGAGAACCAAACAACAACTGGGTGCTTTCTTGTTGAGACATCATATTTGTTACTCTGGGAAGTCGAAATGGAGTAAGGCATATTTCAATTGGCTTGTGGATATATCAATGCCACACCCAGCACAGCAAATAGCGTTACAAGAATATATTGATATGGTCCAGGATGGTAAGAAACGTGTGGAACGTATTTCAGAACAAATCAGGCAATTATCAGGACAAACTCAATTAAATGAGCTCAATAAGGCACTACAGTCATTGCGCGGGGTATCACAAATCGTTTCTGCTGTTGTAGTATCAGAATTAGGAGACCTTACCCGGTTTGAGTCTCCTTCAAAATTGATGGCATATTTGGGTCTTGTACCCTCCCAGCATAATAGTGGAGACAAAAAAAGATCGGGGAAAATCACTAAAACTGGAAATGGACATGTCCGCCGTGCACTTGTTGAGGCTGCTCAAGCATATAGACTTCCTGCCAGGAAAAG
Source organism: Deltaproteobacteria bacterium (assembly GCA_027858995.1). GTDB lineage: Bacteria > Desulfobacterota > Desulfobacteria > Desulfobacterales > Desulfobacteraceae > Desulfobacula. The sequence goes on along the minus strand of JAQIBP010000091.1, from coordinate 40,019 downwards.
CCGAACCATTGCAAAACGCAATGAAGGCTTACCACAAAAAATTTGTAAAATTGCCTGGCAAGCCCAGGTAAGGTTATGTGGCCGATATAAGCGACTGGTATTTAGGGGTAAAAATTCAAATCTTGTAAAAACAGCTATTGCCAGAGAGTTAGCCGGTTTTATGTGGGCTATTGCACATGCAGTCCCAAAAGTTGCATAAAATTGTCCAACATTACCCTGAAAGGCAGAAACTGAAAGAATTTTATAGTAATGAAAAAAAAGACCATCAGGGATAAGAATATAATGGTCCTGCTTCAAACAAATAAGGAAGTTTACCTATTAACATGGGGCTCTGCCCCAAACCCCGGGATTTAACGCTTTATAGACAAAAGCATGGAAAAAAGACAGGTGGATTTAACAAACTCAAGAGACTTTTTTAACTATGAAAGCCGGCTTACAAAATTAAATCAACTTGACATTGAGTCCGCTTCAAATGCAATTGAATTGCAGACAAAAAGCAGTAATTAAGAGGAGACAAACATAAGAGTAACCACATAAATTTTGAGTTTATTGCAGGGACGCGGTCACGGTTGGAGAATCCCAGAAGGAACTATGGGAATAGGTAAAATTACTGAAACTCCCGCAATTAGATCAGGGCAGCTCCACGACGAAGCCAAGTCATGCGGTAACCAATCCGCGTATATCAGATTGATCAACCGTCGATACATGATGATCCCGTCCCTGACAATAAAATTTAAAAAGCGGTATAAACCTCTTAATTTTAACAGGTAAAAAAAAGTGGCAGGAATTGATATTTTTTCTTGACAAGTGTCAACCATATCAGTTTCTTAACTCTCATTTTCGTATTTTTTTGGCAAGGAAATCATAATTTTTTTTCATAAACCTTTGTCAATTCAGGTATTATTATCATCTCTTTTAATTTCCTTCCAATGGTAATTATCTGACTGCCAGTTCTGGGATAGTTTCTTCATTCTTTATTGCTGCCAAGGCAACTTTTGCTTTAAATTCTGAACTATACTTTTTCCTTTTGTTTCTCATACTACTCTCCTTTTTTGGTTATAAATTAGAGCTTAGCATATTGTCCAGTTTTTGGGGACCACAGTACAAAACCAAATATATAGAACCTGGTAAGCCATGGCAAAATCCTTTTGGGGAAAGCTTTAATGGCCGATTTAGAGATGAATGCCTGAACCAGGAAGTATTTTGCTCAGTGCTGGATGCAAGGATCATTATAGAGACGAGGCGCCGGTACTATAATGGTAAAAAATTGCACAGTAGCTTGGGGTATCAGACTCCGGAAACAATTAGAAAGGAATGGGAACAATCTAATATGGGGGGCTCTGTCAACAGACCCCCGGGGCTTAGCGCTTAAAAGCCATCTGGATGGGCCAAAGGAAAGGCCATGCATTGAACATGACCCATCCGGATTAGCACCTGCACCAGTGCTCGGGTCGCTCCCCAGCGTTGCCCCATCCCCTGGACAGGTAATTGAAAGGTAGCAAAGGATATGGTACTCATCAACAATAATTTAAAATTTTGGAGTCATCCTAACATTGCAGATTGTACTCAAAATGGGGGCAAGTGATGGGCTCATTTTGCAAAATTCTCCTTCTATTCTTGTAGAAAATCACCTATCTCATGCATAGCAAGAGGTATGATGAAATACCCTCTACACCGGAATGGTCAAACTTTTTTGGATCACTCGAGTATAGCCCGAGGTTTAATTAAAATCAATTACAAATAATAATTTATAAACAGGAAGCATTTTGCCTACCCTTGTCAAGTAAAAAATGATATTTTATTTTCCCATTCAATAGACTATCCGGACATTACTGGGGGCTTTTAAAATTACCACAGGTACTATTATAACCAAAGTATCTGTAGAAGTATTACCAGAGCTATCACGAGCAGTTATTGTAATATGATTCTCACCATCTGATAATGTTATGCCAGCTACACTCCAATTGTCAGTACCAGTTGCTGTACCTGAGCCACCCCTTGAACTTGACCAGGTTACACTTCTTATGCCAGTGTCGTCAGACGATGTGCCACTTAAGTTAATACTGTCTGATTGTGTTTCATAAGTTGTCCCTGAGGTCGGGGTTTTTATGGTTACCAATGGTGCTGTTGTGTCAGTCTGTGTAGAAGTCATAATTTCAGCTGATAGCCCTGATGGTGTTAATGGTGGTATATTATCAGAGCTTGAAGAGGGTATCCAACTAACAGCTTCTGATATATCACTTTCACCGGCAGAGTTATATGCAGATACAGCAAAACAATATTGTTTTCCAGAAGATAAAGAAGAAAGATTATCTAATACATATTGATTGATTTTAAGATCAACAACATTACTATATTCATTTTTTGTGTGTGAGCTACAAAGTGTACTATCATCAAAAATGCCATAGTATAATTTATAGCCATCAACAGCATCACCACGATCCTCCCATTCAATAGTATCTCCAAATGTGTTCATTGGAAGCATTATTGAAAGAGCACAAAAAGATATAACAACAATAATTTTTTGAATATTCATTATTTTTCTCCTTCTTTGTAATTTAGAGATATCTCTTTGGAGAATCCGCTTTCATTGCCGGATAGATCAAATGAAGTAACTGCAAAATAATAAACTTTGCCGACTTCAAGATTTTTAAGGGAATATTCAGTAATTTTTCCAACTGGAATAGGCAATCCATAATCTCGAGATGATGTTCCAAAATATATGTTATAACCCGCAAGATCACCTTCGTCATTTGGATTCCATTTTAATATCACTTTTGTATCCGATACAGTCCCATCAGTGACTATATTGCTGGGGTCACTTGCAATCTCAGGTTTCCTGTCAAAAAAAGTGTTATTTTTAAAAATCCAGCTATCTTTCCCTCCATCACCCCCAGCAAAGAGAATTTGAGTTCCAATACCCGTACCAAAATCAGAATTGATTATTTGAAGATTTTGCAGATCATCTTCAGCTCTGACAGCAACTTCACAATTTGATATTGTTGCATTATTAATACTAACATCTGCATTTCCACGAGTACCTCGCAAACGAAATGCGATTTCACTATCGTAAACAGTGATATCATCAAGAGTTACTTCAACATTTTCCTTTAAATTGAAAACAGCTTTATTATCGATAAAATCATCGTTTTTCCAGCCATGAGCCTTCATTCTTTTTATAGTGACACTCATTGGAGGATAATTCTCCCAACCAAATTTCAACACTTTTGTATCAATTGCATTTTCTCCGGGATACTGCTTTTGTCCATCAGGTTTATCATCAGTTTTAATCCAGCCTGAATTAAAATTTTCTGATAAAGGCCCGGTCCAGAAATGGCAGTCCTCAATTAAAATATTATTAGTTAAATTGGTTTCCTCACGTTCCGAATCTGCCTGTAAACTATCGCCTGAAACGTGATGAATCTCTGTATTACGTATTACAATATCTTGAGATTTCACTATGGCTATCCCGTGGGCATCAACCTGATTTGTATATGATCCGGCAAGGAAATGATGAATTTGACAAGAATCTATAAGCAGATCAACGGTTCTAGCCACATCCAAACCATCTTGTAAACCATTTCTGATAGTAAGATTTTGTAAAATGATACTATTGACACCACGCAAACGCAAAGCATCATCATCTGTTTTTGCGCGGTCAATTATTAAATTTTTTATTGTAATATAGGCTCCTGATATGGTGCCACCCCGAATTTCAGGTAATATGCCAGAACCGTATGCATCAACAGTAACTGGTGCGGCTGCTGAGCCAGAGACATCCAGATTTAGATCCTCGTTCCATATTTGCCCCTTTTTGAGAAAAATTTTATCACCAGATGAAAATGAATGATCATCAATTTTAGATAAACTTTTCCAGGGTGAACTTGAGCTTAATCCTGAATTTGAATCATTGCCAATATTATTATCAATATAAAACTCCACTGCAGATGCTTCAAATGCAGCCAAACAGATAAATAAAGGAATAATCATAAACAGGAGTCTAAAAAAATTCACTTTCCCAAAATTTAATATATTATTAATCATTTTTCCTCCTATTGTATACAAATGGATACAATTGTATAATTTATTGTAAGTATCCATAATAATCAGTTTGCCTTAATAATTGGTTTTGCCAGTACTGCAGGCGGCTCTGTAAGTGGAGAGTCGGGTGATGGTTCGGGTGATGTTACGGGTGGAGATGTACCTGCGGCAAAATTTATTGGTTTAGTAGAAACTATCATATTTCTATATCCAAAAGTATAAGTTTTATGACCTGGAAGCGGAAAATCATCTCTTTTTGATATGTGAAGTAGTGGTCCGATACCATCCACTGTTTCACTTAACCAATTAGAACGAACTTCATCAGCTCTTTTTTTCGTGGTACCTGTTGCGGGGTCTGTTACCCACCATGTTACCCGTTTTGTATTGAAATTAAAGTACATGGTATAACGCAACCATTTACTTCCCTGATTCCCAAAATCATCTTGATCTATTAATATTGATCCTTTGCAATCTATTTGAGGAGCATTCTCTTCAATAGTATCTTCCCAACGTAAATGTTTTCTATTACCATCATCATAGATAAATAATGTGTCCATACTATCATGAGGGCATGGAGAAGTACCAGCTACATCATAATTATGAAATCTAAATAATTTAGTATTTTTCCATATTCCGTTTACAGGTAAATCATCCACAAAATCTTGATCTATCCATATTTCCCACTGTGTCCAAACTTCACCACCAATAGGGCCAAACTTTGCTTGCAAAGAATTTGCTTCATACACACCAGAAGTAATTGCCAATACAAAACCATCAATACCAGAGTCATAATGAGCGCACGTATCTCCAAAGTCACACTTTGTTAGACCACCTACACCATTAAGCGCAAAAAAGTCACTTGCAGCTTCACTCCCTGAAGAATCTGACCTGTATTCTCTACTTAGTACAAGATCTCCGGCAACACCTAACCGTGATACCTCGCTGTAGAAATGTGTATGATCGGCAGCTACAACTTGGTGTGTAGAAACTAATAAAAAAAGCAATGAAATAAAAAAGATATTGAGAATTATTGAAAAGAATTTGCCAAACTGCTTTAAGCTCTTTATAAATGTGGTAATATATTTTAACATTTTTTACATCTCCATATTGATGTGGTTTACAAAAAATGGGTCTTAAAACTTTGCCTTACTTTACTTTTAGCAAATCTCGTGCCAGTAAAAGAAAATTTTTTTTTAAAATAGTTTCTATCCTATCTGAATCATGATCAATACAAATAATATAATTTGGAGGGTTAATTCGGTATATCCTCCGGATACAACCATAGTTCCTCATAATCTGCTTGAAATCCTTTATAACTTACCAGAGAAAAAGAGTGCTCTTTTCGCGTCAACTTTGTGATAACACTCAATACACAGATTATCCTAAAACCTCCTTATCAGTGGTCACAGAAAGCACCAGATCTCCAAGAAAGATTACATTCTACTTGCAACAACTGTCTTTTATTTTATACAGTCATGGAGTACTTTTTAATAATCTTTTGCTGTAGTGTAGGCGTAGTTTAAACCACACCTGATAATCAAGTAATGTGGAAATAGGCATTTAATTCCCTGCCATCCTGAGGATTTTCTTCGCAGCCAATTTCAGGATAAATTCCCTACCACCAATTTCATTCCTTCCATTTAATTTCCTTAAACATTTTTAAAATCATATATAATTCCCTCTATTTAATTCGCCTCGTAGCTACTTACAGGAGGGATTATGGAGCCAGTTCCATGTGCGGGTTGCAGTACTTTTTTTGTTCCCAGAAACAAATGCCAGATGTTTTGTTCAAAGTCGAGTTGTCAGAGAGTTAGAAAAAGCCTTTGGCAAAAACAAAAACTTGCAACAGATCCAGAATACAAAGAAGGGCAGCGTCTGGCACAAAAGAAATGGCTTCAAAATAGTCCCGGGTATTGGAAAGGTTATCGCCGCAGGAACCCGGGAAAAGCTGATAGGAACCGATCTCTTCAGAAGATTCGAAATATGAAAACTCGATGTGATCAGATTGTTTCCAAGGTATCAAAAACAATTGGTATTGCAAAGATGGACGCGAGAAAATCGAGAGAATACAGCCTTTCCGGACAATATTGGCTTGTACCTGCCGTTGCAAAGATGGACGCAGTAAAAATTTTTATCGCTTCAGTACCAGTCAATTCCCCATGATTGCAAAGATGGACTCGGGGACGTGGGATAAATATCTGTGTTAGACAGGATAAAATTCATATAAACCAAGGAGGACATTATGATAAGAAAAAAAGTGCTTGCTCCGGCCCGGGTTCGGAAAACAGGCAAGAGTTTTTGTTTTATCTCCCATCGTTTTCTTACCGATGGTTTTTTACAAGCGTTGACTCGGCATGAATTGGCTCTTTATGTGTTTCTGGTATTGGCTTCGGACCGGAATGGTCTTTCGTTTTATGGTGACAAGACTATCTGTTCCATCCTGGGGCTCAAGGGTGACGATTATATTTTTGCCAGAAGCTGTCTGATCCATAAAGATCTTATAATGCATGACGGGACCCTGTTCCAGGTTCTTTCCCTGCCAGAAAGTGTTCATAAGGAGGGTGCCCAATGATAAACAGACGAACCATTTTTGAAATTCACCGGTTAAAGGACATGCAGTTTTCCATACGACAGATTGCCAAAACTTTGAATTTGGACAGAGGGACCGTTGCCAGACACATCAAACACCCGGATATTACCCACAAACCAAGGCGGGGAAGGCCTTCAAAACTTGACCCTTTTCGGGAGTTTATCCAGGAGATGGTGGTGCAATATCCAAAAGTCAACGCCCCTGTAGTTTTAAGGCAGATAAAAAATAAGGGGTTTGACGGAGAAATAACCATTGTTCGAAAGTATCTCAAAGTCCTTAAGTATGATATTGGCAGAAAACAAGCCTTTATCCGGTTTGAATCTCAGCCGGGTCAACAAATACAAATTGATTGGGGTCATTTTGGCAGTCTTGCATATGAGGGAAGTTCAAGAAAACTATACGCTCTGGCCGTCATTGAATCCCACAGCAGGATGCTGTATGTGGTTTTTACCCACAGTCAAAAACAAGAAGCCCTCCATCAGTGTCTTGTCGAAGCTTTTCGATATTTCGGTGGTACGCCCAAGGAAATAGTTGTGGATAATATGTTGACCGCGGTAACTGAACGTGTGGGATCCATGGTCCGTTTTAACGAGTCGTTTCTTGATTTTTTAAGGCACTTTAGTATTACACCTGTGGCCTGCAATATCAGGGCGCCCCATGAAAAAGGGAAAGTAGAAAACTCCATAAAATACCTGCGATATAACTTCTGGCCATTAAGGATCTTCAGTGACCTTGAAGATGTTAATCATCAGGTTCTGGCCTGGCTTAACACCACAGCCAATCAAAGGCTGCACCAGACCACCGGACAAAAACCGGTCCAACGATTTGTAAAAGATGCCTTAAGGCCGCTGCCGAATCCATTGCCCGACTTTAGAGAGACCGAGACGCTTCTGGTATACAAGGATTTTGGCATCCGATTTGATACAAATGTCTATACGGTACCGCCCAGGCTGGTGGGTAAATCAGTAACCCTTAAAGCAGACAGTCGGACACTATCAATTTATTACAAGGAAAAGCAGATGGCAATCCATGTGCGAACCTGGAAGAAAAAACAGCGGATTGACCTGGCATCTCATAGCGAGCAGGTCAAAAAGCTCAAGAAAAAAGTATTCATGGATAAACAGGTCATGATTTTTATGTCTCTGGGCCAGGAAGCGGTAGATTACCTTGAAAAATTGGCTTATGCATCCCAGCCGTTGAAAAAAACTATAGTTCGTCTGTTGGTTTTGAACGATGACTATGGCACTTGTTCTTTAATCTATGCACTGAAAAAGGCATTGAAACATAAACTGTATGGATTTGCTTATGTCCAGAATATTTTATACCAGGAAATGACCCCTTCAATCCGTCATCAGCCAGTGGCTCTAAAAAACGAAGAACTCAACCAAATTCGTCTGCCAAGACCCAACCTTGCTGAATATGATGCTATTGCACTTAAAAGGAGAGAGAGATAATGGATACTGTAATTGATAAATTTAAAGCTCTTCGGTTAAAAAACTGTGCACAGAATCTGGCCGATGTTTTAAATCAGAGTGCCAGAGAAAACTTGTCTATCCTTCAAGCCATTGACCGGTTGCTGGAAATTGAACTTGCCTGTAGAAAAAAGGCCAGGATCATCTTAAGATTTAAGCAGTCCAAGCTGGGAGCGAAAACGACCATTGATCAATTTGACTTCACTCATCATACGTCCAGACGAAAGTATAAAAACAGGATTTTGAGCTTGATAGATCTGGGGTTTATCCAAAACAAAAAAGATATCATTCTGATCGGCAATCCGGGAACGGGTAAAACTTTTTTATCCAGATGCATTGCCTATGCTGCCACCCAGACAGGGATCAAAACACTTTTTACCACAACCATGGATATGATCAATCAACTTGTGGCTGCAAAAACAGATCACACTTTGTTAAAAAAGCTGCAATATTATCAATCACAGGATATTTTAGTCTGCGACGAAATTGGGTACCTGCCGTTGGGCAGACAAGGGTCAAACCTGTTCTTCCAAGTCATCAGCGCCCGGCATGAAAAAAAGTCTACCATCATTACGACAAATCTGCCGTTTGCCAAATGGGGAAACAGCTTTGACGGAACCACTGTTGCCACAGCGATTGCTGACCGACTCGTTTACAACTCTGAGATCCTTATCCTTGAAGGAGAAAGCTATCGAAAGAAATCTTAATAAACATACTTTAAAATCATAAGCAACTTACAGTTCAGTTACACAGGAGAACTGTTACTTTGGTCTAGTGCCAATGCCGGATAGGTTTATCTATACTACTGTATGGTTGGTTTTAAACCGATGAATTTGGCTGGATTTTAAACCGCTGTTTCCAAGTAATGAATGAGATATTAATCGATAGCAGGAGTTAACAGCGTTTTTTGTACTGTTTTGGGGTGGCATGTCCGATGTCTGGCTTAATCCTGTTCGATCTGACAGTGTGGACACCAAAGAACTCGTAGAAAATGCAGTTTAATAAAAGGGACAACTATCTTGACAAACACCGCTCCTAAAAATAGCAATTGCATGTTTGCAATACAAACATGCAATTGCTATACAAAAAATATATTCATATTTTTTATCTTATTGCTACTACTCTTTTTCTACTGAATTATGAATTATTAATAATATTTAATATATCTTTTTTATTTTTATTCCAAATTGATAATTTGCTCATTCTCAAAGCTATAGCCTCTTCAGTTAAAACCTTGATGTTCTCCATAGCTTGAATTATGCCATTTGATATTCCATCTACAGTATTTGACACATGAACTGCGCCTATGGGAAAATTTTTTTTTAAAATATCCCAGCTTGATAGCACAACAGGTTTCCCGAGATATATAGCTTCATAGGCACCACGTAACATTGTGTGATCCCTATCTGTAAAAACACATATCAAATCAGATTCTTTCAAAAGCCTGCCGTAATCTTGATCGGATAAAAAATCTGTAAAAACTATATTACTATTCACTTTTTCTACAATTTTTTTCTTATTATTTGAAATTTTTCCAGTAATATAAAAGGATATAAAATTAAGTTTTGAAGCTGCTAACAAAAAGGTATCTAAAGGTTCATCCGGGGCAAAACTATTAATGAGTGTTACATTTAACTTTCCACTGTTTTTAACAATACTCTTTCCGGTTTCAAGATACTTTATTGGGACATCGGTTAGTAAGTGGTAATTCCCACCCCAGCTCTCAACAATTTTCCCAAGGTAATCATTCGTTACGTTTGTCAATAAAGCTCTTTTTGCAAAAAAACTATTTAGTCGTTTTTTATTAATCCATCTTGGATGTAAAAAAGCCGCTGTATGGCTGTCAATAATATATTTCTTTCTAAACAATTTACAATATAGTAAAACAGGCAAACAAGCAAAAACAGGCGGACTCATAACAAAAGTCACATCTGGCTTATTTTGAATTAAGACAAACATTGTTTTTATTGTTTGAAGTAAGTATTTCAGCCATATTGTATAATATGTGCTTCCCAAAAAATCAAAATATATCATATAAGATTTACCACTAAATTCTCTTGCTATATTATCACTTCTACTACAATAGGGTGCCCAGGAAATGAATAAAATTTTATTGTTTTCTATAATTGTACGACTCATAATAAACCCTATATTTTTTTATAATATACATGATATATTCATCAGAACACTTTTTCACTTGTGAAAACTATATCTCTTTATCAAGAGTTCAATCTCATCTATAACCGTATCTTTAACATCTGGTTTTATAATCTTCTTTCTAAACTCATCTTGATTTATCAAAACATCTTTAACTTTAGATCCCAATTCTTCGGCATTGTCCGCCTGATAAGTAATAACACTTTGAGGACGTCTGCCATTCTCACTTGCTACAACAGGAACCTTTAGAGCCAGTGCTTCCAAAACCGATGATGCAACACCGTCTGAGACCGGTGTGCGAAGGAAAATATCACTTTTCCCAAGTAAAGTCATAAACTGATCGTGATCTAAGTTGCCCACAGTCAATATTATTTTTTTTTCTTTTAATACCAATATTTTTTGATAATATTCAGAAACATCATCATCTTCAACTTCTCTGATTCCAGTTAAAATCACTCCAACATCAGAATCCAATCTCTCTAAGAAATCTATAAGCGTCTCAATGTAAAATCCATTTCGCAAAACCATATAACAGAAAATAATGTTCTTCTTAAATTTTAAATAATTGGTTATTTTTTCAGGCAGTTCAGCCTCTGAACAATCTAGATATTGAACACTAAATGCCTGGATTGGAAAAATTTTATGCTTATTTAACAATAAACCATATCTGACTATTTCACTTTTAATAGGCTCATTATTACAGATAATTAATTTTGCAAATAAAAAATTTAAATATATTACCCAGTACATTTTTTGTCCATTTTCTCTTGGAAAATATAATTGCTTCACTCCTCCATGCAATGTGATAGCCGCTCTTTCAAATGTCAGCAGAGAAATTATAAGTGCTGCCAAGGATAAAATTGGACCTTTTACTGCCTGTGCATTCATATGAATATGAAAATGATAACCTTTCAGTCTGAATAATATCAATTTTAAAAGGTAATCCAAACCATTTTGAACATCAATATATTCACTACTTTTTATTTTTCTGTACTTACCAAGATTCAATACCCTGCAATCATGCCCTTTTGAAATAAAAGCAGTTTTTAAAAACTTAATTCTTACGCTCCAGCCTGAATTAGGGGGTGGGTATGGTCCGATTTCTAAAAATTTCACTTATTTTATACCTTTTTAAGAACAATAAATAATCTAATCAAATTGATAATTTACGCTATCATGAATTAGGCTGATTTTAGATTCTTCATCAATTATAATTTTAATATTATTTTTGTTTATTAAAAACTCACTTTTAAAGATGTTCGAAGATTTCGTATTCAACTCATACTTTTTACATAGAAATCCCTTATTTTTTTTACATGGAATAATAAGAAATGGAAAAATACATCTTTTCCCAGCAGTATTCCACCTGAACTGTATATGGCATCCAGGTTTTTTAATACCATAGCCAGAAGCAACCCATCCATCTGAAGGGGATCTTCCTCCTTTTGTAACCAGAATTTCAGAATCATTAAAGTATTGTAGTATAATTCCCTCTTCCCCTATTGATGCTGTGATTTGCTTTTGTATTTTGTCTATTTTGATTTCTACTCCAGGAGCAAAATTAATAAAAGTATCTACTTTTGTATCTTTATTATCAGTTGTGATCGTATCATTGAACATCCAACATTGATCTTTTAAATATACAATCTGTCGCTTATGGCTTACATCAGTATTAAATTGAATCCTGCCGGCAAAATAATCATATTTTTCAGTGTGTTCGCATTGAAGCAGTTCAGGAGATTTAACTTTCTGCCATGTCAACCGACCACAATATTCAGCCTGTCGATAATTTTCGATCAATAAAGTATTATGGGCCTCTTCATGCCTGAAATGTTTGTGCCAGTCCAAGTCACCAAAATAAGTATAAAAACCGGCGTCAATTATATAAGATTTTCCATAAGCTGACAAGTCAAAAGAGAGTCCGTCTGCATGACCATGTGCTGCTGATGGTATTGCTTTATCACTAAGGCCATCAGCTATTTCACCACAATCAAAACATAAATAATTTGAGTCATGATCCCATGAATCCCGGCTTATACAATATCCGCTTTTTTGAAAGATCTTTGAGATAGCATTTGGCTGCTTCTCATTTAATAAAGTATATTTGTCAATCTCTGAATCACTGAATAACCATAAAATTTCTTCCAAAGAGTTATTGCACTGTTTTTTGAAATCAGAGCGGTTATAAAGCACAGCCCCTATTCCAAGATAACCCTTAAAATTCCAGGCGTGTAATGGACTAAAATATAAAGATCTTGCATTATCAATATCGCCCACCATAGGTAAGGTGCCATCAGGCTTTGTCATAAACATAGAAAACTCAAGAGCTTTTTCAACTCTTTTTAAAACTTTTTCAGCAACATTTTTACTGTTCATTTTTCGAAGCAAAACTGACTGAAGATAAAAGCCGAGTGTAAAATGGTGATAAAAAGAAGCTTGTTCAACACAAAAACCATCAGGGTGAAACTGTTTATCAATATTTTGTTCCAGAATACTCCATCCCAATGATTCCCATTTTTCTGCCTGCTTCAGTTGCGAAAATAAAGTGCCAATTATATGAAGAGCTGCAGCCTCACCAATGAGATGATTATAAGGACTGGAATAATAGGACAAATGACTCTCAATGTGTTTTGCCTGCTCATAAACTGATCTAACAAATATTTGATGGAATGGAGCAGTCAGATATTTTGAACCTTGACAAAGAAAATATGCCCAAATCCATGAGATGGTTCTGACTGCAAGTTCTAGAGAACTTGTCCAGTTAACTCCACTATTATATGGATTTTCGGAGATCCAGCCGGATATTGTAGCAAAAACCCTTTCTGAATATTTTTCATCACCTGTCAGCCAATATGCTTTACCTAAAGATATCAGGTATTGGTGGCGATTTATTTCCCAAATATATTTGATATCACATGATTTAGTGTTGGCACTATTACTTACTTTTGAAAAAAAAATTTGAGCCCATTTCACTTTATTTAAAGGGTCAACATGCCATCCTTGATCAACCGGCAAATTAAGTTTTTTTCCTAAAAGAGTTATTTTCCCTTCCAGAATATCTTTTGCTTCTACTATCCATTTATCAGTATCACAATATTTTTTAAATTCATAAACACGATCTTTTTTATCGTAAAGTTCTGTAAAAAATATATCCCGATTTCCATTGAAAAATTCTTTTAATAAAAAGGTGTTGAATGGCTTAGTTGAATGATTTTGAACAACTTTAGTTTCAAATTTTTTGTTTGACACTTGATCTTTGCCCAATTTATGAAGAGAATACTCCACTTGTTGAATAACTGATTCTTTTACTCTAAAAAAAAGTTCATCTTTTCCCATTGATAACAGCTTATTAATTTTATGCTGGATCATCTTTATCCTAATTTATTGACAACAAGATTTCGTTTTGTATTTATGTTCTTCAATAGAACTTTGACCATCATCATATCCACTATGAAAAGCCTTAATCATCATTTTTTTCACTCTCAAGGGATAAAGGAAATTAAATCTGGCTTTATATATATAATTACAAAAAAAGTTGATGTCCTGTTCAGGAAATCCTTTTTCAACACCAACAAAATCAATCACTTCAACTGAATTTTCTGATACAAAAATATTTCGTGGACTATAATCATTATGACAGTTTGTAATATATCTCATGTGTTTTTCAGGGTCACGTTTAAATATATCCTGAAATTTTAAAAGATATTTCTCCATTTCAGATTGTGTGATTGAATTGTCTTTATAAAATTCATGAAATAATTTAAGCCATACTCCGCAATTATAAAAATGCACACAAATATTTTTTTTATTTAATACTGGTATCTGTCTTTGAAGATACTTATTGAATAAAATGCCATTGCATTCCCTTGAAATCAAAGCATTATATTCAGGCAAAAGTGCAATGGGTTTGCAGCAGGACTGGTAATGATTATTTTTTCTATTGTCAAAAAAACCATACAGTTCCTGCATTATTTTAAACTGTTTTTCTAATGCATCAAGTAGAATTTCACCAGGTTTACTTTTTACAATCCTGACCCAATAATAAACGTGATTATTTGTTTGAGTAAGGATTGAGTAGTTATCTACTCTTATTCTATAAAATTCTGTAAATCTTTTTCTTAAATCCGAAAACACTATTTTTATGGAAATTTGTTCAACGTTCTTAACATTAAAAACAGAAGGATTTTTTTTAAAATATTTTAAAATTTCATCAACAGCCTTACTGTGTTCTTTCTTTATATTCATGAAGTTATATTGTGATTTTTAATTTTCTTAATATTCCTGTGCAATCCAATAAAAAATACTTAAAAAGAAAAATCAAAAACTAACTTTTTATTTTTAAATCGCACTTCTTTCCATACAAAAAGATAAAATAGCAGGCAATATTCTAACACTAAAACTGGAATCCATAAAAAACTTCTTATTTCTATAAAAGAATTACAAAAATATAGAATAAAACATAACAGCATAGGAATAAAAATAGCTTCTGTATAATATTTAAATTTATTGATTCCAATTATATCCATGACATAGTATGGGATTATAATCATGGTTATAATAAAAAAAACAACTAAAGATCCATATGCTATACCCAGTACACCAAATATTTTTAAAAATATAATACTTATAATAATTTTCAGTAATGCTTCCACTATTCCTATTATTCCAAAGAATTTATTATATCCCATTCCCACTAATAAGTGAACAATAACACTCTGGCTCATATAAATTGCTTTGGCAATCAACAAAACAATTGTTATTAGATAGGCTTGTTCATATCCATTGCCCAGCCATAATTCAATAAACTGAGTTCCAAAAAAGATAAAAAGAAATATTATGCCCAGAAAAAAAGAGATGGTGTATTTAGGAATAAAAAAAGCTATTTTCATTAAATCTTTCTTTTGCTGTTGCGCATTCAACTTACTTGAGAATGGTAATATTATATTTAATATCCCATTAGGAAACATTCTTGCATACCTGACAAGTGATTCTGCAATTGAATAAATTGCAACTGTCTGCATATCAAAAAAAATACCGACTAAGATTAAATCAGCTCTTTCAAGCATCTTCACTGCTATTTTCCTAAGAAAATTAAAAAAGGTAAAAGAGAAAAAATTCTTAAAAAAAGGCAAATTAATAAGTTTAAGGGAAATATGTGTAGAAGGGAATAACTTTAAAGCATATATAAAAAAAATAATATTTCTTAAAATGTCTATTAAAAGGACAACTACACCAGCAACAATCAAACCAAAACCTGCATACAAAACAAATACAATACCAAGGACTCTAACTATTGAAATACCAATAATTATTTGATTTTTTATAACAAATTTCCTCAAACTCATAATAACAGCGAGGAATGTATTACCAAGCAAATTGAGTCCAAAAGCGACTGTAACTAATAAAAACAATATTTTAGTTTCTCTAATCAGATGATCTGGTATATTAAAGAGGTATTCAACTTTCCATATCACGATAAGCATTATCATCAATAGAACAAAAAACAAAACTATATAAGTAAAAAAGCCTGTGCTTAAAAGAGCGTTTGCTGAAGTTGTATCCTTTTTTTCAGAATAGTCTGAAAAATACTTTATCAGTGTAGTTGAAACACCAAGTTCAATCATTCCAAATGAAGCTGTTAATGACATGGCGAGTGACCATATGCCATATTGAACATTACCAAACGTATGAACAATATATGGAGTTGAAAAAAAAGCAATAATATACATAACAACTGTTGTTGACCAATTTGCGATTGTAGCTATACCCATCTCTTTTTTTAATTTCATTTGTGAATGCTTTCTATTAAAATTTTGGATAATTGTTCATATTAAAGTATAAAAAAGTTATAATCTACAAACTAAACATCAAACCGTTACTGTCTCATTTGTTTGACACATCCCTTTATGATATTTATGAAACATGCAAAGAATTGTATAAATTTTTAAGATTATCAATCATTTTATATAGACTGAATCCTTGCACTATTCTTTCCCGACCACTTAAACTCATTTTTGTTCGCAAATCGCTGTTTGTTAATAATGTTATTATGGCATGAGATAATTTCTTCGAATCTTGTTTAGGAACCAATACTCCAGTCTCATTATCAAGAACAAGCTCTGGGTTGCCACCCACATTGGTTGCAACAACTGGCAAACCACAACTCATAGCTTCAAGAAGCGTACATGAGGTTCCTTCACTGATTGAAGGCAATACAAAAATATCCATAGTACCTAACAGTTCAAGAATATCATCACGCAGGCCAAGGAACAAAACTGAATTACTAATTCTTAAAGAAGCAGCAGTGTTTTTTAATACAGATGCTAAGCTACCATCACCTGTAATTACTAATTTGCTATTTGGGAACTGTTGTAAAATTATTTTAAATGCATATAAAAGAGTCACCTGATCTTTGACCGGTTCTAGTCTCCCAACAGTGCCTATCACAAAATTTTTGTTGCAAACACCTAAACTCTTTCTTTTTTCAATTCTCCGTGAATTTGATATTTGCTTAAAATGTTCTGTATCAACTCCATTATAAATAACATTAATTTTATTTTCAGGAAAACCGATGGTCTTGGTTAGTCTATTTTTGTGTTCCTGGCTTACTGCAATGATTTGATTATGCAAGTGCCAAAGATATCTTTGGATATAAAGATTCCAATTTTTATCTTCAATTGTACCGTGCTCTGAATGCACAAGTGCTGGGATTTTAGCGATTTTAGCAGCTATATACCCTTCTACTAGCGTACCCCAGCAATGTGTGTGAATAATGTGTGGCTTATATTCTTTAAAAATATTATTAAGTTTAAAAGGCAATCTAATATCATTACCGGGTTTCTTATCCAGCTCAATTAAATTCTCATTTGGATTTTTAATTAGATGAGTTAACACACCGTCTGGCACAAAAACACAGAGTTTGTTTTTAAATTTATCAGAGTTGAAATGATTTATTATATTAATAACAACCGTTTCAGCACCACCAAGCCCCAACTCATTGATTAAATGTAAAATTCTTATCTGTTCCATAGTTTTCGCACACATTTTGTTCTTTTAATATGAGATTTAATTAACTGCTTTAATATTTTTTTATTCATCTGAAGGCACTGAGTTCATTTGTGAAATTTCTCTGTTTTGTATATTGCTAAGCGCTGCAGCAAGTGCACAATACCAATATAAAGATTCAGCATAGATTCTATTTAAAAAAAATGATCCAATAAGAAACCCTGCTATCGCTATAAACATTGCCGTACTTTCAATATAATAAAAATCATCCGGGCTTTGATTTGCCTTTAAACGTATACGATACAGACAAAACAATGAGCCTGATAAAAAAAATAAAAATAAAATTAAACCCTGAATTCCCCAATCAGTTGCCATCATTAAATAGGTGTTGTGAACAGATCTTTTTTGACCACCATGTGCATAGACAATGTCAGGAATATATCGTGGACTGTATTCTTCCCAACCACCACCCCCTTTGCCAAAAGGAAAATCAAAGATCATATCTATCGCACCATTCCAGGATTTCATTCTCCCCATTGCGGAGCCATCCTCGTTAGTGGTCTTTATCTCAGACATTGACATTCTATCCCAAAATTTGTTGTCAGTTAATTGGAAAAATAATAGCCCGCCAATACAAATGCCAATAATAATCTTTAGCCGAAATTTAGAACCAAACATTATCAATGCAAAAACGCACATTAGAGCCATAGATAAATATGCACCCCTGCTATTGCAAAGTATGATAGCATTCACAACAAAAACTGATGTAATTATTGATGCAATTCTCTCCCATTTATTTCCACGCAATATCTTCATACCAAGAAACGGAAGGATCAATAGAAAATGAAGTGCTAAAAGATTACTCTCCTTAATGCCTGGTGCACCAATATTTTCGAGTCTACCTCCTGAGAATTCACCTTCCGTGTATGAAAGATATCCCAATAAATAGTTGCCCCATATTTGAAACCAAATAAACATTCTATAATGAAGCTTTGTATGGATAGTCATGGCAATTAAATAATATAAGATCACAATTTTACAAAATCCAATGATTGCATCGGTATTGGCAATGGGATTTGCTGCAAATGGGGTTACTAATAGCATGTTGATTACAATAAACAACAACCACTTAAAATTAGACAGAGGCCCATTTGATATTTGGTCTGATTTAGATAATTTATAACAAAAAAAAACAACTAAAAATGAAAGTCCTGCATATAATGACCATCTGTAGTGTAAGTGTTTTGCCCAATTGAATTGAGTATAATAGGTAAATATATATGTGAGTAATGCAATGAATGGCCCTTTTAAGAATGAAGTCGTTAGCCCACTGAAAAAGATAAATAACCAAATTAATGCTGTCTTTGACATTTTTAGAGAAAAATCCTTTGCACAACCACCCTAATTTTCTCACTTAGGTTAGTCCTGCAATCTAAACTATTAATAATTATTATCAATTTTTTCAATAAGCCTTTAATAACTTTTTTTCATTTGAAATTCTGACCCAATAGGTAACCCTTACAATTTTGTTAGCATCATATTAAACTATCACAAATATCTAAAAACCTCTTAGCTACAACGGACCAGGTAAAGTTCTTTTGAACAAGTTCTAATGCATTTGATTCTACAGAAATTCTATCGTTGCCAGGCAATAACAATTCATTTATTTTCTGAGCAAATACAATGGGACTATCCTCAATCACAATATTTTTACCATTATCAATTGGCAGACCTTCTGCTCCTATAGATGTGGAGACAACAACTTTGCCCATTGCCATTGCTTCAAAAATTTTCATTCTGGTTCCACCACCAATTCGTATGGGAACAATAAACAATGCACACTGCGCAATATATGGCCGCGTATCTTCAACCCACCCTGTCAATTCAATTTCTGGATTTTCCCTGATGATCTTAATTAAATGGGGTGAAGGGTTTCTTCCAACAACAGTAAGAGAGACGTCGGAAATTTTCTTTTTTATAACAGGCAAAATATCTTGAATAAAAAAAATCATTGCATCCTCATTAGGAAGCCAGTCCATTGAACCGCAGAAGACAAGAGAATTTTCTTTAACTTTATAATTGGGAATTGGTTTATAGTAATCAACATCTACACCAGTAGGTATTATTTTAATATTATCAGTCTTATACAGTTTATTAAAAATATTCCGATCTGCCTCAGAGACAGCAATAACCGTATCAAATCTATTGCAAACTTTTTTTTCAAACCAGAGCATTTTCTTCCACTGAAGCCACCAGAACAGTTTTGCAAGGATATTATTATTTTGCCTGATGTGTCTTTTTGCTATCATTGATTCAACATTATGCTGAAAAAGAATAGTGGGGATCTTTTTAACATTTCTGAACATTAAGGCTGACTGAACAAAATCACATATTGTTATATCATAAGAATTCTTAGTTAACTCTTCTTCAACAGCAGCCTGAAGTCTTTTTGAATAATCATTCAGCACACTAACCGGATAGATGGAAAACATTTGAAAAAAAAGCCGAAGGAAAAAAAGAGGGGTAAATTTTCTAATCTCTTTCCATTGAACAGGAACGAATTTGGAACATAATTTATCAATTTGTGCCAAATAGGGATCATCTTTTGAAGGTTCTATATTGGAAATTAATGTGATGTCATGATGCTTTGACAACTGTTCAAGTATCTTCCCTGTTCGTATTTTTCCACCGCTGTCCATGGGGAATAAAAATCTTTGTGATAGAAATAAAATCTTCATAATTTACCAGCAGATACCTTCATATCCTTCAGGAGTCTTGCTGATATCCTGAGTAATCCTGACAAGATCATAAATTATCGTATCCGGACTACACTGAATTAATATGCTGTTAAACTCTTCTGATTTATTTCCAATAATAATAATTTCGGCATGAGAACTTATACTTGCAATATCATCCACCATCAGTGATGAAATATGAGGGATTTCCTTTTCAATATACTCTTTATTGGCTCCAAATAGTTTTGCAACAGCGACATTCTTGTCATATATGGATATATCATATCCCTTGCCAATCAATTTTTCAGTTAAAATAACAAGAGGTGATTCTCTTAAATCGTCAGTACCGGCCTTAAAGCTTAATCCGAGAATACCGATTTTCTTTTTTCCTGATCGCATAATATTTTTTGCAACTCTTTCAATGTGCTCTTTATTACTGTCTATAATTGATGACAATATGGGAACATTTAAATCCTGCTCTTTTGCTTTATAGGTTATTGCCCGCAAATCCTTGGGAAGACATGATCCCCCAAAAGCAAAGCCTGGTTTAAGATAGTATGAAGAGAGATTGAGTTTGTTGTCCATACAGAAAATATCCATCACCTTATGGCTGTCTATTCCCAATGTCTTGCATATTGCTCCTATTTCATTGGCAAATGTCACCTTTAATCCGTGAAATGTATTATTTGCATATTTGATCATTTCTGCTGATTTGATATCAGTTCGGACAAAAGGTGCTTCAAGAAAATGGTACATTTTCTGTACAACATCGCCACTTTTATTATCAAGTTCTCCGATTACTGTTACTGGAGGATTAAAAAAATCATCAATGGAAGTACTCTCTCTTAAAAACTCAGGATTCATAACTGCACCAAAATCATTACCAGCCTTCTTTCCTGAAGAATACTCAACTTCACGAATGATCACATCTTCAACCGTACCGGGGAGCATTGTGCTCCTGGCAACTATTACATGATACTTCTCTTTTTCTCTAATCCCTGCACCAATATTTCCTGCACACCTTTTGACATAATCAAGTTTAAGACTGCCATTATCATTGCTGGGAGTACCAACACAAATTAAAGAGATATCTGTATCTGCGACAGCTCGTAAAGCGTTGGTTGTAGCAATTAAAGAACCAGTAGAATTGTTATTCTTAACAATTCTTTCTAATATGACATTAAGGTCTTTTTCAACAATAGGACTCTTTCCATCATTAATCATATCAACTTTTGTCTGATTAACATCCACACCAATAACATCATGCCCTTCTTTGGCCAGACAGACTGATGATACACAACCGACATACCCTAACCCAAATATGGAAATTTTCATTAATTGACCTCCGAAAGAAATTTAATTATAAAAATTATTTTTTGATAATTCACGTTTTAAAATTTTACCGGATTCGTTTTTAGGTAAAGCTTTAATAAACTCTATCTGTTTTGGTATTTTGTGCGAAGATAAATTTTCAGAACAGTAATTGATTATATCATCAGATGTTATATTGACATCCTCTGAAGTTACAATATAGGCTTGAACAGCTTCACCCAGATTATCATCAGGGATACCAATTACTGCTGCTTCAGTTACTCCAGGATATTTATAAAGAGTTTCTTCAATCTCATTGGCACTTACTTTATAAATTCCTACTTTAATCATGTCTCTTTTTCTGCCGGTGACAAAAAAATATCCCTCTTCATCCATTATTCCAAGGTCTCCAGTATAGTACCACCCGTTTTTAAGAACTTTTTTTGTCTCTTCCGGTGCATTCCAATAATTGTTCATTATATTGGAGCCTCTGGCAACAATTTCACCTTCTTTATTAACTCCTGCATCATTACCTTTTTGGGTAATAATCTTCATTTCAACATTGGGAATAGCCTTACCAAATGAGTTCAGTTTCTTTGATAACATTTCAGGTTTAAGATATGCCAACCTCGCAGAGGCTTCTGTGGCTCCATACATTATATATATTTCTTTGTTTGAGAACTTATTTATTAATCTTTCCTTTATTTCACCCGGCATATGACCACCAGCTTGTGCAATATATCTTAAATCCGGAAACTCCATTTTTCCAATCGAAGAACGATTCATTAAAATCGAAAAAGTTGACGGGACCCCGGAAAAACCGGTAACCTTTTCTTCTATCATCGTTTTAAGCACAGCATTGGGAAATGTAAATCTGTTATCAATCACTACTGTGCCGGATACTGAAAAATGAATATTCAAAAGAGTTTTACCGTATACATAATAAAATGGTAAGATAGCCATACAACGATCATGCTTTTCTAATTTAAGATATTCAACAATTGAACGTGTGTTAGTTACTATATTAAGATGACTTAGTACTACTCCTTTTGGTTTTCCAGTACTGCCGGATGTATAAATTATTGATGCAATATCAAGGTCAATTAATTTGATATGGGGCCTTTTGGTTGAATATTTTTTAAAAATATCAGAAAATAACATTACCTCTGTTTTACCAATATCTTCCTTAGTTTCCAAGACATCAGATATTGATAGCAACTTGCATAAGTTAGAATCGTGTTTAAAAATATTTTGAATAATTTTATTAAAGTATTTTTCTGAAACCAATATTTCAGGAGAGCAGTCTTCAAGTGTCTGTGATACTTCTTTTACGTCAAGACCGGTGTTTAATGGGACTGCAATTGCTCCTGTTTTTAATATTGCATAATAAGTTATTATATATTCAAATGAATTTCTTAAGAGTATTGCCACTCGATCACCCTTTGAGATGCCAATATCAATAAGCCAGTTAGCGAGACGATTTGACTGATTTTCAATTTCAATATAAGAATATCTGTTATTACCATGAACTACAGCTTCTTTATCAGGATAGCGATCAGCACTATTCTCCAGAAAATGATGAATCATTAAATACCTTCCAGTAGTTGTAAGGGAGCGTTAGGATAAATTGAAATTTTACATTGTGCTGGATATTTTTCTTTTAAATAAGATAGAACTGATTCCCATGTGTCAGCAAAATAGTACCCTTCCCAGTATAACATTTTAAACTCGGCCTGATTTACATTAGGTGAGAAGATGATTAAATCTCTTCCTTTTAGGAAACCTTTTTTAATTGGTTTTCTTGTCAATCGCATTCCAGGACCAAACAGAGAATGATATCCAAAACCGTTGGAACATTTCGTGCATATGATATACACCCCTTTTTCTCCGACAATTTCAGTGGGGATAGTTTTTAAAGGTGTTAACGCTGAATCGGCCTGCAGTAATTCAGAATCCTTTGGGTAGGCATTAAGAACTGCTACATCAGATTGATTTTCAACATAAGTGCGAAATATTTTTCTGGCAAAGCTGACACCTTCTCTATGCGCTTTAATCAAATCACCAGCAAAAACACCAGCTGGTTCTCTCTTGGAGTTTGGGACTACACCTATAAAAAAGTCTATGCCAATTTTAGAGACCACATCTTCTATTTCCGATCTGAATTTATTGGTTTCTACATCATTAACTCCTCCTCGAAACCCCATCATCACATATTTATGACTTCTTTCAAGGGTTGCAATATCCGCCAGACCGGGCAAGACAAGTTTAGCACCTGAACTAAAACCAGCAAAACTGTGGGGAATGATGCTTCCAACAATGATTCTGAAATCTGCCTCATGGAAATAACGGTTCACTCTGACAGGAGTTTTACCAAGAATAATCCCTGTATCTGATAGATTATCATAGGGATTATGGTTGTGTATAATGAAATTTTTTAATATTTCCAAACCGATTTTTTTTCTAATGTCGGAATTAAGCATTGGTGCATGGGCACCATTACATATTAAGAATGTGATTTGCTCCTTTTCAATGCCGACTTTTAGTAAGTCATTGACAATTTGCAACAATACTAATTCAAGATGAACCGGCCTTGTAATATCCTCAACGGCAATGACAATTTTCTTTTTATTTTTGACTAAATCTTTTAATCTACCCTTGCCATATGGCTTATTCAATAAATCTATAATTTTATCCTGTTGTAACCCTGGAGCATCAACAATCTGCATTTTATCAACTTCCCAGGATACCGGAAAATCAATCTTCAAAGATTCATCACCATACCAGGCACCCCAGGGGATATGATAAGATTTCAACTTATTTGATTTTACTGCTGACATAATCATTTATCGCAGTTAATGAGTCAAAATTCTCCGGCATTAAATCATCCTCATCAATTTGTATTGAAAATTTTTCCTCAAGATAATCTACTAATTCCAGCATCCCAACTGAATCAATAATCCCGTTTTCCAATAATGAGTCTGATTCATCTAAATCGTTACTGGTATCAATACATTTGTTGTTTAAAAAAAAAGTTTTAATCTCTTGCATTGCTGACATAAATACCTCCATTTTTATACATCTCTGTCTCCGACAGTCATATACCAGTTATCACCATCAATCCATTGAGAATAGCTTTCATTGTTTTTATTTGCATACACATATACTGAAGATTCCTCTTCCGGTCTAAAATAAAATCCATGATTTTTAAAAAAATCAAGTATTGGATTTTTATCCATAAAATTTGCTGAAATCTGGTTAATTTTCTTTTTCCGTAACTCTTTGATCCAGAATCCAACTATTGAATTTAATATTCGCTTATCGGGCATCACCAGCATATCTTTAAAAACAGCTATATCATTTTTAACATAAAAAACTATAAAACCAAGAAGTTCATTGTTTTTACGTATTGTGATTCTTTTTGTTTTATATAAGGGGTTGTTGTGATATCTCCAGTTCAAATATTTAGAACTTCTATCACCAATTATTTTATAATTTGGTGATACCTTTTTGAACAGATCATCATAAGATTGATCAAATTTTTTACCTGATACCCATTCCTTTTGAAATTGTTTTTCTTTTTTAAACATGAAAAAATCAAAACTTGATAATGCTGGATTTAAAAAAAAACTAAAAAAGTCTGTTAAAATTCTACTTCCAATTTTTTTTTGGATCAACGAATTAACGCGGATCAGCTTGACATATCTCTGCATTTTACCAATACAAAAATGTCCGACTCTTTTATGAATTACTTCCATTTTATTATTGGGATGTGCATATAGAAAATTAACAACACCCTGGTCAACATCATTTTTTGCAGCCCTCCTTAATTTCAGCGCTACCCCCAGGGTTCTGAATTTCTTATCGACTGAAAAATCACCACAATTCCAGCATAACAGATCAGAACCGTTAATCTTCATTAAACGAGGTAGAGCGCAGGTAAATGCGATTGTCTTCCCAGACTGTTCATCAACAGCACACCATACTTTTGCTTTACCATGGGGATTGTTTAGATATAACCAATTAAATCTGTCATTATCTACGGTTTTCTCTCTATTTCTATTTAGAAGAGAACGAAAAGTGTCGATATCAGCTTCGACATCGGATTCAATAATGCTGATGGTCATGAATTAAATTTTCCTTGCAGGCGATCCATAAATGGTTCAACTTTTATCTGATATATGATTTCAGCAAGATTTGACGTGACTCTTATCCTGTTCAGCTCAAATGGATCACTAAGTAAGTCAGCCATCCCATTATTAGATGTTGTTGAAGTTAGAAAACCTGCATCAATGACCATTTGCTTTATTGAGTCATTATAGTAATCATAATTTCCACCATTTGGATATGAAAAATGATTGACTTTTGACCCTATTTTATTTTCGATTAATTCTTTACAATCAATAATTTCCTGGCGAGCATCCTCAGCCTTTGCGTTTGGCAGGTTAATATGTGTCATGGTATGCCCGCCAATTGTCATACCATTATTCTTCATCTCTCTGACCTGTTCCCAGGTAAGCATTACTTTTTTACTCATTGCCTGAAAGTTATTCACATCTTTTAGTAAATGATGCAATTGTTCTCTAATTATTTCTCTTGTAGCAAGATCATTTGATTTGATGATTTCTACAATTTTTCTTATACATTTTTTTTTATTATCTGGAGATTTTAATTGGAATTCAACTGAAGTGTTTTTGAAATTTATCTTTAAAGAATCAGCTGAAGTGTTATTGATTAAAAAAAATACTTCAAACAACCAGAGAGTTGAAAAATTGTCAACACACTCTGCAGCTATATAAAAAGTACCTGTAACATTGTATTTATTCAGTATTTTATATGCATAATAATTATCTTCATACCCATCATCAAAAGTCAAAATAAGTGCTTTGTGAGGAAGATCCTGCTTGTTTTTAAGGGTTTCAATAAATACATCCAGCGAGATAATATTAAAATTTTTAGATAAATAATTTATCTGATCTTCAAAAACATCTGGCCTGATACAAATAGATGGAAATGCATAAAAACTCTCTTCAGGGTTACAAATTGAATGATATCGTAAAATAGCAACACAATTTTTTATGGAAAATTTATGAAAAATTTTCATCACACCAGAATATAATAATATATTCTTAACTATTCCGGATCCTCTCACCTATGCTCCTCTCTTTTAAAGTTTCCAAAAATATTATTTTGCTTTTTTCTCTGACCAAGTAATATACTCTTTACCACTCAAAGCTATTAACCCTCCTATAAATAATGCAAAACATTCGTTTAGAATTCTAAAAACAACTGGTATAAATATAACTAACAATAACAATGGTGATACCTTAATTATCTGGATGACCATTAAAGGAGAGAACATTACAAATAAAATAACAAAAAGATATCTTGAAAGCTTGTGACAGAAAAAATGAAAAAGAACTCCGTAATTGAGTTTATTAGCATATTTAAAAATTCTTTTAAAGCTCCAGAAAACTCTATTGGAAGCCCGAATTCTGGCCTTGAATGAACTTTTTATATTACGATGTTCTAATTCAGATGCAACTGCGTTAGAGATATATAGAACCTGTTTTTGTTGCTCAAAAATTAAAAAAGCAGTCTCTAAGTCACTTAGTTCATTCTCTCTTTTAAGGTTATAACACTGTCTTTTAACACAATAGAACCCTCCATCAAAACCAATCACAGAGCCAAATAGAGATTGGAACCGTTTGATTTTTTTCTCTAAATTCCAATATTTACCGGAAAATTCTACCTTCTTTTGCTCGGTTTTAATTGTTACGTTGCCGGTAAGGCCACCAACACTACTACTAAAAGAACCTACTAGTTCGCTTATAGCATCCTCTTCAAGAAAAACGTTTGAATCTGTAAATAGCAACAGATCAGATTCGCTTTTATTTACCGCCTTAATCTGAGATTGATTTTTCCCAATATTTTGTTTGTTATCAATTATAGTTATATTTTTTTTATTTTTTGAATATTTTTGTAAAAGATCCAATGTGTCATCGGTAGAATTATCATTGATAAAAGTAAAATGAATCTTTTTATGCTTTAATCTATAACAATTTTCCAATTTTTGTTTTATAAATTTAGATTCATTATGGAAACATATAATATGTTCTATCGAATAGTTCTCTCCTTGAATTTCTGGATTTTCCTTACCTTCAGGCAATATTATGCATATAAAAATATACAAAAAATGTATAACTGCAAATAACAAAATAATTGAAAAAATTATGCCCATACTATTTTTATCCTTGTTGAATTTAAATTCAGGTCTACGAAAAATTTCTTACTAAAGCTATAAATTATATACGCAAATTTTCAGTCTTCAGTCTTCATTTCTTCTTCTAAAAATTTTACTCCGCTCCATATTCGTTCATATCTCTTTTTCTTTAAATGAATGGGATATAACTTTGTCAACAGTGTATTCTTTGTTTTTTCTTCCATGGGCAAAGGTAATAATTTCTCCAAGAAGACCGGCGCCTGAAGACTGCACCCCAACCGCAAAAAGAATAAAGCCTGTAATTAAAATAAAATTATTTCCAACATAAGCATCAGAGAAAATTTTATCAAAAAGAACATACCCAATAAAGGATAAACCAAGACTGAAAAAAAAGATTCCAATTGTACTGAAAAACCGGAAAGGCTTTTTGGTATAGTGAACAAGAAAAAGTAATGAAAAAATATCAAGAAGCCTCATTAGGTATTCTGATAGTTTGTAAAAACCCGTTTTACCCAACTCTTTAAAATGATCAGCATCTATTTCTTTATATTTAAAACCTTTCTGTGCTGCTACTACAGGTAAAAACCGATACATATTACCATAAAAATCAATACTCTCCATAACTTCTCTTCTTACAATCCGGACAGTACAGCTCAAATCATTAAAACGATGCGCTGTTATTTTTCTAACCAAAAGGTTAAAAAAACTGGATTGAAACTGATTAAAAACAGGGTCAACCCGTTTTTTTCTGCAGGGCAGTATCAGATCTATCTGAGTATCAAGGCTGTCTATTGCCTGACCAAGGCTTTCCATTGTTATCTGCTGATAGGAGCCGCAGGCAATTATGATATCCCCTTTTGATTCTTTTAAAGCCGCTTTCATACATACAGCCTGTGTGTTTTTTCTATAAAGCGTATAAATTTGAATATTGCTGAATTCATTTTTTATTTCATCAAATTGATTCTTAAAAAAACCTTCAGTTCCATTGGCTATTAAAATTACCTCAAAAGGTTCATATTTTTTTGAAAAGAGTTCATGAATTCGGCGGACAAATCTGTCAATTTCCCCTGTTTCTTCTTCAAGTAGTATTATTATAGAGTATTTTATCTGCATTTCAGTATTTTGCATGAATCTCCCATATCAATTAAGATTTTTCTTTGTTATTTCAGGCATCTTTGTAAATGAAAGGTCACTGGTATTTACAATCAATTCCCCAAGCATCCCAAGAATTAATAAATGTACAGCTGTCATAAAAGAAAAAAACCCTATAAATCCAAAAAACGCCGCTTTACCAGCTGTCCAGTTAAAAACAAAAGCCACACCCCCTGTAAAAAAAGAAAAGAGAGCTAACAACACAAAAGGCAACGCAAATATTGAAAACCCTTTAAGAGGCATAGATGAAAATCGTATAATGAGGTTGATTGATACAATATCTGCCAGCACCTTAAAAACTCTTTCAAACCCATATTTTGAAACTCCGAAATTCCTTGGGTAATGATTTACAGGAAGTTCAGTAACCCTTGCCCCTGTCATACTTGCCACGGCGGGGAAAAAACGATGCATCTCCCCATATGCTTCAAGTGTTTTTATGCAATCTGCGCGATAAGCCTTTAAAGAACAGCCATAATCATGAAGATGTACTCCAGTTGTTATGGAAATGATCCAATTGGCAATTCTGGAAGGCAGCACTCTTGAAAAATGATCTTTCCTATATTTTCTCCATCCGCTTACAATATCATAACCCTGTTCAATTTTCTCGAGAAGAGCTGGAATATCAGCAGGGTCATTTTGCAGATCCCCATCCATTGTCACAATAATGTCTCCGGTTGAATATGATATTCCTGCCACCATGGCAGCAGTCTGACCACAATTTTTACGTAGTCTGATTCCAGTTGTTTCCCGACTTGTCTGTGCTGCATTTTCAATTAAACACCAAGTGTTATCTTTTGAACCGTCATCCACCAGTATAATCTCATAGCTATATTCAGAACCGACACAAGTTTTCTTTACAGAATCTATTAAAGCCTGTACAGACTCCTCTTCATTATAAAACGGAATAACTATACTTAGATAAATTGACATTTGATAATTACCTTATTTTAAAAATTTTCACAACAGGTCCGTTACTTTCGCCTTTTAAGGGTATAAATTCTTTTATGAGTTCTCCCCTTTTAAACAATTCAGAATAGAATTCATGAAATATTGGAAATTTTTTTTTCACTGATCGTTTTGGATCAAAAAACCGTTTATACCTACTACTCACCACTACTGCATAATTAAAATTGTTATTGACATAATAATCATAGTTATTAACACCGACAGGTCTTACAGGGTTCGCCATATCTTTATCATATTCGGTATTCATAACGCTGATTTCCAATTTAGTATATGAAGAACGCCACCATGGAAACCTTATTTCTTCAAAATAGAACGAAAGTCCCTTTTTCGAAGCCAGTAACTGGTATTTTAAATAAGTATCGTAATGTGTAGTAAACTGCCCTTTACCATTAGAATCATATACTTCAATTTTTTTAAGGGATTTCTTCAAAGCTTTTTCATTAAAAAGAATTGGAGGACCATTCTCATCCATCAAAAGCTTGCTCTCAGGTTTAATGTTTTTTTCTATCCATTGTTTGGCCAAATTCCTAGTATCACTTTTTGATATTTGAATTCCATGCTGTATAATAAATAACAATGGCCAAATTAAGGACATTAAAAAAAGAATGGTAATTAATTTTTCCTTTGATTTGAATTTTTCTATCAATAAAGAGACAAACATCCCCCCACACACTGTAAAAAATACATAAACTGGTATTTGATGTCTGGGTGCAGCATAACCCGGTTGTGTAAAAACAGATAAGAATAAAAAGCATATTGGAAATAATAAAAAAATTATCATTTTGATATTATTTTTTAAACAAACCCATATAATTCCCAAAAATGATAAACTAAAAATAACAAGACCCAATCCCCTGGGATCAACCATCGTCTTAAAATAGTCTAAGAAGCCACCAAATACACCTGTCCGGGTTACTATAAAATCATCAGGTTTCTCAATAACAGTTCCCGAAAAAATTTGCATAATCCTTTTAATCAGCCTGATAAAAGGACTAAATGTGTCCGAAAACCCAAGGGGATCAATAAAGCTGAAAGGAGCACAAAAAAAATATGCAGAGTAAAATACAATTATTGATGTAAAAACAAGAGTGGAGCTTTTTATAATTTTAGTTAAAACATCAATAGGTTGGTTTAGTTTTATATAAACAATGGATATCATAATGGGTATAAGCATGACAATGGGATAAATTTTTGTTGCCGCTCCCACCCCTGCAATAATAGATGTTAATACTATATCTCTAATTTTATGAGTATCCAAATAATTCAAAAGGAAATACATGGACAAAATAGCAAAAAAACTTGCAGGAATATCTGCCTTTACATCTTGGCATGCAACAACCTGGCCAAAACTTACACAAAGAAGAATTGCCGCAGCTATTCCAGACTTTCTTTTGAAATGCTTTTCACCAACCATATAAACGCATAATATTGAACCAACACCAAATAAAGCGGTGGTCAATCGGCCGATCATATAGAATGGGCCTGGATTTAGAATATATGATACTGCGAAGTCATTCACAGAAGAAAACAGACCGATTATTTTTCCGAAAATGAAATACAAACCATATTCGAAAAATAAAATGTACATATAAAAGGCAGGTTTATGAAACCAGTGAGGATTCAAATCTCCTGAACCAAAAGATAAAGCACGTTTAACAAAATGGGCTTCATCAGGATAATAAGAGTATGGATAACCATGCCAAAGGCCCAACAAACGAATAGCAGCACCTAAAAAAAGGATAAAGAACAAAATTTTCTTATTATTTGATATAAAAGGCCATCCCATTTACAATCTCCTAATCTAACATTAATAATTTAAAAATTTCACAAACACTTATTTGTGGACCAATACGCATGATTGTAATAACTATATATTTATAGTTTCTTGTTCAATAAAAATTCTATGCCATATCTCAAAGGTAATTATTGTCCAAAATTGTCTCTTATAGAATTGATTACTTAGATCCTGCTTGAGCAATCTCTCGACATAGGATCTATTCCAATACCCCAACTTGGTTATTCTGCCTGTATTTAAGAGCTTCTCAACATATTGCTTTAATCCATCCTGCATCCATTTAGCAACAGGGACTGTAAAACCATGCTTTTTCCGGTTAATAATATTGTCTGGCACAATCCCTTTCATTGATTGTCGAAGGATATACTTTTCCGTTAACCATTTTAATTTTAGACGGTTAGGAATTGTCATTGCAAATTCTGCAAATTTGTGATCCAAAAATGGTACGCGGGCTTCCAGTGAATGAGCCATAGTCATCTTATCATTTTTCAATAGTACATCATTGGGTAACCAGGTTTTAATATCAAGATACAGAAGTCTGTCCAACAAATCTCCTCCCTTTTCACTGTAAGACAAGTATTTATTAATAATTCTCTCTGGCACCTTATTCATGCCTTGCAGTTCCTTTAACTCCGGTCCCAGCAATTGTTGTTTTTCTTGATTTGTAAAAACTGCGGCAAAATCTAAATAATTTATCTGATTTCTTTGTTTTGAGCACAACAAATTAAATCCTCTCTCCATTTTAATATTTCCCTTGAATATATTTTGCATGAACATAAAGAAAGGGTTGAAAAATGAAGGAGAAAATTTTCCCGCATAAAATAAAAATTTATATTTATCATAACCTGCTAATAATTCATCTGCTCCTTCTCCACTTAATATCACGGTGACAGCTTTTTTTGTTAGTTGAGATAAAAGATAGGTCGGTATGGTTGCGGCATCTGCCAAAGGTTCATCAAGGTGCCAGATTACCTTCTCAAGTATAGTTACATCATCTGCTTTTGTTTTTAAAAGATGGTGGTCTGTATTAAACTCCTTTGCAATGATTTCCGCATGAGGTGATTCATCATACCAACTGCCATCAAACCCTGCTGTAAATGTTTTTATCGGCTCATGAACGATCTGGCTCATCAGTCCGACCATAAAACTGGAATCTAACCCCCCTGAGAGATATGCTCCTAGTGGAACTTCACTTAATAATCTGATATCTATTGATTCTTTTAATAATTCAGTTAACCTCTGGCTGTAATACTCTTCAGATTTGCCTGTATCCTTGTCAAAGCTAAGGTCCCAATACTTGCTGATTTTCAAACATCCATTCTGATAAACCATAGAATGTGCAGGTTCCAGTTTTTTGATGCTGTCTATCATTGTTCCGGAGCCAGGAACATACCTGAAAGATAAGTATAAATTCAGCGCTTCCTTATCCACCTTACGCGGTACTGCATCGATTGCTAATATTGCCTTTAATTCAGAGGCAAAAATCAGTCCTCTGCCGGTTTGGGCGTAATATAATGGTTTTATACCAAACCGATCACGGACGATTAATAATTTTTGCTTATTTTCATCCCAGATGGCGAATGCAAACATTCCCCGAAGATATTCTATGCATTTTTCACCATATTTTTCGTAGAGATGGAGAATGACCTCAGTATCACTCCTTGTTTTAAACCTATAAGATTTAAGATGGTCTTTTCGCAAAGTCTGAAAATTATAAATTTCACCATTAAAAACAATCCATATTGTATTTTTCTCATTAGACATGGGCTGATGTCCGCCCTCGACATCAATAATGCTTAACCTGCGATGAGCAAGACCAACATTATTCTTAAAGTAGGTGCCATAATCATCCGGGCCTCGATGAACCATGGATTGATTCATTGTTTGTAAATCATTTTTAGTAAACCCTCCAACAAAGCCACTTATGCCGCACATTTAATTTCTCCCTGGAAGTAATTTTGTCCGAATTTGGAAAATATTAAATAAACTCTGAGGGATACAGGTTTTGCAAGGCCCCGTTGGCCTTTCACCGTGGGCTAAAGCCGCACGCAATGACTGGTATTTATCATTGTTCCAGATATCAGAAAAATTTTCTTTTAAAGCATTGCCCATATGGGCTTCTTCTATCTGCCACGGTATTATCGGGCAGGGTCTCACTGTTCCGTCAGCATCTATCCAGGAAGAAAACCAGGGGAAATAGCATTTATTATTATTAGGAATAAATTCTCCTTCAGGACGCATTTTATTATAGAAGGTATCAAAATCCCTCATCCAGATATTTGTGTTTGTTGTTATCTTTAACTTTTTAGCAAGATTTTCAGCTTCTATCAGGATATTTTTCAATTTATCAGCAGATATTTTCCCGACAAGGCGTTCCTTTCGATCCTCTCTATTAATATACTCGAGGTATTGGATATAAATTCCGGGGATTTTTAATTTAGCAGCAAGTTTGATCGTATCAATCAACTGGTCAATATTATCTTGCTGAAGGGCATAGTTAAATCTAAGAACCGGTTTGCTGCTCTTTTTCAATTTTTTCACCTTATTCAGCTCTTTTATATTATCAATCAAAATATCGTAAAAATTTTTTTTTCTTATTTTTAAATAAGTTTCAGCATCGGCTGCATCAACTGAAATTTTAATTTGATCAATACCGCTGTCAATAATTTTCTCGATTTTATCCCCGGCCAGCGTGAAATTTGATGCACAATTAACTGCGGTGCCTCTATTTTTAGCGTATTTAATCATTTCAAAAATGTCAGGATTAAGCAATGGTTCCCCCAAACCGCTAACATTTATATTTTCGGGTAGTACATTATCATAAATTTTTTTAAAATCTACAAACTTCATTATTGTTGGTTGTGGATAAAGTAGATCTCGGTGGCATGTCGCACATCTTAAGTTACATGCGTTTGTCGTCTCCACTTGAATGTGGATTGGCAAACCAGCTATTTTTTTTTGGCGCCTAAAAATGTTGTATAATGCTGTTATTTTCTGTTTCATGCGTACAGTCTTCTATTAAATAATATAAAATTATATGGAAATATTTGATTATTTTTTAGCCACTATAATCAGGGACTCAAAAAAAGTTTTTCGTATCTTCCACAATAATGTCTCCAATCCTATGTACTCAAAAAACCATGTTGTAACTCCAAAATGAACGGGGACCATCAAAGTATTTATTAAATGCCTTAAAATATGATGAAAAAATCCTGATTTCACCCAAAACCATCCAATGACATGCTGTACTTCCACTAATTGCAACTCAGCATCACGTAACAGATTTGTTACTCTACGTTTTGTTGTAACAAAGCTATGGGTATAATCCATCTCAAAAAAAAACTCTTTGGATGTTAAATAATTGGGGACAATAAGACAAACATGGCCGCCTTTTTTTAGAACTCTTGCGATTTCTAAAGAAAATTCTGAAGCTTTGGTGTGGGTTGGAAGGTGCTCAAGAATCATACTGGCATAGACCAGATCACAACAATCATTTTCTAAAGGTATGGGTGGTATAAATTCATCCCGCACATTAATATTGTTCTTTTGCAATTTTTCGCGCAATACTTTTGATGGCTCAAAACCAATATATTCTAACCCATGAATTCTTGTCTCCTTAGCAAAATGTCCTAAACCAGGGCCTATTTCAACGATAATATCATCTTTTCTCAAAAATGTGAATATCTTACTAAATAAATCCTTGCTAAATTTTGTTTTATTTTTCAGGTAAAATTTACTTGTTTTTTCTAACTGATAATTATTACCTTTTGACAATTCTCTCCTCCTCCATTGAAGTTATAAGTTTACAATTCAGTTGCAAAAAAACAGCTCTTTTCCCTCTGCTACAATATAAAAGAGACCATTTTATTCCAATGATATTTCTCTCCAAAGATTCATTTCACTGCCGTTTCTCCATTTATTTGATAGAGCTGTCCATGCCTGCTTTCTGCAATTAAGGTTGAAGAGTCTGCCAGCACCATTGCAAGATCTTCTGATAGCCCAGCATCAGCCATGCGCCAGACAAGGACGTACTTCACAGGAAATCCTTTTTCTTTATAATGAGTTATGAGGTTTTTAAAAACCGTGGGACGGTCTCCATAGAGACTCCTCAGACGACAGTCAACATATCCAATGGTTTCAGGATTCATATCATTTCTGTACAAGAGAGGAAAATAGCCCATGGAAGGCTCATAGTTATCAAGGCTCAATGCTCCTGTTTCCATGGCTATATGATTGGATGCATGGACAAGCGGGTCAAATCTCCATCGGAGTGCTATGCCCAAAGGTCCCCGGATTGTTAGTTTCTCTTCTGGAAAAAAATGCAGGGGCATAAAAAGGGTGTCTGGTTGGATATGGCGGCCAAAGGCAATATATTCCTTAAGATATCCATTGAAATGGTAAATGCTTATGCTGTGAAAACATAGAATAAAAACAGTAAAAAACAGTACAATCCGAAACTGGTTGAAAAAATAATTGATGCTGTTGGAACAGGTTGCCAAGAAAAGTATGAAAACTGGTGTGATGAACAGGGCGATTCTCTGGCTGATAAACCCTCCTCCCATCATGCCGTTATTGGGTGTAACAAGAAATAGTTGGGGCAAAAAAAGTTGCAGTAAGCAAAACAGTAGGAAAATGGCAAACATGATTCGTGTCATACCTAATTTCAGGTGACGACCACGCAGCATGCCCGCGAGAAGAAGGAATAAAAGCAGGGAAAATATTGTTCCCACGGAAAGAAGGGCAGCTGGTCCTGTAAAGATAATGGAAAACAAACTGCCAGAGAGTCCCAGATTCTGGCCCCGGGAAAAAAGATGAGACAGATCAAACTCTGATTTCAATACTGACTGCTTTTCACCGAGAAAAAGCACCATTAAAAGGAGTGCGGGCAAAAAAGTCATACCAAGGGGAATCAGGCGGCTTGTTACAAAGCCCCAAAGGATAGTTACATTATTTTGCCAAATCATGAGTGCCCACCCAATACCAAGAACTACAACAGCTAAGCCAAGCAGGCCCAATCCAATAATATGCATAACATAACAGAGCAAACTTCCTACAGTTATTAGGAAAAGGGAATAGGAGCTGCCTGTACGCAAATAATCCAGGACAGCTCCAAAAGTAAATAAAAAGCAGGGTACGGAAAAGCACATACCATAGAAGCCGTGATAAAAAAGTAGACTATAGGTCATAGGAAACGCGAGCCATGCAAGGGGTTTCATGGTCTGATCTATCTTTCCAACAGCAAAGCGGGCAGCTGCGGGAAGAGAGAGAATAAGGATCGTTACCACCAATTTTTCAGCCACTGAAGGAGAAAAGAAAAATTGAAGTCCTGTCAAAATGATGTGTAAAAACCATGTGGGGGTGGGATTGGTATTCAGCTCGTAAAACCCAGATACGACATCGTTGGGAATACCAGTTAAAAAATTTTTAAGCAGATGAGCATTGTAAAGATGGGCTGGACCGTCCTGGGTGGGCAAAAAGTTTGAAAACCAGATGGGTACCAGAAAAAGTATAGTCATAAACCAGAAAATAAGGGGTTCATTTTCTATCAACCACGATGGACTATTCTTTGGCGATGCCTGAAGGAAAGATCTCCCATGTATGGAGTATTCTCTGCTGTGTTTCAATTCCAATCCTCGCACGGTATGTTGTGGGTTATGGCATATGCCCGAAGCCGTTTATCGGGGTTGACGGCCACTGATGTATCTGCTTCTTCAACCATGGGAATATCCGAGTGGTGGTCGGTATATGCTATAAAGCAGATGTTTGGCCACTTTTTTTTTAAAGACAGCAGATGAATGGCTTTGGTTTTACCATGGCAGTTTTCCTGGTTAAGTCTACCAGTAATGGTGCCAACTGCATCCCGCTCTGCTTTAGTACTAATCACTTGATGAAAACCAAGTTGCTTGCCTATCGCCTCTGCATACAAATCAAGACTCGCCGTCAAAAGTATCAGGTAGTCGCCTCTCTCCTGATGGTTTTTAATACTCTGGACAGCCTTTGGTTTGATCGTTCGGGGTAATGTTTTATTGAGAAAACAGGCAACATGGCGGGTCACATCATCCTTTTTCAGCCCCTCCAGCACATGCTTTAAAAAAAAAACCTTCAGCCAGGAGTTATCCTTAAAACCTATTTTGTACATCAAAACCCCCATGGCGAGAATGGGAATTCTCATCCACCTGACAGGCCGACGAAGCAGCATGTAGCATAAAAAACCAAGATAGCAGTCATCTTTTGTAATAGTTCCATCCAAGTCGTACAATGCACAACATGCCATCCTTTCTTCTGTCATGACTTCCTCCGTGATTGACGAAACGTTATAAAAAGATTGCAATGATAGTTCAAGATAAAAACAATGCCAGTGGCCATACACTGGCTTAAGAGGTAATGCAAGTTGAGGGTATTGAGAAAAAATTCAAATATCCTGGCATTGATAACCAGCATGATAATTGCAAAGCTAAAATAGAAAACAAATGCTTTCTGATGGTGTTGGTCCGAACAAAATACCCAATAGTACTGCAAAAGATAATTTACTACAGATCCGATGCAAAAACCTGCAGAGGTTGCCATAATTTTGTTGACTTTGGCAGCTTCCACCAGAAAGGTCAAGACTAATAAGTGTAACACCACGGCAGTAAAACCGCTAACGATATACTTCATAAGCTTTATGGTAGTTTCTCGAGTCAGTATTCAATCTCTCCTTAACTCATGAAAAATTATTACTCAGAAGTAAGTGGAGCCAGGGAATATCAACAAACATAAGCAAGGCTATAAAAAGTATCAGTCCTACACCAAAGATAACAAATTGCCATTCTTTGTAAAGTTTTTCAGGATTCTGCACAACGGAATCGCTCTTGAGTCCCAAGCGAAAGTAGGCAGCAAAGAGTAATGCAAGAAATGGAAAACTCAGCACCATTTCAATACGGTATTTAAATAGAAAGATACCCAGGAAAAATGCAGCACAAAGTGCATAGAAAAAGAGGACAATTAGGAGCTTCTCCTGAGTATAATATTTAAAGGTGGGACGATATTTTTTTGAAACCTCTTTCCCAATAGTTCTCAGCTCTGCAAATCGTTTTATGGTCATTAAAAAAGCGCCACCAAACCAGTAGGCCAATAGACCACTGGAAGGTGGAAGCAAAATGGGGATGATAATAAACCATCCAAGCAGAAATCGAATGGGATTATTCAAAGATTCCGTGAGCACATCAATAAAGGGTTTGTCCTTTAAGCGAATGGGTGAAACATTATAGAAGACTCCCATGATCAAAAAGAGAACAATGGTACTGCAAAAGGCTATATTAATGTTCCACCCCATGATAATGGAGATAAGACATAGCAGGAAATATTGCAAAATCACGAATTCAAACCGAACAAGGCCAAGTGCGCAGGGACGGTTACGCTTTTTTGGATGTAAGCGATCGAATTCCGCATCCAGGTACTCGTTGATACAATAGTTTGCCGATGCAGCAAAGCAGGTTGCAAAAACCCCCAAAAATATTTTTATCATTAGTGATTGATCAACATGATTATTTACAAGCAACCCAAAGGCAATACCCGGAAATATGAAGATATTCTTAAACCAGTGATCTATACGCATTATTTGAATATAGGGATTTTGAAAGCTTCCCCCTTCCCGTGTTCCTTTTATTATGGAAATTTTTTTCATTTTTGATTCCTGTTTAACTATTCAAAATCGTATCAGTTAAGATTAAGCAAACCAGCAATCTTGCAGAGCGTAAACTTTGCTTTATCTTGGGTCCAACAGTTTTTTAGTAATTCATCTCTTCCAAAAATATTCTTACCTCTACTTTTCATCTTTGTGGAATAACACTTCAATAATTTTAATAACTGATGTTTCCTTTTCTTTTTCATTACTTAACCATAGTTTGCCGTTTATCTGAGTCAATCCCCACATTTTTCTTGGTAATTCTTTGGTATGATAGAGCCTTACAATTTCCCCAAAATCAGTGTCCATTTTAAATATATACGGCTTTTCCTCTGGCTTATCACTCAAACAAAATTTGATACCCCATATGTATCCATCCATATATGTGATATCGCCGACTTCCTTAAACGGTAAGTTGAATTCATTAAGTATCTTTTTAGAGTCAACATCCATTTTAATAATTTGAGCACCCCGTCTTCCATGAAAGTGTGAGGCAATCCATAAATATTTACCATCCCATGCCAAACCATCTGCGTCTTCTCCTGTTGGAGAATTGATGGTTTTAACTATTCTCAATGAATTTTCGGCAAGTTTAGATATTTTTTTTGCGGGTGCACCTACCCAAAAATTCCTTCCATCCCAGGTTAAGCCTTCCATATGCTCTAAAATACTTACAGAATGTTTTATAATTCCTGAATTAATATCAATAGCGATAATATTCCCCGGCCTTTTGTTGTTGTAGTCCGCTGACCATACATATTTACCATCATAAGCAAGGCCATTTGGAATTTTTAAAGGAAGTGATATTTCTCGACCCAATTTACATTCACGAATCAAGGATGAATATTCATCAACCCATTCATCCTTCTCTGAACAACCAATTATAAGAAAACAACTCAAAGTAATTAT
>JAQIBP010000078.1 GCA_027858995.1 Deltaproteobacteria bacterium | reverse complement strand
CAGGCTCTGAGGCGCTTATCTACTTGATATTAAATGGTTTGTTGAGCAGAGGCTAAATGATTCGTGATAGAAAGCCATGAATATTAGGGGGAATTACAGTCCATGAAAATCCGTGATGTTTCTAAAATTAAATCTGTGAAAACTTCACCTGATTGTGTTCTTTTATTTTGCTTTTTATGATTCATGACAGCATAGTAACAATTTGACAGTTAATTGTCAATATATTTTTTCCACTAATAGTAGTTATTTTCCTAAGCAAAAAAGAAGAAGAGTTTTATCTCAGTAAGGGTGAGATCCATTATTGAAAAGGGGTTGATTGTAAGTTAATAATTCTCTTAAGATAGTTTGAAAAACTCTCACAAAATCTCTTTGCAAATTTTTTTGTATTTCTATAGTATTAAAACAATATTTTTTTATTGCAGAAAACAAACATAAGGGGGATCAATGGATAAACTTGATGCAATATTTTCGCCTGAAACCATAGCAGTTATAGGGGCTTCAACCACAAAAGGAAAGGTGGGGCATGATATTTTTGCAAATATTCTGGCAGGGGGATTTAAGGGTACGCTTTATCCTGTTAACCCAAAAGCAAAATCTGTATTAAGTGTTAAATGCTACACCTCTATATCCAATATTCCTGATCCCATTGACCTTGGAATGATTATTCTTCCTCCAAAAGCTGCTTTAGAGGCAGTTAAAGATTGTATTGCAAATGGTATTAAAGGTATTGTAATTGTCTCAGCAGGTTTTAAGGAAGTTGGGGGTGAAGGTGCTGCAATTGAAAAAAAGATCAAAGCCTTGTGTGCCAATGCCGGTGTAAGGGTGGTGGGGCCGAATTGTCTTGGGGTTATTAACCCATCTGAAAAAATATCCTTAAATGCCTCCTTTTCAGCAAGAATGCCAAAACCTGGAAATGTCTCGTTTATTTCCCAAAGCGGGGCTCTTTGCACGGCAGTGCTTGATTATGCTGCTGACAAGGGGTTTGGTTTTTCAAAATTCATCTCCATCGGCAACAAGGCTGATGTGGATGAACTTGATTTGCTAAGATACTATCATAATGACCCTGATACAGATGTGGTCATGATATATATGGAAGAGTTGTCCCGGGATGCTCAAGAATTTATCACAGAGGTCAGAGATATGACTTCAGGTACTAATCCCACCCATGTTATTGCCATAAAATCAGGTTCATCAGATGCCGGTGCCAGGGCTGCAGCATCTCATACCGGTGCCCTTGCAGGTTCTGATGCTTTATATGATGCAATTTTTACAATGTCTGGAATCCTTCGTTGTAAATCAGTTAATGAGCTCTTTGATTATGCCCAGGCTTTTGCTGCCAATAAATATCCAACAGGTGATAATATTGCCATTATAACCAATGCAGGCGGACCAGGAATTATTGCCACAGATATGAGTGAACAGTCAGGATTAAAACTTGCTCAGTTTTCAGACGAAACCATTAAAGAGTTAAAAAAATATCTTCCTTCAACAGCTAATTTTAACAACCCTGTGGATGTGATTGGAGATGCTGCAAAAGACCGGTATGACAAGACATTGGCCACAGTATTGAGTGATCGAGAAGTGGATGCTGTCTTGATTATCCTGACACCGCAATCCATGACCGATGCCATAGGTACTGCTCAAGCAGTTGTGGATATTGCAAAAACCAGCAGAAAACCGATTGTCTGCTCTTTCATGGGAGTTGTGGATGTTTCTGACGGGGTCAAACTTTTGCAGAAACACAAAGTTCCTGTTTATCAGTTTCCTGAAAGTGCTGCCAGATCTCTCGGAGCACTGAGACAGGGGATGAAATGGCTTTTCAGAAAAATACTGCCCCAGTATGACCTGGAATATGATAAAGAAAAAGCAGGTAAAATCATTGATAAATATATAAAAGAGGGCAGGATGGTTCTTGGAGAGCTTGACGGCAATGAAATACTGCGATGCTATGGGTTCAAGACTCTTCCAATGGATTTGTCTAAATCCAGAGAAGAGGCTGGTAAAATTGCAGATACAATGAGATACCCCGTTGTCATGAAAATTGTATCTCCTGATATCCTCCATAAAACTGATGCAGGAGGTGTAATTGTCGGGCTTGAGGATAGGAAAAGCGCAGAGGATGCCTTTGAAACAATCATGGAAAAAGCCAAAATATATAACTCTGATGCACTTATAGAAGGTGTACTGGTTCAAAAACTGGCACCTAAGGGCAAGGAAGTTATCCTTGGATTGTCAAAAGATCCTGTTTTCGGCCATGCTGTCATGTTCGGACTGGGTGGAATCTTTGTTGAGGTATATAAGGATGTGGCTTTCAGATTATCCCCCATGGGTAGAAACGTTGCAAGAAGAATGGTCAGATCCATCAAAGGATATCCAATTTTCAAAGGGCTGCGGGGAGAAAAACCTTCGGATATTGAAACCATAGAAAAGCATATTGTAGCTCTAAAAGCCATGGCTGATAATCATCCCATGATAAAAGAACTTGATATTAATCCCCTGTTTGTGCATGAAGAGGGTTCTGGTACTACAGTAGCAGATATTATCATACAACTGGAAAATGAAGAATTAATCAATAATTTTTAATTTAAAACAGGGGAATTTTTACATCTTTTTATATCCGGTTATTAACAGAGTGCCTGAAAATATAAGGAACCTGAAAGGGAGAGCAAAAGTTTCAGCTTTAAGCAGGTTTGCCAGAAAAAGTGCAAAGGCATCTTCTTTAAAATCAAAACTTGAAATAGAGAGGTTTAAAAAAGATAAATATGGAGTTCCTGAGCCCTTAAATGATATTTACTGGTCTGTGACACACAAACTTGATTTTGTGGCAGGAATTGTATCCAAAAAAAATGTTGGTATTGATATTGAATTTATAAAGAGTGTAAAGGATGTTTCAAACAAATTGTTTAAAAGGATTGTCAACCCTGATGAACAATTGATTTTTAAAAACCATGACAAAAATATTGCTTTTTTCAGGGCATTTACTGCCAAAGAAACTGTATTAAAACTGACAGGTGATGGGATAAAAGGATTGTCAAAGACAAAAATCAAAACTATTACTGATGATAACAATTTGATAGTTGAATATTTGAATAAAAAATATCTTGTTGAAAATTTTTATTTTGATAATTACCTTGCAGCTGTGACAAAAGATGGATTTAACATTAAATGGACATTGGAATAATCAGTGTTTGACCGAAGACTCACCCATCTGCTTCGTTGCTTCCAACTTTTGCAATCCTCATGTACTACAGTACACTCCGGTTGCAAAAGTTGTATGCATACGCATTTCTTCGAACTTGCGCCTCGCATATGGGCAACTTTTTGATCAAACACGGGTTTGTAGAACTTTTTATATTTAAGGAGAAATAAAATGACTAAGGGAAACGGTTTTACAATAGATACCCCCCCTTCCGACAAAAAAGAGCCTTTACCAAAAATTGATTTTTCAAGTTTTATTTTATCTTTATACTCATCAGGGCTTGTTCAACTTGGCCAGGTTGAAGACCCTTCATCGGGAAAAAAATCTGTCAACCTTGATCTTGCAAAACACACTATAAACATGATTGCCATGTTGGAAGAGAAGACCCGTGGCAATTTGGATGAAAATGAAAAAAACCTGCTTAATACTTTGCTAAGTGAAATCAGAGTTGCTTTTGTTAAGGCAAAAACTTGATAAAAAAGATTCAATCCTTTGCAAAGATAAACCTCTTCTTGTATGTTACTTCCAGACGAAAGGATGGGTATCACAATCTTTGTTCTTTAATGACACAAATTGATCTCTATGATGATCTCTATATTGAGTTTTCAAAAAAAAATATATCAATCACCTGTGATCATCCCGATGTTCCAAATGATGAATCAAATATTGCCTATAAAGCTGCTGATCTTTTTTTAAATTGTTTTACAAAAAATGAGAGAAAAGAAAAAAATGGCCTCTCCATAAAAATTATAAAAAAAATTCCCCCTGGTGGAGGGCTTGGAGGTGGCAGCAGCAATGCAGCAGCTGTGTTGACTTCTTTAAATAATTATCACAAAAATCCATATTCAAAATCCCAACTCATGAAAATGGGTTTAAGCCTTGGTGCTGATGTCCCCTTTTTTATTTTTAACAGCCCTGCCATTGCAAGAGGTGTTGGTGAAAAGCTTGAAAAAATAGAAATCTTAAAACCTTATCATCTTGTATTATGTGATCCAGGTGTCCACGCTTCAACTGCAAAAGTGTATAAAAATATTGATTTTAAATTGACAACAAACCAAAAATATAATATGAATACTGCGTTGAGTGTATTGTTGCGGGGAGTAGATTTTGATGTAAGGGATATAATGCATAATGAGCTTGAAGA
Organism: Deltaproteobacteria bacterium; assembly: GCA_027858995.1. GTDB lineage: Bacteria > Desulfobacterota > Desulfobacteria > Desulfobacterales > Desulfobacteraceae > Desulfobacula. Next base: position 51,381 of record JAQIBP010000078.1, on the reverse strand, counting down.
ATCAGCATGCAGGTTATATCCTGAGATCAGGGAAACAAAAGAAGAGATGGAATTGTTGCTGGAAAGAAAAGTATTTATGACTGGAAGCGGCTCATCTCTTTTTGCACTTTTCACAGAACATGAAAATGCAAACAAAGGATATGAAAAACTTTTATCAAAATGGAATAAAAGTAAAAAAAAACTGTTTCTCTCCTCGTTTAAATATGACTTATGATTTGAGGCTTTTAAATAATACTCAATCTATTTTACTAAATGGAGAGTTATTTAAAGGTCACAATTAATTGTATTGGGGCGTCGTCAAGTGGTAAGACACAGGGTTTTGATCCCTGCATTCAGAGGTTCGAGTCCTCTCGCCCCAGCCATTGTTTAAATTTTGAGGGTTGGATTTTTAATTTTTTATAAAGACATTGCTCTTAATTCAAAATTAAAAATAAATAATTAATAATTAATAATTAAAAACAGAGAGATACCTATGAATGGCTTGTCGATTTTTGCTGGTAATGCAAATCCTGCTCTTGCAGGCATGATTTCCCAATACCTTGCAAAACCATTGGGAAGGATGAAAGTCAACCGTTTCAGTGATGGAGAAATACAGGTTGAAATTAATGAAAATGTCAGGAAACAGGAAATTTATTTAATCCAATCCACATGTCACCCTGTTAATGACAATCTTGTTGAATTATTACTTTTGATTGATGCTTTTAAACGCTCTTCTGCCAGCAGGATTACAGCGGTAATCCCATATTTTGGATATTCACGCCAGGATAAAAAAGTCTCTCCAAGGGTTCCAATCAGCGCCAAACTTGTTGCTGATTTGCTCGAGAGCACTGGTGTTTATAGAGTTATCACAATGGATCTGCATGCAGGACAGATTCAAGGTTTTTTTAATTGCCCGGTTGATAATCTTTATGCTGCACCCATTATAATTGAGGATATTAAAACCCGTTACGCTGAGGGTGTAGTTGTTGTATCTCCTGATGCAGGAGGTGTTGAAAGGGCAAGGGCATATGCCAAACGTCTGAATGCCAGCCTTGCCATTATTGATAAAAGGAGGAGCGCGCCAAATCAGGCAAAAGCCATGGCCATTATCGGAGATGTTGAAAATAAAACTGCAATCATCCTTGATGACATGGTTGATACTGCCGGAACATTGACAGAGGCGGGGAATGTTGTCATGGAAAAAGGGGCAAAAGCTGTTCATGCGTATTGTACGCATCCTGTACTTTCAGGACCAGCCATTGATCGAATAGATAAATCATCTTTAAGTTCTCTTGTTGTAACAGATACAATCCCTCTGTCTAAAGAAGCAGAAAATTGTGACAAGATCGAAACGCTGTCTGTTTCCAGACTCATTGGTGAAGCAATTATGCGCAGTTACAAGGGTGATTCGGTAAATTCTTTATTTGTATAACATATATAAAAAAATAATTAATATTAGTCTTTAAGCATGGATTCATGCAGATACGGAGGAAAAAACTTTGGATTTAATTAAATTAAAAGCAAAACAGAGAGAAACAAGCGGCAAAGGTGGTGCGAGACGATTAAGGCAAAACAAGGCAATACCGGGAATAGTCTATGGACCCAAGAGTGAACCTGTCATGCTTTCTCTCGATGCCATTGAATTTGACAAAATCATCAGGGAAAACGGTTCAACAGGTCTGTTTTTCAATCTTAAAATTGAAGGGGGCAAAAGCAAAACTGTCATGCTCAAAGAGATGCAGATGGACACTTTTGGTTTGAACTATTTACATATTGACCTGCATGAAATTGATATGGATACAAAAGTTACTGTAAGTATCCCTGTAGCAGTTGTTGGCAAAAGTAAAGGAGTGGAAGAAGGCGGTGTTGTCCAAATTATCAGGCGTGAGCTTGACGTGGTCTGCAAACCTGCTGACACACCTGAAAGCATTCAAATTGATATTTCCGACCTTGAAATAGGTGATTCAGTCCATGTTGAAGAGATTGATCTTGGTGATAATGTTGAAATTCCCTTTGATGTTGACTTTACCGTCATCGCCATAGGAGCACCTACTGAAGAGGAAGAAGAGATTGAAGAGGATGAAGATCTTCTCGAAGAGGGAGAAGCTGAAGGAGAAACTGACGGAGAAGATGCTGACGCTGGCAAAGCTGAAACTGCCGACAAAGACACTGCAGATAAATAATCCAAGTGTAGATGTCAGATTCAAAATTTAAAATTATTGCGGGTCTGGGCAATCCAGGTAAAAATTATGCCCATACCCGTCATAATGTCGGTTTTCTAACCATTGAAGCCATCGCTTCAAAATCCCACCTTTTTATTGATAAATCCCATTTTGATTCTGATTATGTCAAAACAAAAATTAAAGGGGTACCTCTATTTCTTATCAAGCCCCTGACCTATATGAATAAAAGCGGATTCCCCATCCACAGGTTTGCCTCATATTATAAAGTAAACATGGAAGATATCACTGTTATCCATGATGATATGGACCTTGATTTCGGGAAAATTAAAATTGTTAAAAACCGTGGACATGGCGGCCATAACGGGGTGAAATCCATATTCAACGCTTTTGGAAAAAAAGATTGTACCAGAATTAGAATAGGAGTTGGTCATCCCGAATTACAAAAAACCGGATCACAAAAAAACATCACAGGACATGTTCTGGGCAGTTTTTCTCAAAATGAGGCAAAATTACTTGATTCTGTTATTGATACTGCCTGCAATGCCTCTCTTCACATTATTGAAAACGGCATTACCTCTGCCATGAATTTGTTTAATACAAATTGAAAAAGTCGATTTTTTCAGAAAAAGATCATCAAACTTTAAACCATAAAAAAATAATTTTATTGACAATATTGTCAAAATATGGTTTTCTGCGTGAAGATGGGCTAATTGTTCTTATAAAAAGAAAGGTGGTACAGCTAATGGGTGCAAACTCTAAAACAACCAAGGTAAAACAATTATCAACAACTAAAAAAGAATTTGCAAAAGGAGACCTCGCAGTTTATCCTGCACACGGTGTAGGGTGTATTGAATCAATTGAAAGCAAGCAGATAAATGGTGACACCATGAATTTTTACATGATGAAAATTGTGGAAAACGGTATGGTGATCATGATTCCCACTACAAACGTAGAATCAGTGGGTTTAAGAGACGTTATCCCTGAGACAGAAGTCCCTGAAGTCTATAAAGTTATGAAGAAAAAGGGACAAGGTGCAGATAACCAGACCTGGAATCGGAGATACAGAGAATATATGGATAAAATCAAAACCGGCTCCATATATGATGTTGCTGAAGTTTTCAGAGATCTTTTCAATTTAAGACTTGAAAAAGACCTCTCCTTTGGTGAACGCAAACTTCTTGATACAGCTCAGAATTTATTGGTTCAAGAATTATCCACTGCCAAAGATATAGAAGAAGAAGCAATGATGCAGGAAATCGAGAACCTTTTTAATTAAGATCAAAATAATCAGAATAATTATTTAGACCGGCAGGCTGTAAAAGTCTGCCGGTCTTTTTGTTTAGTGCCTGAACGAAAACCTGATAATTTGTTCTAGTACAAGGCGGAAAAAAAATTTAACCACAAGCATACAAGTAGTATTCCGAGGATTAAATTTTTTTTCCAACACCGTAATTGGACAAATTAGCGGTTTTCGGTCGGCACTATTTAAAAAACAGCTGTTTTTTTAAGAATTATGAAAATAAATATCAATATCCATGATGATTTAACAGGCACGCGCCTTGATACCATAATCTCAAATTTTGTTAAGACATGCTCCAGAAAAAGAGCCGGCTATCTTATAAATAGCAGCCATATCCTTGTTAATAACAATAAAAAAAAGCCTGGTTACAGGGTTAAACAGGGTGATGTTATTAAAGGAATCATCAATGAACCAACCATTCAAACAGCAGTCACCCCTGAAAAAATTGATCTCAATATTATATTTGAAGATGACCATATTATTGTTATCAACAAAACTCCCGGCATGGTAGTGCATCCTGCACCTGGCAATTTATCAAAAACCCTTGTAAATGCTCTACTGTTCCATGAACCAGCAATAAAAAATGTTGGGGAAGATCCATTCAGATCCGGTATTGTTCACAGGTTGGACAAAGACACATCTGGTTTGATGGTGGTTGCTAAAACCACTCAGGCTTTACATTTCCTGCAAAAAGAATTTAAACAGCGCAGGGTAGAAAAAAAATATCTTGCTCTAATTGCAGGGAATTTATCCGAGACCCAAGGTCAAATCAATCTTCCCATTGGCCGCCACACGGTTAAAAGGAAAATAATGGCTGTAAACCATGAAACCGGGAAACCCGCCATAACAGACTGGAAACTCAAAACAAGATATACAACAGCCTGCCTTATTGAGGCTCTTTTAAAAACCGGGAGAACCCATCAAATAAGAGTACATTTTTATGCCATTGATCACCCTTTAATCGGGGAGAGGATATATCAGCACAGAAGATACCGCAAAAAAAAAGGTGCTGCACCAAGGCAGATGCTTCACTCCTGGAAACTTGCTTTCAGACATCCTTATTCAGGTAGAAAAATCTCTTTTAGGGTAGAACTACCTGAAGATTTCATACAAACCATATTATTGTTTAACACTCTTTCAGGCAAAAAGGCTGATAATATCATACACAAACAATTCCAATAACTTAAAAGATTGTTAAATAAAAGCCTGTGCTGTATAAACCTGTTATGACTTCAATTTTTCAAAATGATATTAAAATAAATACCCTATGCCCGAATAGAGATGTAACCATCTGGTATGTCAGAATACCCAGAATCATAGAATCAATTTTTCATGGGGGCAGCCTTCCTGATTCCAAACAGATGAGAAACAGAGTATTTGATAAAGAGGATTTCATACAATCCTTTTTAAACAGTGACGAAATAAACACCATCAATGGTTTTAAAGCCCTGAAAAAACAGATGGAGTGGATAAGCGGCAGATATCTTATCAAAATGATGATTCAATATAATTTCTCTTTGCATCTGCCTCTTAATCAGATAACAATTTCCTACCTTGATGAAGGTGCTCCTTTTCTGACCCATGATCCAGATATTCCTGTTTCACTCTCCCACAGCAATAACTATACAGCAGCGGCATGCTGCCGGAACAGAGGGAAAACCATTGGCATTGATATTGAAAAAATTGCAAAAAAGCCTGGCGTCTGGTTTTTAAAAACAGCATTTACACAAAACGAAATCATGCATTTAGAAGATAATGCAGACTCAATTTTTAAAAACTGGACCATCAAGGAGGCTTATCTAAAACAGATAAAAAAAGGTTTTAACGAAAGTCTTCACAAGGTGGAAGTTATTGACAATGAGATCTGGCACAATAAAAAACAAATCAATATAGATGTATATTCAACATTTATTGATGATTATGTTTTGTCCTTTGTTTCAGATTGATTTTTATAAAGAAGAATTACTATTCATTGGACCATCATATTAAAATTTAAACCTGGTGATATCTAATGTAATAATCTACTTCAATATTCTCACAGGAGTATGTTTATTATTTTTGGCTTTTTCACTTAACATGGTGTTAAGAAAAAAATATAGGAGGAATTATGTATAGATATAAATTGATTCTGAGTATTACTGCAATTGCTTGTGTGTTTGTGCTTATGTCAGGGCAGAAAATTTCTGCTGCCAAAGATAATTCTGGCGCTGATATATCAGGTCTGGGATCTGCAATAGTTAAACAAGCATTTGATTATTACAGAGGAGTTGCATCGATATCTGTTGCTGAGATGACAATTCATCGTGCAGAGTGGGAAAGGACTATGAAAATTAAAGCCTGGACAAGAGGGGTGCATGATTCTCTTTTTAAGATCATATCTCCGGCAAAAGACAAGGGAAACGGTACTCTTAAAAAAGGTGATGAAATGTGGACGTTCAACCCCAAGGTCAACAGGACTATCAAACTTCCTCCGTCAATGATGTCCCAGGCGTGGATGGGGTCTGATTTTTCCAATAATGACCTGGCAAAGTCTGATACAATTGTTAAGGATTATACGCACAGTGTAACAGATGTTAAAGAAAAAGACGGGTTAAAGATTTTTTTTATTGAATCAATACCCCATCCTGATGCTCCTGTTGTCTGGGGTATGCTGCATTTTAAAGTGAGAGAAGACGGCATAATGCTTTCTCAAGGATTTTATGATGAAGATAAAATTCTTGTGAAAGAACTTGTAACAACAGATATTAAGATGATGGGGGGTAAGCTTTTCCCTGCTGTATGGAAGATTTCAAAACAAGATGAAAAACAAGAGTATACAACCATAAAATATCTTGAACTTGAGTTTAAGGATTCTCTGCCATCCAGAATCTTTACCCGGGCAGGACTTAAAAAAAAGATAAGGTGAGTTATATGTCAACAGATATGAAAATGGCATTCAGGAATATCTGGAGAAGTCCTGTAAGAACAATACTTACACTGTCTGCAATAGCATTTGCCGCAATAATACTTGTATTCATGGTTTCATTTCAACTGGGATCCTATGAGATAATGGTGAATTCATCTGTTAAGATTTATACAGGACACATCCGGATACAGGCTGAAGGTTATAGAGAAAAGCGGAATATGCGATTTGTGATTTCTTCACCAGAAAGAATAGCTAAAACAGTTGAAAAAATAGAAGAGATCAAATCGTACTCATTCCGTGCAAACGGTTTTTCTCTTGTCTCGTCAGAAAACAGGGCAAGGGGAGTGCTTGTAACAGGTATTGATCCTGAAGGCGAGGCTGAGATTTCTACTATTTCCGGGCTCATAAGAAAAGGTGAGTACCTTGCTCCAGGCGATCGGGACAAGGTTCTGATAGGCAGGCTTCTGGCAAGAAACCTCAAGGTTGGTATTAATGATGAGCTGACAATTCTGGGGCAGGGAAAGGATGGTTCCATTGCAGCAGGCATAGTAACAGTAAAGGGCATCTTCTCTTCAGGGATTGATGATTTTGACAGGAGTACAGTTCAGGTTCCCTTGAGTTATTTTAATGATCTGTTTTATATGGATGGTGCTGTTCACGAAATTGTCTGTACAGCTGATTCTCTTTTTGATGTAAATAAAATAAAAAGGCTTTTAAAAGCAAATCTAAGTGAGAAAAAGCAAAAAAAAGTAGTTGTCCTTGACTGGAAAGAGCTTCTTCCAGGACTTGTTCAGGGAATACAGCTTGACCTTGCATCAGCAGCAATTTTCTATTTTATCCTGGTTCTGGTTGTGGCATTCAGTATTTTAAATACATTTCTTATGGCAATTCTTGAGAGGACAAAGGAGTTCGGAGTTATGCTTGCTCTCGGTGTAAAACCCAATAGGCTTTTCAAGCTTGTGTTAATGGAGTCCTCTTTCCTGACTCTTACCGGAGTAATTACAGGTGTTGTCGTTGGTTGTGCTATTACTTTTTGGTTTCAGACCCATGGAATAGACCTGGCAGGTGCTTCAGAAATCCTTAAGGAGTATGGAATGTCGGGTATTGTCTATCCAAAATTATCAATTGTTTCAGCTTTGGCAGGGCCTTTGCTGGTGTTTGTAATAACGATATGTGCAGCATTGTATCCTGCATTTAAAGTAAAAAAACTGGTACCTGTTGATGCAATAAGAAGCATATAAAGGGGAAATTTTAAAATGTATTTTCAACTTGCATGGAGAAATATCTGGAGAAACCCGAGAAGGACTTTTGTTATTATAAGTGCTGTGGTTATCGGGGTATGGAGCATGGTTTTCTTAAGTGCTTTCAGCCACGGTATGCTTGCAAGTATGCTTGATAATGGAAAATCAGTCTTAATTGGTGATATCCAGATTCACAATAAAAAATACAGGATTGATCCGTCAATTGATAACAGTATGGATAACCCTGATAAGATAAGAGCTGTGCTTGACAAAACTCTTCCTCAAGGAGCTGTCTTAACTGAGAGAATAAAGGTGAGTACCTATGTAAGCAATGCACGCCATTCAACCGGAGCTGTATTGGTGGGTATTGATCCTGAAAATGAAAAAAAAATATCTTTTTTAGGGAAGAGTATCACTAAAGGAGAATATCTTGATAAAAAAGATATGCGTGGAATTCTTGTGGGTAAGGCCCTGCTTGAAAAGTTTGATACTGCAATTGGTAAAAAACTTATTATTATGGCAAGAGATAAAAAAGGCAAGGTTGCATCCAAAGCTTTCAGGATCAGAGGTGTATTTAATGCAGAGATGGAAGCAACTGAGAAGCAGTTTCTTTTTATAACCATGACTGGAGCAAGAAAGCTTTTAAACATGGAAAAAGGGATATCTGAAATATCAATTGTCCTGAACAGTGAACCCATGGTGGAGAAAACTGCTGCTGAAATAAAAAACAGGCTTGATACAGAGCTTTTTGCGGTTGAGACATGGAAAGACCTTCTTCCAATGCTTAAGGCTTATGTGGAGATATTTAACGGATTTATGTATATCTGGTATGTTGTGGTTTTTGTTGCCATGGGGTTTGGCATTGTAAACACAAGTCTTATGGCGGTTTTTGAAAGGGTGAGAGAATTCGGCCTGTTAAGGGCTCTTGGCCTAAAACCATGGCCGGTTATACGTTCAGTTCTTACAGAGTCAATTTTTATCTTACTGATAGGGATAATTGCTGGAAACCTGCTTGGATATGTGTCAGTTCTTTTAATGAAAGACAATGGTCTGGATCTTGCGATGTTTGGTAAGGGCAGTGAATTTTTTGGCATGTCCAGAGTAATTTACCCCATATTGACAATGTTTGATGTAATGAATGTAAATCTTGTAATATTTTTTCTCGGAGCTGTTGTATCACTTTATCCGGCTTTCAGAGCTTCCAGGATAACACCTGTAGAGGCAATGCGCCAATAAAAACATCAGGAGTAAGAACATGAGTATAGTAAGAGCAGAAAATATAAAAAAACGGTATATCCAGGGCAAAGTTGAAGTGCATGCCTTAAGAGGTGTATCAGTAAATATAGATCAGGGTGAGTTTGTTGCCATGGCAGGTCCCTCAGGGTCAGGCAAGACAACTGTTCTTAACATAATCGGCGGAATAGATAATCCTGATTCAGGTCAAGTTATTGTTGACGGCAATAATTATTCAGACATGACACAGTCAAAACTTGCTGAACTGAGACTGAATAAAATAGGATTTGTTTTCCAGGCATATAACCTTATTCCAGTACTTTCAGCTGAAGAGAACGTCGAGTATATTATGCTGCTTCAAGGTGTTTCAGCAAAAGAGAGAAAGAAAAAAGCAAGGGCAATCCTTGATGATGTAGGTCTTGAAGGAAAATACAGCAGAAGACCGTCTGAACTTTCAGGAGGGCAGCAGCAAAGGGTTGCAGTAGCAAGGGCTATTGTTTCAAATCCTGCAATTATACTTGCGGATGAACCAACAGCAAACCTTGATTCAAAAACCGGTGAATCTCTCCTTGATATGATGAAAAAAATGAACCGGGAAAAAGATGTTACTTTTATTTTCTCCACCCATGACAACATGGTCATGGAGTATGCAAAACGTATTGTAAAGTTGAAAGACGGGCAGATTGAAAATGATATCATAAAGGATAAATAGATGATTTGATATGAAAGCACTGTTTTCTCAAATTACTGTCCATGTGCTATCTGCTCTTATTCTCCTGCCTGTTGTATGTTCAGCTGACACTGTCAAAACAACATTGGGAGGGCAGATCAAAGCAAGTTTTTCATCTTTTAAATATGACAGTGATTCAATCCAGTCTGAGTTTAAAGATGATCAATGGTTCGACAGTGATATTAATTTAAGGGTCAAAACCAGAACTTTCTTCAGTGATAATTTAAGCCTGGACTGCCATTATGTACTTGAATATCATAAAGGCGATTCTACTCAGGCCTCAAATTTTTTTTTGAAAGAACATCCGAACAGTTCTACCTCTCAAATCTTCAGAAATAATTTTGACAGTGATGATACAAAATTAATGGATCTGTCATCTAAAATAAAAGAGGGGAATGACTATGTTGCAAGTCATAGGCTTGATAGATTAAACTTGAGTTTAGATAGTGATTTTGGAAGAGTGGTCATTGGAAGGCAGGCAGTAACATGGGGGAACGGTATTTTATTTAACCCCATGGATATTTTTAATCCTTTTTCACCCTATGATACTCAGAGAGATTATAAAAAAGGTGATGACATGGCATATCTTGAAACTTTTTTTAAAAAAGATGATGATCTGCAGTTTATTTATGTGCCAAGACGCGATGCCAAAGATGGGAATATCAAATTTTCAGAATCATCCATTGGGTTTAAATACCATTTTTTCCCAAATGATATAGGAATAGGTAATATAAAATTAGATAATATGGAATTTGATTTCATGGCTGCAGAACATTATGAAGATAACCTTGCAGGAATAGGATATACCGGCACTATGGGTAATGCAGTTGTAAGAAGTGACCTTATTTATACATTTGTCAATGGTGATACTGAAGATGATTTTTTGAATTTTATCGTAAATATTGATTATTCATGGGAATGGTTTAAAAAAAATTTTTATGGATTTATTGAATACTATTATTCCGGTCTTGGTGTGAATGATTACTCAAAAGCCCTCACTAATCCCGACCTTTCTGAAAGAATCAACAGGGGTGAACTATACGGGTTTGGAAAAAATTATTTAAGCTCAGGTATAAGCATAGAATTAAACCCGCTTTTAAATTTTAACTTTACGACTATTACAAATCTTAATGATCCATCCTTCCTGCTCCAACCGGGAATAACCTGGGATGCAGCGCAAAACATTGAAATAACAATTAGTTCTAATTTTACAATTGGCGGCAAAGATGATGAATACGGACAAATTCAGATACCATCTTCCACAAAAAGCGTGGATAGAGGTTCAAGTCTGTTTTTATGGATCACAATGTTTTTTTAATCGACCCAGACAATTATTAGGAAAAATACTATAGTATAAGGTTATCTTTGCAGTTTTTATGAGTTTTCTTGATATTGTCAAAGTTATACTTGGTGAAGGTCTGCGATGAAGGTCTTGAATTTATCTAATTCTTGACATCATCCCCTGTTCACAATAAATACAACAAAAGAAATAATTAATATCAATAAGTCAAAATAGGAGTACTTTTCAAAGCAGTTTGTATTAAGACAATAAACATTGAAAAAATTGTAGAGAAGAAAGTTTACAAATTTTTAAAAATAACAGGTTGGCTGAATTAATAAAGATATGATTAAATCAATTCATGATAAATTATTGACCTCTGCAAAAGAAGCAAAAAATCTTTATTACAGGCTTATTTTACTTGTTGGCCCACCAGAGAGTGGAAAGACAACTGTACTAAATACAGTAGCAGAAGAACTTGGCAAGGACATAATTAATATTAATCTTGAATTATCAGAGCGTCTTCTTGAAATGACTTCCAGCAAAAGGACATTAAAAGTATCTGGGATGTTTAATGAAATTTTTAGAAATGATAAACAAATAGTCATTTTGGATAGTATTGAAATCCTGTTTGATGTTGAGTTAAAACAGGACCCTTTATCACTTTTACAAAAAAGTTCTCGAAATAGAACTATCATTGCTTCCTGGAGTGGTAAAATAAAGAATAAAAAACTTATATATGCGGGGCCCGGGCATCCGGAATACCGTACATACGATACAAATGATATTTTAATAGTTACTATGGATAAAAATAATCATTAATTTAAGTAATTATATAAAAAGGCTGGCAAGTCATGAAATACTCAGATTTAATACAATTTGATCCCATTGAAACTATCATCCAATTAAGGGATGCTGATGAAACGGCTGTTGCCCAGAAACTGGTAAGTACATATGTTATTTCAGAAGAGATGGCTGAAAGATTAACCACTCTTATTATTCCCCAATTACAATTTGACCAACCCATGGACAATAAAGGTTTTATGGTGGTGGGCAACTATGGAACCGGTAAATCCCATTTAATGTCAGTGGTTTCAGGACTTGCCGAAGATGATTCCCTGGTTGCAGCATTGGACAATGAAGAGGTTAAAACAGCAGTTAAACAAATTGCAGGCCGTTTTAAAGTAATCAGGACTGAAATTGGGGCAACAACCATGTCTTTGCGTGACATCCTTGTTGCTGAACTTGAAGAATTTTTCGATGATGTCGGAGTGGAATACACTTTTCCTGAAGCAAGCTCTATTTCAAGTCACAAGAATTCTTTTGAAGATATGATGGCCGCCTTTTACAAAGTTTTTCCAGACCATGGCCTACTTTTGGTGGTGGATGAACTTCTTGATTATCTTAGAACCAGAAAGGATCAGGAGCTGATTCTAGATCTTAATTTTCTTCGTGAGATCGGTGAAGTCTGTAAGGATCTCAGGTTCAGATTCATAGCAGGTGTCCAGGAAGCTATTTTTGACAGTCCAAGATTTGCCTTTGTTGCAGACAGTATAAGGCGGGTAAAGGACAGATTTGAACAAATTCTTATTGCCAGAAATGATATAAAATTTGTGGTTGCCCAGCGGCTTTTAAAAAAGAATGCCCAGCAGCAGGCACAAATCAGGGAATATCTTACACCCTTTGCAAAATATTACAGCAATCTTAATGAACGTATGGATGAGTTTGTAAGGCTTTTTCCTGTGCATCCTGATTATATTGATACATTTGAAAGAGTCACTATTGCTGAAAAACGTGAAATACTTAAAACCCTTTCCATGGGTATGAAAAATATTCTTGACCAGGATGTGCCTGAAAATCAACCAGGGCTGATTGCCTATGACTCTTATTGGAATACCTTAAGACAAAATGCTTCCTTTCGAACTATTCCGGAAATACGCGCAGTCATAGATTGCAGCCAGGTCCTGGAATCTCGAATTGAACAGGCATTTACACGTCCCATATACAAAGCCATGGCATTAAGACTCATACATGCTTTGTCCATACACAGACTGACAACAGGTGACATTTATTCAGGCATGGGTGCGACACCTGCCGAGCTGCGGGATGGACTCTGTCTTTATGATGATATGATTGCTCAGATGGGAAGTGATGAACCAGAACTTGATCTTCAAACCCATATTGAAACAGTGCTAAGAGAAATACATAAAACCGTCAGTGGTCAGTTTATCTCATCCAATCCAGATAACCATCAGTTTTATCTGGACTTAAAAAAAACAGATGATTTTGATGCCATTATTGATAATAAAGCTTCAACCATTGGAGAATCAAAGCTGGATCGTTTTTTTCATGAAGCATTGAGAAGAGTTATGGAATGCCAGGATACAACCTATGCAACCGGCTATAAAATATGGCAACATGAACTTGTCTGGCAGGAACATAAAGCAGCCCGTACCGGATATCTGTTCTTTGGTGCACCTAATGAACGGTCAACTGCAGTTCCCCAAAGGGATTTTTATCTCTATTTTCTTCAACCTAATGAGCCGCCCCGGTACAAGGATACTAAAGAAACAGATGAAGTTTTTTTCAAGCTCAAAAAAACAGATGAATCATTTCAGACCAACCTGAAAAATTATGCCGCAGCACTGGATCTTGCATCCACATCTTCAGGCAATGCCAAGGCTACCTATGAATCCAAGGCCAATGGTTTTTTAAGACGGCTTGTTAAATGGCTGCAACAACATATGATAGAATCATTTGAAGTAACCTACCAGGGCAGGACCAAATCTTTGACGACCTGGGTCAAGGGTAAACCCATCAGAGAGCTTTCAGGGATTGCTCCCCATGAAACCATTAACTTCAGAGATTTGATCAATATTGTTTCAGGCATTATTCTTTCTCCCCATTTTGAAAACCAGGCACCGGATTATCCGATTTTTTCAATCATGATTACCGGCAGCAACCGATCCCAGGCTGCCCAGGATACATTAAGAGCAATTGCCGGTCAAAACCGTACCAAACAAGCCACAGCTGTTCTGGATGCCCTTGAACTCCTTGATGGTGAAAGAATAGAACCCAATAAATCCAAATATGCCAACCTTATTCTTGAGCAACTCAGACAAAAAGGCCAGGGCCAGGTAGTTAATCGTGGTGAGATCATCAAAGAAGACCATGGCCTGGAATATTACAATCCTGATTCAGCAAGACTGGAACCAGAATGGGCCGTTGTTATCATTGCCGCTCTTGTCTATTCTGGAGATATTATTCTTGCTATACCCGGTAAAAAAATTGATGCAACTTCTATAAAACAGATGGCTGGAACTGCCATGGATGAGCTGACACGATTTAAGCATCTGGAGCAGCCAAAGGAGTGGAATCTTCCAACTTTAAAAGCACTTTTTGAACTTCTTGGCATGACTCCGGGTATGGCACTTCTTATCACACAGGGTAAAACCGAACCTGTGGTGCAGCTTCAACAGGCAGTTGAAAGAATGGTAAAACGTATTGTAATGACTCAGCGGGTTCTGCATGAAGGTCTTACTTTCTGGGGTATTGATCTCTTAGATGGCGCAAAACTTTCCAAAAAAAATGAAACTATTGAAAAAGCAAAGATATTTTTTGAATCTTTACAAGCCTATTCAACTCCTGGAAAACTAAAAAATTTTCAATACAATTCCGGACAGGTGGTAGATTTTAGAACTGCCATACAGGCTTTAGATGATATTGATATTATTCAACGTTTTATATCTGATATTGGTCCCATGGCTTCCTGGCTTTCAACAGCCCAGGCAGTTTTACCAGATGACCATGACTGGACAGACAGGATGAATACCATGCGCCAGGACGTTATCAAAGAAATTCAGGATCAGGATTTCACTGCTGAAAAAATTGCTTCTTCAGATTTTAATCAAAACCTTTCAGCTTTAAAAAAAGAGTATATTAATACATATATTGACCTGCATGCAAAAGCCAGATTGAGTGTAAATGATGATAAACGCAAAGTAAAACTCATGGGAGATCAAAGGCTTGATACCCTGCAAAAACTGACTGGTATAGATCTTATGCCTGTACAGCAGTTGAATGATTTTCGCAATCAGCTTGCCTCCTTGAAAAGCTGCTTTTCCATGACGGAGCAGGATTTGAAAAAATCACCCATCTGTCCCCATTGCAGTTTCAGACCTTCTGTGGAAAAATCTTCAGGATTTGGTGACCAAATATTGGATCAGCTTGATGAAAATCTTGATACCATCCAGGACAACTGGATAGAAACCTTGTTAGATAATCTTGAAGACCCTGTTACAAGAGATAACCTTGATCTGTTGAAAAAAGATGAGAAAGAGGCAGTAGATCAATTCATAAGTGCACGAGTTCTACCTATACCTTTAGATCAAAATTTTATACATGCATTAAAACAGGCTCTATCAGGATTGACCAAAGTTACCATGAGTGCAGTAGATCTTCAAAATGCTCTTCAAGTAACAGGCGGCCCTGCAACACCTGGTGAAATGAAAAAACGGTTTGATGAATTTGTTGACACACTGACAAAAGGTAAAGATCCTGCAAAGGTTCGAATTGTTCTGGAATAGAAAAGGTTTAAGATATGAAAAAAAAACAATTTCTAAAAAATAAAGGCACTAAAGCCACTAATAAAGGAATGTTCACAGATAAAACTGGAACTGATACAAACCCTGTTACATGTCTGGGAATAAAATTTGACAATGATGAAGCCCGAAGAATCTATTTTACTGATATTCTCAGGGAAAAACTCAAAGATCCGGAATTTAGAAAAATAGAAGGCTTTCCCATTGGAGAAAATGAAGATATTCTTGCTTTGTCTGATCCTCCATACTATACAGCCTGCCCGAACCCCTGGTTGAAAGATTTCATCAAAGAATGGGAAGTGCAAAAACCAGAAAAACCTGAAGATTATCAATACCATCGAGAACCTTTTGCAGCTGATGTTAGTGAAGGCAAAAATGATCCCATCTACAATGCCCACTCCTATCATACAAAAGTACCCCATAAAGCCATTATGCGGTATATACTGCATTACACAGAACCTGGGGATATTGTGTTTGACGGTTTTTGCGGTACCGGCATGACAGGCGTAGCTGCACAGATGTGTGGGGATAAGACTGCTGTTGAATCCCTTGGTGTTACAAAAAAATCTCCTGAGCAGCAATATAAAGTTCAAGATGATGGAATAATTTTAGAACGTCAGCTTGATGATCAAGGTAAAACAGCCTGGAAACCCTTTTCAAAACTTGGAACCAGAAAAGCTGTTTTAAATGATCTTTCTCCAGCAGCCACTTTTATTGCCTATAATTATAATACTCCTGTGGATGTCCAGGCTTTTGAGCGTGAAGCCAAACAAATTCTTGCAGAGGTAGAAAAAGAGTGTGGCTGGATGTATGAAACCATGCATACAGACGGAGAGACAAAGGGAAAAATTAATTATACTATTTGGAGTGATGTCTTTATCTGTCCCGAATGTGCAAATGAGTTAGTTTTTTGGGAAGTAGCGGTTAGTGAGAATCTCAGTGGAATAAATAGTGAGTTCCCTTGTCCGGCATGTAATTCTTTATTAAATAAAAGTAGTGTAGAACGTGCATGGACGCATTTTTATGATAAGGATCTCAATGATACGATAAAACAATCAAAAAGAGTTCCTGTATTAATTAATTACACAATCCCAGGTTCTAAAAAGAATTTATTAAAGAAGATTGAGCAATCAGACCTCGATCTCATCGAAAAAATTGAATCTACTACCTGTCTTTACGATTATCCTATTGACAAGATTCCTATTGGAGATAAAACAGGAGAACCCATAAGAATAGGGATTACTAATGCTCATCACTTCTATACGAACAGAAATCTTCATATTATTTCAGCTCTTTGGAGTGCTTTTAAAAAAATACCATTAGGGCGGTTGTCTATAACCTCTGTTCTTATTAAAACAGCAAGTTTGCTTCATAACATTGGATTGAAAAAAGGAAAAGTTAATTTAGCTGGCGCTCTTCCTAACGCACTTTATATTCCAAGTAATATTGCTGAAAGAAATTTGTTCAAATTGGGATCAGGTAAACTTGATGACTTTAAAAGAGCTAATTTAGAGAGGAACAAAGTCCGTCAAATAGTAAACACATCATCGTTAAGCGATAATTTTTTTAAAACAATGATTCCGAATTCTTTAGATTATATATTTATTGACCCGCCTTTTGGTTCAAATCTTCATTATTCTGAGTTAAGTTTTTTGTGGGAAGCTTGGTTGGGTATAATCACAGATAAGAAACCAGAAGCGATTGAAAATAGAAACCAGAAAAAAGGAATAAATAAATATAGAAAATTAATGACACAATGTTTCAAACAAGCATACAACCTCCTTCGACCAGGTCGTTGGATGACAGTTGAGTTTTCTAATACTAAAGCTATTATCTGGAATAATATTCAAACAGCACTAAATGATGCTGGATTTGTAGTCTCAAATGTATCTGCACTCAATAAAGGGCAAGGCTCATTTAATTCCCAAACTAATCCAACTTCAGTAAAACAAGATCTTATCATTTCAGCCTACAAACCGAATGGCGGTTTTGAAGAGCGATTTGAGCTGGAAGCACAGACTGAGGAGGGTGTTTGGGATTTCATTAGGACGCACTTGAAATACTTGCCAGTCATAAAAAAACAAGGATTAGATATTGCCATTGTGCCAGAACGAGATCCCCGTATCCTTTTTGACCAGGTTGTTGCTTTCTACGTTCGCAAAGGCTTTAATGTGCCGATCTCCAGTCAAGAGTTTCAGCTTGGCTTATCTCGGCGTTTTTCAGAGCGTGACGGTATGTATTTTTTGCCAGAACAGGTGGCTGAATATGATCGAAAAAAAATGATAGGCGGCGGCAGACCAATCCAACAGGAGATGTTTGTATCTGATGAAGCTTCTGCAATTGAATGGCTTAGAAATATCCTAAGGGATAAACCCCAGAGTTTTCAAAATCTTAATCCCCAGTTCATGCAGGAAATTGGCGGCTGGAGCAAAAATGAAAAACCTTTGGAGCTGTCAATCCTGCTTGATCAAAACTTTCTGTGCTATGATGGACAAAGTACAGTCCCGGAACAAATCCACAGTTATCTTTCCACTAATTGGAAGGATATGCGCAACCGCACAAAAAACGATAAAGCCTTAATGACTAAAGCAAAAGATCGCTGGTATGTGCCAGATCCAAATAAGGCAGGTGATTTAGAAAAACTACGAGAAAAATCTCTAATGAAAGAGTTTGAACAATATAGACAGGCAACAAAAAAACTAAAGCTTTTCAGGCTTGAAGCAGTAAGGGCTGGATTTAAAAAGGCATGGCATAAAAAAGAATATAATACCATCATAAGTGTTGCTAAAAAGATTCCAAATAGAATCCTGGAAGAAGATCCAAAACTTTTGATGTGGTATGATCAGGCAATAACTCGAACGGGAGACAGATAATCATGGCAAAAATAGAAGGCTTCAGGATTAAAAACTACCGTGTGTTAAAAGATGTGACACTTGGGAAATTATGGAATATGCAGCAAGCTCAACCTCTGACACCTATGACTGCCGTTATCGGTAAGAATGGTGTTGGCAAAAGTTCCCTGTTTGATGCGTTTGGTTTTCTTGCAGATTGTCTCAAACTGGGAGTTGAGGAAGCTTGTGATACCAAAGGTAGAGGCGGATTTGACCGGATTCGTTCCCAGGGCAGTAATGCTCCAATTGAATTCCAGATATATTACAAACAAGATGGGAATGCCCGGCCGATCACCTATGAGCTAACAATTGATGCCGATAAAACCGGGCGACCCTACGTAATACTGGAACGTCTTCGCCAGCGGCGTAAAGGACAAAAACATGGCTGGCCTTTCTCGTTTCTTTTATTAAACAAAGGCAAAGGAGTTGTATGGAAAGGACAAGAACAGGGTCAACAGATTGATGAAGGTAAAATGGATTTTGACTTGTTCAAATTGATGAAGGAGATTGAAGAGACATCACAAAAAGAAGAAAGCCGTGAAACAGAAATTGTTGAACTACAGGATAAACGCAAGCTTGGTATTGCTACTCTTGGAGCCCTGAAGCAACATCCCCGGATATCGGCCTTTAGACAATTCATTGAAGGATGGTACCTGAGTTACTTTACACCAGATGCCGCCCGTAGTCTGCCCCTGGCCGGTCCACAGAGGCATTTGAATATTCACGGAGACAATCTTGGCAATGTTGTTCAATTCATGGAACGCGAATATCCGAAACGTTTTAGAAATATCCTGAATCGTATTTCAAAAAAAATCCCTGGTATTGATAAGATTGAAACAGAGGAAAGCCCGGACAAACGTCTTCTTATCCGTTTTAATGATAAAGGATTTGATGATCCATTTTACGCTCAACAAATGTCTGATGGTACGTTGAAAATCTTTGCATATTTACTTTTATTAGAAGACCCGAAACCACCACCATTTGTTTGTATTGAAGAGCCTGAAAACGGCCTTTACCACAAACTCCTTGAAACACTCGTGAGTGAATTTCGTATACATGCAACTGGCAAAAAAAATGCGCCACAACTCTTTATCACAACTCATCAACCCTATTTTGTAGATGCACTTGCACCGGACGAAACATGGATTCTTGAAAAAAATATAGATGGTTTTTCGAGCATTCGCAGGGCCAGCGATGATGCAATAGTCAAGGCAATGGTGGATGAGGGATTACCTCTTGGCAGCCTCTGGTACAGTGACTACCTGGATGCGAGGTGAGCCAATGCACTTTGAAATACTTGTAGAAGATAAATCAGGTAAAATTGCATTGGAATCTATTTTAGAAAAAATCCTTGGTCTCAACGGACAGGATCATACCTATAGAATAATTTCCTACAAAGGCATTGGCCGCATTCCAAAAAATCTACGGGGAACGATTGATCCGCAGAAGCGGATTCTTCTGGATCGATTGCCAAAACTGCTAAAAGGATATGGCAAAAGCCTTAAAGATTTTTCTGCTGCGGTTGTTGTGATTGTAGACCTGGATGATAAGGACTGTCTGGCGTTTAAACAAGAAATGCTCGATATTTTGAATGACTGTAACCCGCAACCAGCGACACTATTCAGAATTGCTATAGAGGAAGGTGAAGCCTGGTTGTTAGGAGACCGTAACGCAATAACGTCTGCCTATCCTCGTGCAAAAGCGCTGGTTTTGAATGCTTATACGCAAGACTGCATTTGTGGAACCTGGGAAACGCTCGCCGATGCTGTTTATCCCGGAGGATCGCAAAAGCTCAAGAACTTGGGATGGCCATATACAGGACAGGCTAAATGTAAATGGGCTGAAAATATTGGACCTCACTTAGATGTGGATGGTAATTGTTCAAAAAGTTTTCAGGTATTCCGTGACGGTATCAGAAATCTGGCAGGAATCGAGATTTGATGAATTTAACATGTCTTTAATTGTAAATATTGAAAACAGTATAATTTTTATCAGTTTTCAACAAATCATAATACCAGCTTTTTTGTGATCAAAAATGGAATAATTGCATAATTATGGATGATAAAGAACTATTAAAACTTCTCAAGGCACATGAGTGGAACAATGTTGAGTTTAAACAAGCAAGACAAGCCATACCAAAAAGTGCCTACGAATCTGTTTCAGCCTTTGCCAATACAGAGGGTGGACACCTTGTATTTGGTGTAAAAAAAGATGGCTCAAATTTTGATGTCGTTGGCGTTCTGGATGTGGACAAGATGCAAAATGAATTTCTATCTGCATTGCGTCAAAAAGACAAAATCAACCAGACCATTAATGTGAAAGAACATCTTCATTCCATTGATGAAAAAGATTTGTTGGTGTTTTACGTGCCTGAAGCCTCTCGAACTGCAAAGCCGTTATTTTTGAACGGTGATATTCGCAGAAGTTTTCTTCGAAAAGGTGCATGTGATGTTCGCTGTACGCCTGAAGAGTTACAGCGTTTAATGAGTGATGCCTCTGCTAATCGTTATGACGGGCACATTTTGGATTATGACATAAATAAATGCTACAATAAAAAAGATATAGCCTGGTACCGCAGACAGTATGAAGGCAAGGCAGATAATCGCAGTTATACTGATCTTGACGATCTGGAATTTTTATTTCAAATTGGTCTGATAAAAGAGACAAACAAGGGAAGAAAACCAACTATTGCTTCTGTTCTTCTGTTGGGTCAGGATGGGTATCTGCGTGGATTACTTCCCCGACCAGTGATTGATTGCCAGCGTTATCTTTTTAATTATAACGATTATTCTACTGAAGAGCGCTGGCATGACAGGACTGTATGTGACTACAACCTGGTTCAAAGCTGGCTGGCAGTGGTTGAATGGTATTATAAATTTGCTGAAATTCCCTTTGAAGTAGATCCTAAAACACTCCAGCGTAAAGACACACCACCGGATTATATTGCATTTCGTGAAGCCATCATAAATATGCTGATTCACCAGGATTATGCAGATCACAGCCGAAAACCTGCCATTACTCATTTTAATGATTTGACACGTTTCTGGAATCCAGGAGATGCATTTGCACAAGTAAAAGATCTGCTTGAGCCGGGGGAAAAAGAAACCAGAAACCCACTTCTCGTAACTGCCTTTCGACGTATTGGCTTTAGTGAAAATGCTGGATGGGGATTACGGGATGTTTTTAAAAACTGGCGCGGGCTTGGAAAAGTTCCACCTGAAATCTTCAATGATAAAGCAAAAAAAACATTTGAACTGGTTCTCCGGAAAGAAATTTTATTATCTGAAAAACAAATAAAATTTCAAAAAAATCTAAAAATTAATTTGTCTGAAGATGAGGCTGTTATTTTTGCCTATGCCTGTAAGCATAAATCCATATCTCTTTATGACATACGTGACATTTTAGGAAAATCACTTCAAGTATGTGAGAGTATTGCAGATCACCTGGTTGCTCAGGATCTTTTTATTCAAATTGACAAAGAATTTTACGAATTATCCCCAGAAATACTGGAACAATTTAAACAGATCGTTATAGAAGCCTATGATGAGGTACATGATGAGGTACATGATAATTTAACCAAAACTGAATTTCAAATTCTTAATCATTGTGAGTATTCCCATAGTACACCTGAATTATTAAAATTACTTGGTTATAAGTCTATAACAGGAAATTACAGAACAGCTCTATCCAATCTTTTATCCAAAGGCTATCTTGAACGGACTATTCCCGAACGTCCAAGAAGCAAAAACCAAAAATATAAAACAACTCAAAAGGGAATGACACTTGTTCAGTCATATGAGGTTAAAAAGTGACTAAGTTTGAATGCATACAACATCGACTTAATCACAAATTTGTTACCAAGTCTGTTTTTCAATCTTTTTGTGCCTTTCGTGTTTTGGTTCCGCTATGCTCCACATCTTCGACCCGTGGTTCAAAAAGGAAGATTACGTGATTGAGCATTGGCAATACAGCACCATTCATAATTCCAATTGTAAAGTATTGGAAGAACAATCTCTATGGGGGAAAACAGTCTGCCAGATATGGTTGTCTGCAAGTGATACAGTTGTTAAAGTTCCAAAAGAGAGCCTGGAACCAGTATATACAGATTTAGATCCTGAGATTGAAAAAGCCCGGATGGCCTATATCACAGCAGCGGCAAAGGTGGCTGAGGTATTGGAAAAATCCTCCAATAGAGAGGAGGGGCACGTGCTTTTAGCACCCATGGACTCAAAAGTCATTCCTTTACCACACCAAATACATGCATTATCAAGAGCAGTTTCAAATGACCGGGTTAGATATCTTCTGGCTGATGAGGTAGGTCTCGGAAAAACCATAGAAGCCGGTCTGATTTTACGGGAACTTAAATTGAGAGGATTAGTTCGGCGCACTCTTGTGGTGTCACCTAAAGGCATTGCCACTCAATGGGTTAGTGAAATGCAGACCCATTTTAATGAAAATTTTCAATTAATTCTGGGTGGAGATTTAAAAACCCTTCATAGAATATCAGCTACCCAGGGGAATAACCTGAAGAACGTACATACCACTACTCCCTGGAATATGTTTGACCAGGTGATTGTATCACTTGATTCTGTAAAACCCATGGATAAACGCCAAGGCTGGTCAAAAGAAAAAATAGATGAATATAATCAAAGCCGATTTGAAAATCTGATTACTGCAGGGTGGGACTTAATTATTGTTGATGAATCACATCGCCTTGGAGGCAGTACAGATCAGGTGGCCCGGTATAAGCTGGGAAAAGGTCTTGCCAAGGCATCACCCTATCTACTGCTGCTCTCTGCCACGCCACACCAAGGTAAAACAGATGCGTTTCACAGGCTGATCAGCCTTTTGGATGAAACAGTTTTTCCGGATGTCGATAGTATATCAAAGACACGTGTTGCCCCTTTTATAATTCGTACGGAAAAACGAAAAGCACTTGATGGCACTGGGAAACCTTTATTTAAACCCAGACAGACCAAAATGTTTAAAATTCATTGGGAAGATCGCCATTGTATCCAGGAACGTTTGTATAAAGCTGTAACTGATTATGTTCAAGAAGGATATAACCAGGCCATACTTGATAAAAATCGACATATTGGTTTTTTAATGATCCTTATGCAGCGCCTTGTGGTATCAAGTACCAGAGCTATAAGATCCACATTGGAAAAACGTCTGGCAATACTACAAAACAAACAATATGTGATTAAAGAAAATTTCAACAGCCCAGATTCCATCAATTCTGAATTATCCGATGTTGATACTGATGCAATTTATGATATGGATGCCCAGGAACTTTTAGAAAAATTAATGGGAACCCGTATTGCAGCATTGAAAAATGAGGCTGTCCAGGTTGAGACCCTGCTAAATATTGCTTGTAACTCTGAACAGGCTGGGCCAGATGCAAAAGCTGAATCCCTGATGAAACGGATATATCAGCTTCAGTCGGAAGAGAATCAATCAGACCTGAAAATACTGATATTTACAGAATTTATTCCTACCCAGCAAATGCTCAAGGAATTTTTAGAAGACAGAGGGATATCTGTTGCCATACTCAACGGTTCCATGGATATGGAGCAGAGAAGAGATGCCCAGGAAACATTCAAACATAATACACGGGTGCTGGTTTCAACTGATGCCGGTGGTGAGGGCTTGAATCTTCAGTTTTGTCATGTGGTTATCAACTATGACATTCCCTGGAATCCAATGAGACTTGAGCAGCGTATTGGACGGGTAGATCGTATTGGTCAGCCTAAAACAGTCAGGGCAATCAATTTTATTTTTGAAAATTCTGTGGAATTCAGGGTTCGGGAGATACTCGAAGAAAAATTGTCTGTTATATTCAAAGAATTTGGAATTGATAAAACAGGGGATGTCCTGGATTCTGCCAGGGCAGGTGAAATTTTTGAAAATATTTTTACATCAGCAATTTTGAGCCCAGACGATATTGAGCAGTCTATTGATCAAACTATGGTTGAGATAAAACAGGAAATGGGTGCAATCCGGGAAGAATCTGCAATATATGGAATTTCAGAAGAACTTGATATAAATGCTGCCCAGAGATTAAGATCCCACCCTCTCCCCTATTGGATCGAAAAAATGATCACTTCCTATATAAAAATCAAGGGAGGAGAATCAATTCAAAAAAGATTCTGGTGGGAATTGCACTGGCCCGATAACACAGTGGAGAAAAAGGTTGTGTTTAATTCAAAAGATGCATTAAAATATGCAGGAACAAATTTATTGAATCTTGAAAACCCAAAGGTCAAAAATCTTGCATTACAAATTCCACAGGTTATAAAATCACAGCCCATACCCCGTACAGGCATCTTAAATCTGCCAAAGGATCTTGATGGTTATTGGGGGTTGTTTGAGATAAGAATCTCATCCCAGGGAAGATCACATAATTCGCAATTAAGGGCTCCAATTTTTCACCGTGGATTTTTAAGTGTATTTTCTACAGAAGACGGCAAGGTGTATTTGCCTACAGCGAGACATATCTGGGATACAATTATCAATTCAGAACCGGTATTCTATGGAACATTACCCCCAAAAGAGTCTGTCGATGCTTTTGAATGGCTGCAGACTATAGCCGAAGATGCGGGTCAAGAACTGTTCAATACTTTGCAGCAAAATCACCTTAGAACTCTTGAAAAAGAGAAAACAAGAGGTTCTTATTTTTTTAATTCTCGTAAAAAAAGTATTGAACTTATTGGTCTTCCAGAGGTCAGGCAGTATCGGTTGAATAAACTTGTTGAAGAAAAAACAGTCTGGCTAAAAGATTTGGAAAGAGCTGGCCAGATTATCCCTGAAATCAAACCGCTTTTACTACTGAAAATTGAACAGAAGGAAAGTCATGGATAACTGGAGAGATAATATTCTTGCCGAGTTTATCCCCAATGTCAATAAATTAACCCTTGTGGCTGATCCTGACCTGCTTTTGACTGAAGAAAAACTTGCCATTAAGCTACGAGATCGAGAGTTTGATCTGATAGAATTTAATGATGCCGTTGAATTCCGATATTCCTATGAGTCAAAGTATAGAAGCATCTGGGATAAGGGTAATCATACTGATCTTGTAGTTATCCTTCGATTTGGACATTCTGATATTAATAAACTCCCCTATGATTTATTACAAACAGGAAGATTGCTCTTTTTTAATCTTGGGCAACTTTTTCCACACATGAGTTATCCGATAATAGAAAAGCTTGATCGAAACCTTCTCGATGATTTGTTTTCTGCCCAGGAAAAAATTATACCTGATCGAATGGGAGATAATGCCACAAAAGATTTTATACTGCATCATGTATTTAAAATTGCAACTGAACTTATAACTAATGAAACAGAACTTTTGCGAATGCTGTTGCACCTGCATTACAGCAACATAGTTCTTCCTTTGATCATCGCCCAACGACTAATCCAGACAATTCAACATCAAAAAATATTTTATGACTGGCCTTTGGAAAAGATTGTGAGTGATTCGCAATCTTTTTTTGCTTTTTTACAGGAAAGATGGCCTCTTTTTTTAAATAATTTAAAATCAAAACCTGACCAAACAGATGAAAACCTTAACAAATATGGTCTTAAGTTTAAAGGGCCGGAACTCTTACCTTTTGATCATCAGGACATTCTTGTTTATATTGATAACCTCTTTGTTGAAAGAAAGTTGAAGCCAGTTCAAAACGATGACAGCACATTAGATGAAATTTCATGGATTAAAACAGGAATCATATCTAACCAGGCAAATGATAATGCCCTGCGTATCTCCCGTTTATTTGATCTAATCCAAAAGGAACAGCCTTCAGAAAACAGCAGATATACTGATTGGGTGTCTTTTGCTATAAAAATAGCAGAACTTGGAAGTCTTGTTTTTAAACAACCGGAAATTAAGCATAAAAAAGAATTCTTAGAACAAAAAAACAGGTTGAATCAAATTTTTGCTCCCTGGCTGAAAAATCATTTTGCTGGTCTCATGAATTTGCCGCCAACCAACCCTGTTATGCTGCATCATATTCCAAGGCAGATGGGAAGAATAATTGAAGGATCAAGCCAAAATCGTGTTGCCCTTATTGTGATTGATGGGCTTGCCATGGATCAATGGATCAGTATCCGTCAAGTTTTACAAGAGTATTCCAAAGAATTGATTATGCATGAATCCGCTGTATTCGCATGGATTCCAACAATTACTTCCGTTTCAAGGCAGGCATTGTTTTCTGGAAAACCACCTTTATATTTTCCAAAATCAATTCATACGACAAATAATGAAAAAAAGTTATGGCAGCAATTCTGGGGAAACTTTGGACTGTCTCGATTTGATGTAGGATACCAACGAAGTTTAGGAAATGGTGATGCTGTAAAGGCTATAAATTCTGTTATAGATCCAGAGAGGACGAGAGTTGTTGGTCTTGTAATTGATACGGTAGATAAAATCATGCATGGCATGCAACTTGGGACAGCTGGAATGCATGGTCAAATCAAACAATGGTGTGAAAATGGATTTTTGTCCTCTATGATTGAATATCTTTTGAAACATAAATATCAGGTATGGCTGACATCAGATCATGGTAATATAGAGTGTAAAGGTATTGGACGTCCTGCAGAGGGTGTTATTGCCCAGACCCGAGGAGAACGGGCAAGGATCTATTCAACCCCTGAGTTAAGGGATCAAGTTTCTAAAAAATTTCCAGGATCTATACCATGGCAATCAAATGGTTTGCCCTCTGAATACTATCCATTGATTGCCAATGAAACTAAAGCGTTTGTAAATAAAGGCAAAACAATAGTAACCCATGGAGGTATATCCATTGAAGAGGTGATTGTTCCGATGGTAAAATTTGAGAAAAGAGAACTTAAATGAGTAACAGGCATAAAAAAATAGGCATAAAACATGTGATCCGCCTGGAATGGATGGACAAAACTTTGGATATGGTCCTTGCTGGCATGTCAAAAAATGAGATCAGAGATGAATTAAACACTTATCTTGCTGATAAAAAACAGAGTGGCGGTACTGGTACAAGAGGAAAAAAAACTTATATAATAGCTATCAGTATTTTAATGCAGACATGGTGCAATCCAGATAAAGACACAAAACCATTCAGGGATGCTGCATTGAACTATGCAAAAAAAAATAGTGACAAAACAAGACTGCCTTTGCATTGGGCCATGATAAGCGCTGCTTACCCTTTTTGGGCTGGAGTGGCAAAACAGATCGGACGGTTATTAAATCTCCAGGATCAAATTACAAAAAAACAAATTATTCAGCGACTTAAAGAACAATATGGCGACAGACAAACCATCAGCCGTTATGCGCGGTATGTTATTCGATCGTTTGTTGCCTGGGATATTCTAAAAGATACTTCTATTAAGGGAATTTATGCACAAAATAAAAAAGATTCAGTCGAGCAGAATCAAACCCTTCTATTAGTGGAAAGCTTATTGCTGGCTTCTCCTGAATCTTCACTTTCCTTGAAAGGAACTCTGAATTCACCAACTCTGTTCCCATTTCAAACCTCTCCAATAACAGCTGGTTATGTACAAAAACATTGCTCAAGAATTAATGTGAATCAGTTTAGTCCGGGTGAAGAGATGATTAACATGGTTATTTTGACTAATCATGGTCAAACACATACCCCACCAACCGCCTGCTGATAAAATAAACCGGGTTTTTAGGCTTTTTTTCAAAATATTTTCTAAATCTGACAATAAAATTATCCACTGTTCTTGTGGTGGTATCCTTGGAATATCCCCAGCCAACAGTCAGCAGCATTTCCCGGGAGAGTGGTTTACCCTTATTGCCGATAAAAAGTTTGAGCAGAACAATCTCCTGTTCTGTTAAAACAATCTCACCTGCTGCACAACTTGCTTTAAAAGTGATAAAATCAATATGGTTATTGCCAAAACTATAAGAATCCCCTTTAAATATTTTATACTCAAGATTATTATCTTTATTATCATTTTTAAACCAGGTCTTTTTTTTGAGCAGTCTTTCAATTCTTAAAAGAAATTCCTCAAGATCAAAAGGTTTTGATAAATAGTCATCCACACCATATTTGAGCCCTTTAACTATATCTTTTGTATCACCTCTGGCAGAAAGTATAAGTACTGGAATTTTTTCATCTTCCTTTCGAATAGTTTTTAAAATGGAAAACCCGTCAATCATGGGCAGCATAATATCAAGAATAATCAGATCCGGTTGCCATGATCTCCATAACTCCAGGCCTGAAATCCCATCTTGAGCAATCTTGACTTCATAGCCCTGAATGGAGAGGTTTAATCTGATCCCATCTGCAATATGGGCTTCATCTTCTATGACAAGGATACGTTTTTTGTCAATCGTTTCCATAAATTTTTCTCCCTGACATTGGCAATGCTTGCCTTTGGAATGGTAATTTTAAATGTTGCCCCTTTTCCCCTGCCATTACTTGCAGCCGAAGCTCTCCATCCGTGTATGGCAGAGATGCTGGAAACAAGATAGAGTCCGAGCCCTGAGCCTGAGATGTCATTTGCCTGATACCGGCCGGATTGATAAAACTTCCTGAAAATTTTTTTTGCCTCTTTTTTATCAACCCCAATTCCATTATCAATAAATTCAATAGTAACTTTTTGTATAAAATTTTTAAACCGGATCACAAGTTTTGGAGCATGGGATTCATTATACTTTATGGCATTGGAAATAATATTCATTAAAAGCATCTCAAATAAAAACAGGTTTACAGGATACACCATATCGATATTGGTCTGATTATCAATTTCAATATCCAGGTCACGGAAAAGAGATGAATTTTTTTTACAAAAATTTTCCACCAGTTTTATCAGGCTGTCCCTGGTGATTTCAGAACCAAAATTCTGGCTTTCAATTCTCGCAAGATCAAGGATGCTGTTAATATTTTCTGTGAGACGGTTAACATCTTCCAGCATATTTTCACTGTATTTTTTTACTTCATTGGATTTAAGCTCATGTTTGATAAAAGTCTCAAGATAAATTCTCAGTGAGGTTACAGGAGTTTTGAGTTCATGGGTAAAATTATATATAAAATTATGCTGAAGCCTGAAAAGATTGACAGTTTTCTGATAATATATAAATGCCAGAAGAATTCCAATCAATACTACGGCAATTAAGGCACTTAAAACCAGTATGGTCATCCCGGTTTTTGAAGGAAAAATCAATTTAGGGTCAATATGAAACTTCAGGATAATTACTTCAAGTGCTGATGTGATTTCCATATACCAGCTGATCGTCACAACAAGGAATGTGGCAAGGGCAAAAATGGAACAGGTAAAAATAAAAACAGGATGGAGATACCATCTGGATGGATTTAAAATCTGCATGTTTTAGACCAACTCTCCTATACACTTGAAGAGCCTGTCAATATCTTCCTCTGTATTATAAAGATGAGGGGCAATCCTGATAGAGTCTCCGCGGATGCTGATATATATTTGTTCAGAGGACAATTTCGAGGGTAAATTTTCCGGAATACCTGAAGGGAGTGTAATGCCTATCATATGCTCTGCGCGCTGCTTTTTCAGGGGAACAATTAAGCCCATGGACATGGCCTTCTGGGCAATATAATCTGTTTTCATCCGTAATGTTTGTGCAATATTTTTTACATCCCACTCAAGAATCTGTTCCAATGCGGCTTTTGCAACAGGAGCAAGGAAAAAGTTACTGGCTTCTCCCATATCAAACCTGCGGGCTCCTTTTTGATAATCATCCATGTAATCCACAAGCCGTGCAAAATCCTGTGATCCTGATCTGTTTAACCAGTTCTCCTCAAGTGGAGTTGTATTCTGCCATTGGGGTGCAATATAACAAAATCCAAAACTATATGCTCCAAGCAGCCATTTATGGGAGGCTGTCACAAGGAAATCAGGTTTAACTTCTTTAATT
Organism: Deltaproteobacteria bacterium; assembly: GCA_027858995.1. Taxonomy (GTDB): domain Bacteria; phylum Desulfobacterota; class Desulfobacteria; order Desulfobacterales; family Desulfobacteraceae; genus Desulfobacula. Next base: position 21,155 of record JAQIBP010000078.1, on the reverse strand, counting down.
GAAAATGGCATGGCTCCAAGAGATTGTATACCGTCTATGACCAGTGCTGTTTTCTGTTTCCGGCAGACCTTTCCTATCTGAATCAGATCAAGTAGGGTTCCATCTGTCCAGTGGATATTGGGGATGGCAACAATAGAAGTTTTGCTGTTTATTTTATTTATTACAGCCTGGGTCCAGTTATGATCCTCTGGCCTGTCAACGGTCTGGATTTGCCCTTTGTTCTCACGGGCAAGCCGTTTCCAGCTGTAAATATTAGATGGAAACTGATCTTTAAGGACCACAATGTTTTGTCCCTGGGAAAAAGGAAGATTTTTTGCAGCAAGGGCTATACCATACGAGACAGAAGGAGTGATTGCCACATCATCTTTGGAACAGTGGATTAACTGAGCAAACAGGATTCTTACACTTTCAATATTTGTAAAAAAATCTTCAGGTTTGATATTCCAGGGCTGACGTTTGGCTCTAAGTGCTTTTTCCCCTGCTGCCTGGGCAGTTTTTAAAAGCGGGGATGTAAATGCGCAATTCAGATAACTGATTTGTTCGGGAATACTGAATAATGATTGTTGATTCGGAATCATTCATCTCTCCTTTTTTTAACTAATTATAGATATAGCTGCATTAAAGCCTGAAATCAAGATGCAAATCATGGCAGACTCAAGTCAGACAATTCATGCTTTGGTCATACCAGATTTTTTAAGGGCAAAATAATTGCCTGAAACAACAAGCAAAAGGCCTGAAACAGCTGTTAAATTCCAGACGTATCCCTCAAAAAAAGAGGAGAGAATCAATGCCACAACCGGGACAATCATAATGGCATATGATGCTTTGTCAGCGCCTATGGAACCAATAAGTGTTAAATAGCTTCCAAAGGCAATGATTGATCCGAAAATTGATAGATAGAAAAGTGAGCTGATATAAGGGATAGAAAAAGTAAAGGTAAATTCTTTTCCTGCAATCATGGCAATTAATGCAAGGAAAACAGTCCCGTACGCCATACCAAAAGCATTTGCCTGAATTACAGGAATACTGCTTTTTGTATTTCTGGCTGAAACAATATTACCAAAGGAGGCGAGAAGGACACTTAAAAATACAATGGCAAGCCCGAACATGCCCTTATCTGACAGATCAAAGGATTTTATTTCAGGTAGAAATATCAGTACAATACCGATAATTCCTATTATTGCCCCGGCAACCATTCGCTTTTCAAGCGCTGTCTTGAGAAAAATGGTTCCATTGGCAATATTCATGAATACAATGGAAGAAAACATAACTGCTACAACACCGCTTGTAACATATTGTTCTGCCACATAGACAAACCAGTAATTAATGGAAAAGAGTAATATTCCCAAAAGAGCCATAAAAAAATGCTCTTTTACACTAAACTTCATATTAAGCCCCTTGAAATAACAAAAAAATGTTAACAGAACTGCTGCAAGACCAAATCGGTAAATGACAGACACCATGGGATCCACAACACCGAGCTGATATTTGATAGCAAGGAAGGTTGATCCCCATACTGAAATGGTAATGATATAGAGTATAGTATTTTTCATTTTAACCTCATCTTTATCTTGATTTTTTTAAAAAGTATATATTAAAAAAATCATAATAACAGATACAGAAATATTTAAAAAAACCATAACAGAAATAGAGATAGATGGCTGCCTTGATGCGGTACGTCTGAGTTTAAGGGCAGTAAGATCCGGGTGATACAATCCTTGTGGAGTCAGCTGCTTTTCACTGTATTTTACAGCTTATTGAGGATCTGAACCTCTATGTCCTTGAAATTCCGGGCTGTCCTGAAAAAGGGATGGAATAAAGCTTCCACTTGATTTATACCACATAGAACATTATTGTTAGTAAAATTTATTGACCATATTATATATCAATGTGTTAAAATCAGATATAACTTTTAAAATCAGGATGGTGGAATTTTTAAGATTGATAAAAATATTAGAATATAAAATAAAATATTTAAAATCTGTCATATTTTTTCTGGTGTTTGCATTGCCAATGGGTGTGTTTGCAGATTCATCCATCAAAATTCATGTCAGTATACTGCCTCAAAAATACTTTGTTGAAAAAATCGGCAGGGACAAAGTTAAGGTTGATGTTTTGGTAAAACCCGGAAAAAGCCCTGCTACATATGCGCCTTCCCCTGACCAGATAAAAAAACTTGGCATGTCTGATATCTATTTTAAAATTGGGGTTCCCTTTGAAAACGGGATTCTAAATAGAATCAAAGAAATGGATAAAACAAATATTATAGATACAAATAAAGATGTCGTTTTAAGAGATATGACACAACACAGTCACACACAAAAACCAAATCATAACACCCATGCTGCAGGTAAAGACCCGCACACATGGATGAATCCTATGATTGTAAAGAGACAATCCCGGACAATCTTTCAAACACTTTCAAAATTTGACCCGGACAGCAGGGAGTATTATAAAAAAAACTATCTTAAATTTATCAAAAATCTTGACAAGCTTGATAAGCGCTTACACACAATACTCAATGAGTTAAAGGGGGAAAATTTATTTGTGTTTCATCCTTTTTTAGGGTATTTTACCGATGCTTACGGCTTGAAACAGATTGCAATTGAAACCATGGGAAAAGCGCCCAGGGGCAAAGAGCTTTCCAGGATCATCAAACTTGCAAAAAAAGAGAAAATAAAGAGAATATTTGTCCAGCCCCAGTTTGATAAAAATGCGGCAAATAAAATTGCATCTGTGATTAATGGCACTGTGATATCCATTGATCCTCTTGCCTATAATTATCTTGATAATATGGAAAATATCGCACAAACAATTGCCAGGGAATTAAAAAATCAATAATTATGTTTAATAATCATGAAATCATACTGGATAATGTCTCCTTTGCCTACAAGCAGCGCAATATCCTGGAAAATGTAAACCTTGAGGTTCAAAAAGGCGAATTTGCAAGTATTGTCGGTCCCAATGGAGGAGGAAAAACCACTCTTCTTAAATTAATTCTCGGCTTGATTAAACCAGACAAAGGGAAAATCCGTATATTTGATAAAGAGCCGGACAAGATAAGACACAGAATAGGATACATGCCCCAATATGCTCATCTTGATATGAATTTCCCTGCCAATGTCATGGATGTTGTGCTCATGGGTCGACTAGGCAAAAGAAATCTATGGTTCACAAGAAAAGACAGGGCAAAGGCTTTGGAAGCCATCGATCAGGTAGGAATGACTGGTTTTACAAAAACAGGTTTCAATGAACTCTCCGGCGGTCAGAAACAGCGTATTCTCATTGCCAGAGCCTTGTGCAGCAGCCCTGATATTCTATTATTAGATGAACCCACTGCAAATGTTGATCATGAAACAGAAGAAAACCTGTTTACCATTTTGCAAAAATTGAATGCAAAAATTACCATTCTTTTAGTTTCCCATGACCTTGGCTTTGTTTCAAAATATGTAAAGAGTGTTATCTGCGTAAACCTCAATGTTGTAATTCACCCCACAACCCAGGTAAACGGGGAGTTAATTAAGAATATTTACCATGGTGATCTGAAAATGGTGCGACATGATCACAGGTGCAGCGATGAGGGACATATTCATGATTGAATTGCTTGATGCAATCTTTGATCCTGACAACTTGTTTTTGAGATATGCTTTTATCATGGGCGGCCTTGCCTCAATCTGCTTTGGTATCATTGGAACATTTGTCACCATTAAAAGAATCGGCTACCTTGCCGGAGCTATTTCCCACTGTGTATTCGGAGGTATAGGGCTTGCTCTTTTTCTGCAGGTTAACATGGGGCTTACATGGTTTGATCCAATTTTCGGAGCTGTTCTTGCTGCAATCATTGCTGCAGTAATCGTTGGCCTTGTCAGTCTTCATGCAAAAGAGAGAGAAGATACCATTATCGGCACCTTATGGGCAGTGGGCATGGCATCGGGAATCCTTTTAATTGACATGACACCGGGCTATTTCAATCTTGCATCTTATCTGTTTGGTGATATCCTGTTGATTTCAGGCAGGGATCTTTTATATGTTGCATGCCTTGATGTTCTGGTGCTTGGCATATTTATTCTGTTTTTCAACCGGTTTTTCAGTGTCTGCTTTGATGATGAATTTACATCTTTAAGAGGTATCAATACCACATTTTTTTATCTCTTACTTCTCATTCTAACAGCTCTTACAATCGTGCTTCTTGTAAGAATAGTCGGAATTGTCCTGGTTATTGCTTTATTAACCATCCCGCCGGCCATAGCTTCCTTTTATGCAAAACGTCTGTGGCAGATGATGACTTATTCAATATTTATATGCCTTTTTTTCACATGGGCAGGTCTTGGATTGAGTTATTCATTGAGCCTTTCCAGCGGACCCACCATCATTGTTTTAAGTGGCACAGCTTATCTTATTCTGTTGATTATTCACAGGTTGCTGAGATAATATCACTGTTTTCCCGATACAAAACTTGAGGAAATCCTTATTTTGCAGCAGCAGCTGACAGCACTTCAGATCTGATCATGGCAGTCAGTACAATATAATTTCATCTCTTTGCCCGGCCCAATGGAATAGGTACTGATGCCGCAGGATTTACAAACCATGGGATCCATTAGTTTTGTTACAGGATTGTATGTCAGTGAAGCATTCATCTTTTCATGGCCTGACACCACTGTAACAAAAACCCTAACACAAGAGGTTGTCACTGCCAGGACTGCCACAGGAACAAGACTGATCCTGATACTGTACTTGTTTAACAGATCTTTTTTTTTCACAGCAAGCTCATTGGGAATCATGGCAAGTTTCTCTTCTCTATCCTTAATCAATTTATCTGAAATTCCTGTTCTTGAAAGACTCTCCTCCATCTCTTTTCCCAAAGCATTATAATATTCGTCAAGACTTTTGGAATCTCTTTTAAACCTTCGGTTCATACTCTGCTTAAACTCTGCAAGTTCATCTTCAACAGCAGCAGGACCATAAACTTGTACCAATTTATGGATATGCATGGTCTCTTTTTGTGAACAACCTTGAATGTTTTCTGTCTTGTATTGTTTTTCTGTACCCGCCATCATCCCTGACATTCCAGGTGCTATGGCTCCAGTATCAAGATTAAAGGAAAAATCCACAAGTCCCTGTTTTTGCTCGTCGCTCTGGGCAATGAATTTACAGGTTAAATGGATATATCTTGTTTTAACCTCTGCTGTGCCTGTGACCTTGATTTTACTTTTAAGGAATGTAAACTGTTTCCTGATAAGGTTTGCAAATCCCTGTGTCTTTAAATAATTAAAATTCAAATCAGCATGAAGAAAAGGCGGGTGTGCACCTGCCATTGATACAATTTTGTCAAGCAAAGGGCTTTGAAATTCTATGGAATAACATTTTTTCCCTTCAAATTTTTTTATATCCCCTGCATCCCTGGTCATGGTAATATGATCTTCAACATCCAATGCAGCAAAAAGATCTCCGGGCAAAAGAGCGTCTATGGCTTCATTCCTGGATTCCAGGAGAGCACCTCTATCCTTTAAAAACCGGGTTGTAAACTCCATAAGATCCAGATCATTTTCAATATTGGAAGGATCAGAGTTCATAGGTGTCACCAAATAATTTATCATCCAGTTCACGGGTTTTATGATACCCAATCTTAGCCCTTTTCAATCTTGCACCCAGGTTTGTAAAAGATTTTTTCCGATCCTGCTCTGTCTTTGAATTCATCCAGATATCATAGACCATTTCACTAAACTCCTTCTCCCCTCTGACACGCCCCAGGATCATGTCTATCTCGCCAATTACCATTTCAAACATATTAATCTTCCGATCAAGGACATCAAGAATATAATCCTCAATGGAACCTGCAGCACAAAAATTAAAAATCTGCACTTGATTCTCCTGGCCTATCCTGTGAATACGGCCAATTCTCTGTTCTATTTTCATGGGATTCCATGGTAAATCATAATTAACCATTCTTGAACAAAACTGGAGGTTTCTTCCCTCACCTCCGATTTCTGTTGTGACCAATACCTGGGTCTTATTTTTAAAAACCTCAATAGCCTCATCTTTTTGACGGTTGTTCATTGAGCCGTGAAAAAGAGAGAAGGATAGATTGTTCCACTCTAAAAATTCAGCAAGATGCTCAATTGTCCCTCTATATTTAACAAAAACAATAACCTTCTCTCTGGTGGCTTTGATCACCTTCATCAGGGCCTTGTTCTTGGGTGTATCCAGAGTAGTTCTGCACAAGTTCTTCACTGCCCTGAGTTCTTCTTCATGTTCAAAAAGATAGTTTTCTTTTTCAAGCATTCTGCCAAGGGTCAATTCTACGGCCTTTGGTGAAGAACCTGCCTGTGCCAGCAAATTTTTAACAACCATTTTTGCCCTGCCCTGCTTTTTTTCATTCAGGGAGATAATCAAAGCTTCCAATCTCTCATAAAACACCTTATCAGCTTTTACAGGCTCAATGCGTATGGTCTCGGCAAATCTCGGAGGAATATGAATTCCTGCCAATGCCCTTGTATTACGGATCATAACCTGATCAAGCAACTCCTTGAGAAGAACGCGATTCCTGGGGTCAGTAGGATCTCCCCGTTTCATGAATTTCTCCCTGAATGCTGTGGCAGTATCAAGCTGACCCGGTTTTAGCAGGGTAATGAGGTTGTAAAGCTCCATGAGATTGTTTTCCACAGGTGTTGCCGTTAAAAGAAGGATAAATCTTTTTTTCAGGGAGTTGACAAGCTTCCAGTTCAGGGTGGTTCTGTTCTTTAAATGATGAGCCTCATCAACAATGATCATATCATAATTTCTTGCAGTTATAATATCAAAATTCTTCTTTGATTTGGCATGGTTAATGGATGCAATAACAAAAGGGTTTTTCCAGAATTTTTTGGAACCTGATTTAAACCCTGGATCATTTGTCGAGGGAATATCCATGTTAAATTTTAATTTTATCTCCTCTTTCCACTGGCTGACAAGAGGAGTAGGGGTCAAAATCAGAGCTGTCTTGACCATGCCTCTTTTGATGTATTCCAGAAATATGATCAAGGCTTCAATAGTCTTGCCAAGGCCGACTTCATCGGACAGCATTGCCCTTCCCCTGAACTGCTTTAATACTTTTTTTGCAGTCTCTTCCTGGTACCAGAATGATTTCACCTCGGTAAGAGAAGAGAGACAGATAAGTGTTTCAAAGGATTCAGTAAAACGAATCCGATGACTCAACAGAGCAAGTTCATACTTTTCCGGACTTGCAGGTTCAGGATCTGACAAGGCTTTAAAAAAAGAATTTTTATCAATCTTACAGGTTACAGGAACTTTTGGAATGTCAGAAGATTTTATTAATTGCTGCTTGTTTTCAGCGTTCTTCTTTTTTTTAAGATCATTTAAGATTTGATCTTCTTTTGCATGTTTTGTTTTCCTCTTTTGATGATCAGGATCAAAAGAGTTTTTTGTAAACTTTGCCTCTTCTTGTTCAGCAGAAATCACTAAATTACAATATTCAATTATCTCCTCTATCTGGGCCTTGGTTTTTCTCTTACCTTTAAGTTTAAGTCTGGCAAATTCACTCAATACCTTTTTGGCTTCTTTGGTGCATTCATGAAATCTTTCCAGGTTAACAAGCTTGATAATCCTGTCAATTTTCATCTCATCGGTTATTTTTCCAATTTTATCCATACCTGCCATGGCATCAAGTTCCAGGGCAGTATCTTCCATATATTGGCCGATATGTCCCATTGCCATAAAAACATCTTCTTCATTGGGAAGTACTCTGGCTGCTTTTTTAATGGATTTTACAGCCCGATCCATATTGTCTATACTTATAAAATAGTGGGCCTCATCAAGATGGAACCAGCCATTTTTCTTTGCTGTCTTTTTTAATCTTGATAATTTGACCTGTTTCTTCTTTGCTTTTCGTTTCTGTTTTTTTTTCTCTGCTTTGGATTTTGCCAAAATCAAACCTTTTCTATTTTTTATGCACCGTAAGCTGGGGAAAGGGAATTTCCCAGTTGTTTTCAGTACAGGCATCCACACACCATCTCTGGATAGCCCTGGATAACCTGTTATACAAGTGTGCCATCTCTCCCTTAAAATCAGCAATTACCACAAGGTCAAGGGAAGATCCGCCAGCCTGGAAAAATTCAACCCTGAGATTCAACATAGATTTTTCATAGCCCTCTTGCTCAATTTTATCCCGGATATAGCTGTCCAGAGTATCCAGAACCCTGTTTGTTGATATGGCCTGGAGATCATAGGAGATGCCAAAAGGAATTTTCAGCCTGAAATTTGCAGAGAGATTCAAAGGTGACTGGGCAAGGAAATCAGAAGTTTGATAGACTTTTCTGGCACCGCCGCGCTGAACCAGCTCCACTATTTCATGGGACAGGCTGGTCACGCATCCTCTTGTACCGTCTGCCAGAATCACCCAGTCATTTCTCTTACATGGAAACCAGGGCTCAGTTTTATGAAAGGGGCGGGAGACCTTATCCAATAATTTTTCAATGGGTAGCCTAAGTGTGATGCCAAGATAAGGATTTTCAACCATAGTAAACACATTAATATGTTTTACCAGCCATGGCACATCGTGAAGGGTAATTCGTTCTCCTTCCCTTACAGCTCCGACATTGAGCATCAGCCGGCTCTGATGCCAGAATTTAGGCAGGGTATTTTTGACAGTCCAGCCAAGACCTAGAAAAAAAATTATGGTAAGAGAAAGCAGAACCCAATCCTCAAAACTGTAAAATACCAGAATAAGAACAAACATAATCAAAACAACGGTCATCATCCGGAAAGAAAGATCCAGTGCTCTTATGTGAAAGGGACGGTATTTTGCATTATATCCCGGGATATATTTAATCGTGAACAAATAGGAGAATCGCAGAAACAAAAAAAGGCCTATGCATGCAATTAGAGCAATAAACAGGAAAAAGCCCCGGTTCTTGAAAAAATTTTTAATGGAAACCTGGGTGGATTCAACCAATGACTGCTCCTGGGCTTGCATTTCCGCCAGCTCCAATTGAATGATTTCAACCTTATGCTGGAGTTGATTCTCAATCCCCTGCCACTCGGGCACCAGTTTTTTAATATTTTTTTTCAAATTTGTATCACTGGTTTTTAAAATCAAATCCTGAAGATTTTTATTGGCTTTTCTGACAATGGGGAGCAGTTTCTGAAAAGAAGATAATTTATCCTTGAATTTTGTCTTATCCCTGGCTTTTTTCGTCATCTTTTTGAGTTCTTTGATCCCAGGTTCAACAAGGGAAACTATCTCATCTTTCCAATTAAAAGGTATTTTTTTTTTTTCTTCCAGCAAAACAACATCAACACCGGTTGCAATTCTTTCAAAATCAAAATCAGCATCAGCAAGTGACTGATCCAGTTTATCCAATTCAGCTTTAATGGACAGTTGTTCAGCCTGGGAAACACTTTTGCCAAGCTCCATTTTTTTTTGTGAAATTAGCTTTTTCAGATCTTTTTTAAGCGTAATAATGGAATGCAGCATTTCAAGGGATGTCTTAGTCAGATCAGATTCTGAATTGATATCCTTATTCTCTGATGCTGCAGCTTTGTTATCTTCACTCTTATTACCACTGGTTTTTGCAGTAATATTACCGCTTGAACAGATGAAACATATGAGACTTAAAAAAATGATTATTCTATGGATCATAGGTAGTATTGACTCCTTTAATAAGTTCGAGTTCCAGAGCATTATTGCAAATTAAATAACGACCATGTTCTATCTGGTAAAAAAAAGAAAAAATATATTTTATCAAATTTATTGGATAAGTTCAATTTGTATAAAATTGGCAGGAATAAAAAAATCATGATAAGGCAGATGACTTGGATAAGCTTTATTTAAGTTGGCTCCCCAGCACGGACTTGAACCGCGGACCCATTGGTTATATTCAAATTATTTCCTGACAATTTATTAAATTTTCAAAGGTTTCATTACAATCATCTTTGATGTTGTAGATACTTCCCTGCATTAGATCTATCAATTTGTGCTCTTTTTTATTCGGATAAATGCATTCGGATACATACATGGACACCTCTTATTTTTTAGATCCAGTAATTTGAAACCATATGATTGAGCTATGATATCCTTATCAGAGATGAAAACAACATTCAACTGTAATAAAGTCATAGTAAGATATAAATCACGATTTGGAAGGATTCTAATTTTTCCATTTTATACAATTATAATCAAGATTTCATGCTGATCATTTTTAAAATTATGAATGAAAAATATTTTCATTTCTATCTGTATTTTAAAGGTTTTAAACTGAGGACTTTATTTGCAATGAAAATCCTCAAAAGCTTGATTTAAAAGCCTGGACTATTAATAAGAGTCCCTGTTTTTTTATCAAAGACCGTCACTACATCATGTGGTCAGGATAAATCCCATTCATCACACAGAAAATCCACTCTTTATATTATAAAAATTAGTGCTGGGAAATGGCTTGGCATGATGCCCATGGTTTATATAATTGAATAAAAATTTTAAGGTTGGAAAAAGATCATACACCATATATGGGGTTACCTAAAATTTATCTGGACTGAGCACTACGAATAACACTAAACACCAATAATTCCAAACCGAAACCCAATATAAATAGACAATATAATCACTTTTTTCCTACTTTTAAAAAGTTCTAAATTCAGCCATGATAATTTAATTATTCTTAAAAATTCAGATTCAAATCCAATATTATTCGGAGTACGAAAATTACAACAGAATACAAACTTTTTGTTAATGGTATTTATTATTTAATTGTGGTATTTTTTTGGAAAATTCTTGAAATGGATAAGGAATATTAATTTTGAAAAAAGAAAATGTTTTTAATCAGATATGCCCTGAGCATATATTTAATGCGACCAATAATGGTAAGATTATTATTGACACCGAAGGAACTATCTTAAGCACTAATGAAAAGGCTTTCGCGATTTTGGGGATAAAAAAACAGGAAATGAGAGGAGAGTCTATCTCCAAGTCCTTGCCTGAAATTGGCAAAATAGCAACCGATGCTTTAAAAAATAAAGATGATATTCTTGGGCAGCAAATAACAGAGAAAGGAATAAGTATCATCCTGAATATTTCCACAATAAAAGAGAAAGATTTATTTCTTGGGATAGTTGTCAGTTTTCAACAAACAATTTTATTTGAACAGGCGGCTAAAAAATTAGAATTTTATAAGTCCCAAAATAAAGAATTGAATGCAATTTTTCAGTCTGTATCTGATGCCTTGTGGGTTTGTGATGGACAAGGCTATGTAGTAAACATCAATAAAGCATCAGAGAAACTGAATAAAATAAGAAAGCAGGATGTTATTGGTAAAAAAGTAGACGAATTGATACAGAGGGGGATGTTTGACAAATCCGTCACTACCCAAGTGCTGAAAAAGAAAAAACAAGTTACCATTGTTCAAAATGTAAAAAAAACCAAAAATAAAATTTTAGCTACTGGAACCCCGGTTTTTAATGAAAGCGGGGAAATCTCCCTGGTTGTCATAAATTCCCGTGATCTTACATCATTGAATATTATCAAGGAAAAACTGGAAAAGAGTTTAGAAGAATCTGATAGGCTGAGAAATGTTTTACAGGAAATGAATCTACAGGAAATGAAAAAGCAGGATGTGGTTGGAGAAAGTGAAGCAATTCAATCCGTGCTGAAAATAGCACTTAAACTCTCACACATGGAAGTGTCAAATATCCTCTTACTTGGAGAAAGTGGAACCGGCAAAGGATTAATGGCAAAATTTATCCATAAAAACAGCAGACGAAAAAACAAGATCTTTATGCAAATAAATTGCGCAGCGCTGCCGGATAACCTTTTAGAAGCCGAATTATTTGGATATGAAAAAGGGGCTTTTACAGGAGCAAGAAGCAATGGGAAACCTGGGCTTATTGAGCTTTCTGAAAACGGGACACTGTTCCTTGATGAAATAGGAGAGATCCCCCTTGTATTGCAAAGTAAATTGCTAAAATATTTTGATGACCAAAAGGTGATGAGGGTCGGCGGCATTAAACCCCGCAAGATTGATTGTACTATTATTGCAGCTACTAACAGAAACTTGGAATCTCGTGTTAAACAGAAGCGATTTCGGCAAGATTTATTTTATCGAATAAATACGTTTACAATTACCATGCCGCCCCTTAGAGAAAGGCCTGAAGATATCTTTGACATAGTGAATCACTATTTGGATAAATATAACAAACAATTTCAGGCACAAAAAAAAATCAGCTTTGAAGCATTCAGCATGATACAAAAATACAATTTTCCCGGTAATGTGAGAGAACTAAAAAACATTATAAAAAAAGGCGTGGTTCTGAGTGACTCAAGGTACTTAGATGAGCATCTGCTAAAAGATTTCAGACTGACAACAGAAATTATAAAGCCTTTCAACCCTGAAGAAGTAAATGTTTTTAATTTTAAAAACGCTATGATGGCTTATGAGAAAGATATTTTGCTTCATATGTTGAAAATTTGTCGAACAACAAGAGAGATTGCTAAAAAAATGGAAATAGACCACTCAACAGTTGTTCGAAAATTAAAAAAATACAGCCTTTCAACCTCTGGTGCATGATAGCACCAATTTATTTTTTGGTGTTGTTTTGCACCAGAGGTTGAAAGGCTTTCAAAATAGCATTATTGTATCGATTTTCTCTAAAAAATTGGTGCGAAATTTCACCAAATCTGTTTTTTGCCTTCCTATATAAACTTCAAGCAACTATATGAATTTTAAACATTTTTTTATTAAAAAATCCATTGGCATAGATTTAGCATGTATAGATCGTCAGACTGTACACTTTCATTAGGACTGGAGAAAAAAAATGACTACAGAGTATAATTTAAAAATTCTTGAAAAGCTTCGTAATACTTATATTGCAAAAGGATTTGCCAGTAGCACACGCTGTTATGTGAAAAAAGCGTCAGGTGTAAAAATATTTGATATTGATAACAATGAATACATCGATTTTGCTGGTGGTATAGCTGTAATGAATGTCGGCCATTCACATCCGCATGTAATCGCTGCCATGAAAAAACAACTGGACAACTTCATCCATACCTGTTTCATGGTTTTACCTTACGAACAGGTGATACATCTTGCCGAAAAACTATGTAATTTAATGCCGGGCGATTTCGACAAATCCGCTATCTTTTTGAACAGTGGTGCGGAAGCGGTTGAGAATGCAATAAAAATTTCCAGGTATTACACTAAAAGAACCGGAATTATTGCATTTGATAATGCTTTTCATGGTCGAACCAATATGGGGATGTCCCTTACGAGTAAAATAAAACCATACAAATATGGGTTCGAACCATTTGCCGCTGAAGTCTATCGTATGCCGTATGCGTATTGTTACCGATGCCCTTTTAAACTTTCTCATCCAACCTGTAACACTGCTTGTGCAGACTATCTGAACGAATTTTTTCTTACCCATGTTAATCCGGATCAAACAGCTGCCATTATTGTTGAACCAGTGCAGGGGGAAGGAGGGTTTATCAGTCCGCCGCCTGAATATTTTTTAAAACTCAAAAAGATATGTGAAAAAAACGGAATTTTATTTATTGCCGATGAAATACAGACTGGGATCGGGCGAACGGGAACCATGTTTGCCATGGAACAATGGGGTGTCAGTGCAGACATTACAACCGTTGCAAAAAGCCTTGCTGCAGGTATGCCGTTAAGCGCTGTTGTCGGGAAAAAAGAAATCATGGATAGCGTCCATGCAGGAGGCATCGGGGGGACTTATGGTGGAAATCCACTGGCCTGTAGTGCAGCCCTTGCTGTCCTGGAAGTCTTTGAGAATGAAAACCTTTTAGAAAAATCGTATATCCTCGGGAAAAAATTAAATCAAAGCCTGAAAGCGTTTCAAACCAAATATGATGTTATAGGAGATGTTAGAGGAAAAGGCCCTATGATGGCAATGGAACTGGTAAAAGATAGGGAAACCAAAGAACCTGCACCGGACAAAACAAAAGAACTTGTGCAATTCTGTTATGACAGGGGCCTGATCATTCTGTCCTGCGGTACTTTTGGCAATGTCATCCGTTTACTGATGCCACTGGTAATTGGAGACAAGGAATTGGATAAAGGGCTTTCAATAATTGAAGAAGGACTATCCATTATAAATTAGGAACTGACTTAAAAGAAAAATAATAGTTTAGGAGCTTACAAAAAATGCGGAATGTCACAATACTTGGTGGAGGAAATGGTGCCCGCTCTGCTGCTGCAGAGATTGCTCTCAGAGGACATAAAGTTACAATTTATGAAATGCCTCAATTTGCCGATAGCGTGTCTAAAATAAAAGAGAACAAAATCATTAAGTCAATCGGGGAAATTGAAGGAAATGCAACCATCGAAAAAGTAACCTTCGATATCAACGAGGCCGTTACCGGATCTGATGTCATTATCATTATTGTTCCAACCATTTTTCACCTTGCCTACACAAGATTGTTAGCCCCTGTTCTTGAGGATGGTCATAATATTGTATTTATGCCGGGTTCAATGGGATCTTTAGAGTTTATTCAGGAGATGCAATGTCAAGGTATCTCAAAAGACATCACTGTTTCTGATTTTGCGGCACTCCCCTATGCCACACGTATTATCAGCCCGGATACTGTAAAAATATTTGGACGAAGGGCTGTCCTATCAATGGGGGTATTTCCTGCAGTCAAAAAAGAACGGATCATGCCCATCATGAGAGATGTATATCCAGGGATTGAAACCATGCGAGATGTTCTTGAAGCAGGCCTTTCAAATCCAAACCCAACCCTTCACTGTTTAGGGATTCTCCTTAATGCAGGTCGAATAGAATACAGTCATGGAGAATTTTATTATTATGAAGAAGGATTAACTCCAGGAGTGTGTAATGCTGTTGAAAAAATAGATCAAGAACGGGTCAATATTGGAAAAGCGCTGGGCCTAAACCTGCTTTCTCTGATAGATACCTATCCCATAATGAAATACGGCCCTAAAGGCGAAAACTTCTGGCAGGTAATCCGTGGTGTAAAACCATTGATGGGAGTTAAAGGACCTGCTGAACTTGATAACCGCTATCTTACCGAAGATGTTCCCATTGGGCTTCTGTGCTACTCACAGATTGGTAAACAATTAGGCGTCAACGTCAAACTCATGGAATCGGTTATCCACATAGCTGAGGCTGTACTTGATCGTAATTTTTCGAAAACCGGCAGAACATTGGAGGTGTGTGGAATTCTTGGAATGGATGCAGATCAATTGGTTCAGTATGTAAAGACCGGGGATAAATAGTATTTGCTATTTTAAATAAGAAACGGCTACTTTGCTTAGTGAGCAAAAAGGCTTAACATTTAATGGTATTAGAGGAGAATTATTATGAAAAAAGGAATTTCAATTTTTGCTGGTCTGATTGTTATTGGTATGTTTTTTTGTCAGATTGCTTTTGCTGGCTCCATCATGGACAAAATAAATGCTGAAAAGACGCTTAAAGTAGGTGTTGCACCTTGGAAGAATTTTATTATGTTTAACCCAAAAACCAGTGAATATGAAGGAATTATTGCAGATGACCTTCGAAATTTTGAAAAAGTAACCGGTATCAAGGTTAAGATTATGAAAACAACCTGGGGAGGTATGATTGCAGGATTGCAGGCTGGAAAATGGGATGCAATCATGAACGGTCTTGGGGCGACTCCGAAAAGGTCACTGGCCGTATCCTTTACCATCCCATACGGCAATTATTGTGAAGCAGCCCTTGTAAATAAAAAAAATAATATAAAGTCCTTTGATGACTTGGATCAACCTGGGAATGTTATCGCTGTTACAGCTGGAACAAGCGCTCATGAGTTGTGGAAAACACAATTTAAAAAAGCAAAAATCCAAACGTTTGCAGATTCGATGTCCTGTATGCTGGAAGTTCTTCAAGGACGAGCGCAGGCGTTTATGAGTGATTCATTGATCCAATCCTCAAGGGCTAAGGATCATCCTGAGTCACTTGAAGTGTTTATACCTGAGAACACTGTCTGGTTCTTCCAAGCCCATGCATTAAGATATGCAGATGCTGATCTGCAGTCATTTTTAAACACCTACATTAGAAATATGCAATCCCGTGGATGGTATAGTGAACTGGAAAAAAAATGGAACATGCCTGAGGGATGGGCAACTGGCCGTTAGAACCTCAAAAGATATTATTTCTTGGCAGCATCCATTTGTCGAATCAGATGGATGCTGCCAATAGTTGAAAACTTTTTTCCCAAACAGATGGACTAATAAATACATGAGGAGATTTAACAAATGGATTATGTTTTTCAATTCGGTATCTTGAAAGAATATGCACCATATCTGGCAGGCGGTCTGGGGTATACCTGTATGGTTGGTTTTGGCAGTATCTTTTTTTCAATAGTTCTCGGTCTGTTTTTCGCTACTTTACAGATATCAAACAATAAAATTTTAAAAATCATTGCATTGATTTATGTGGATATTTTCCGCACCGTTCCTTTGGTTTGTTTGTTAATTTGGATTCATTATGTAATGCCGATTCTTTTCAATGTGGGGGGCAGCCCTACCCAGAGTTCGATTATCGCCCTTTCTCTCAATGGCGGTGCGCTTGCCTGTGAGGCATTCAGGGGCGGACTTGAAGCAATACCATTAACCCAAAATCAGGCATCCCTTTCTTTAGGGTTTTCAAGGATCCAAACTATACTTTTTGTCATTATTCCACAGGCTGTCTATTCTGTCCTGCCGCCATTAACAAATGTTTTTATCACCAATTTAAAAAATGTGACAATTACAATGATTGTTTCTGTTCCAGAGGTTATGTTTCGGGCGCAGGAATTAACGGTACAATTTTTCAGGCCTCTTGAGCTTTATACCGGTGCAGCCATCATTTATATTCTGTTAATAGGGTCATTCTCCTATGCGATGAGGAGAGTTGAAAAATTGCGAAAATGGGAATCAATCTAAAGACAGTCTTTTAGAACATTCAGAAAAGAGGAGCAGGACGTAATGGCGAATGAAAGCTTTATAAAAGCAAGAAATCTTGTAAAAAAATATGGGTCGACAACCATACTCGAAGACATTTCTTTTGATATCAATAGAAGCGAAGTCCTTGTGCTGTGCGGTCCTAGTGGTTGTGGTAAAAGCACTCTGTTAAGATGTTTGAATGGATTGGAAACCATTCAGGGAGGACAGATCTGGATAGATAATGTCGAGTTAAGGGGAGCTTCCCAAAAGGAATTAAGAGCGCTTCGCCAGAGAGTTGGTATGGTGTTCCAGATGTTTAATCTTTTTCCTCATATGACAACGTTAAAAAATATCATCATTGCACCGATGAAGTTGTTGAATAAAACTAAACAACAGGCCACAGAAGATGCCATGAGACTTCTCGAAATCGTCGGGATACCTGAAAAAGTAGATGAATACCCCTGTGCCCTCTCTGGAGGACAACGCCAGAGAGTTGCTATTGCCCGAGCCCTGGCAATGAAGCCAGACCTGATGCTTTTTGATGAACCAACATCTGCGTTAGATCCTGAAATGAAAGAAGAGGTTCTCAATGTTATCGAGCGACTCAGAACAGAAGAAAAGATGACCATGGTACTGGTTACCCATGAGATTAACTTTGTAAAAAATGTAGCGGACAGGGTCATGATGATTGAAGACAGAGAAATTGTTGAAGAAAGCAGCGCAAAAACTTTTTTTGAAAATCCTAAAGAAGAGCGGACAAAAATTTTTTTAAAGGCAATTACAGATCTTTAAACTTAAGGGAAGAAAATGAAAAAAATTCAGTTTACGTATTTATCCCAAAAAGATATTTTAGATGTCGGGCTGACAATGTCCCAGGTTATCGGGATCGTCCATGATGTTTTTATTGAACATGGAAATAAAAATTTTGAAAATCCTCCAAAGCCAGGGATTCATCCTTCAGAGGATTCTTTTATTCATGCCATGCCTGGTTTTCTGCCAGCTCAACAAGCTGCTGGTGTGAAGTGGGTTAGTGGGTTCCCTGATAACCGCAAATATGATCTTCCTTCGATTATGGGGCTTATCATTATCAATGATCCGTTGACCGGAAAACCTTTGGGAGTAATGGAAGGCGGGTATATTACTGCTCTCAGAACGGCAGCTGTCTCGGGTGTCTCGGCCAGATTCCTTGCAAGACCGGGTGCAAAAAACGTTGCCATTATTGGTGCTGGTGTTCAGGGACGGTACCATTTGCTTGCATTAAAAGAAGTTCTTCCGGATCTTTGCAATGTCAGTGTATATGACGTTCACACTCCAACACTTCACGGTTTTGTTTCTCATTTCAGCAAAGACTGTGAGCTAAAAATAAAAGCCTCTGAAGATATCCAAGGTGCGATAAAAAATGCGGATATAGTGGTCACTGCCACAGGAAACCTTGAAAAACCGATCTATAAGGCAAAATGGCTTAAAAAAGGCGTTCTTGTACTCCCAGTGCACATGAATGGCTGGCAAAAAGACATTTTATCTGAAATGGATCTATTTTTTGTGGATGACTGGGAGCAGTTCCGTACTTATATGAAACCCAAAAAAGTTTATGAACCTTTTCTGGAGCCTGATGCAGAACTTGGAAAAATCGTCATTAAAAAAAATCCCGGCCGCAGGAATGCTTCCCAACGAATTATTAATTTTAATTTGGGTATAGCTCTTCATGATATTGCTATCGGAAAAAAAATTCTGGAACAGTCTGTAAAAAAAGGCAAAGGAACACAACTTACCCTGATGGATCAAGAATATCCAATGTCCATTCATACTTAAATTTTCGAACGGAACTTCAGTTAACCACATAACAGGTATATCAAAGAACATACAAGTCGTTGGTATAAAAGAATAGCTCAATACAGTAAAAAGAAAGAAGAATAGGGAAAAGATAAAGATGCAAGGCTTTTATAATAGAGTGCTAAAGATTAATCTCACAAAAACAACTTATGAAATACTGCCGATAGAAGACGAAGTCCTTAAAAAAACACTGGGTGGAAAAGGATTGGCAACTCATCTGCTTCTTAAAAATAATCCTATCGGAGTGAACCCCCTATCACCTGATAACCAATTGATTTTTGCCACTGGACCGACAACAGGCGGGCTGGTCTGGGGGTCTTCAAGGTATGGTGCTTTTACCAAATCACCCCTGACCGATCTCTATGCTGAATCCTATTCTGGTGGGCGAGTACCCGAAGCCATCAGCGCGACTGGTTTTGATGCTATATTGATCCAGGGGAAGGCTGACAGGTTGTCTCTTTTGGAAATCCACTCGAACGGTGTCGAATACCATGATGCATCTGCACTTAAAGGAATGGATACTTTTGACACTGAGAAAGCGGTTAAGCCCTATACTTCCAACATGAATAAAAGCTGGAAAACTGGGGCAGTTGTCATTGGCCCTGCAGCTGAGAATGGTGTAAGATTTGCGACTATAAAAAATGATGGGTGGCGGTGCGCCGGAAGAGCGGGGACCGGAACAGTCATGGGGGCTAAAAACCTTAAGGCCATCCTATTTACCGGGAACCAAAAACGCCACGCCTACGATAAGAATGCATTGATCAAATTGTCAAAGCACTTGGCGTCAGAATCTAAAAACCATCCGGTTGTTCATGCTTACAAAACCATGGGCACATCACAAATGGTCAAAATCATGAATAAAGCAGGTGCATTTCCGACCCGCTACTGGTCCAAAGGAAGCGCCCAACATTGGGAAAAAATCTCTGCAGATGCTCTTCACAACAGGTGCGAAGTGAAGCCCAATGCTTGCGCAAAATGTTTTTTATCCTGTGGGCGGATGACCAAAATTCTTAAAGGACGACACAAGGGGTTAATTATAGAAGGCCCTGAGTATGAGACGATTTATACTTTTGGTGGTCTCTGCATGGTGGAATCCATTGAAGAAATTGCCTGGCTTAATCATCTTTGTGACAGTTTGGGTATGGATACAATAACAGCCGGAAATATTGCGGCCTTTGCCATGAAGGCTTTTGAACAGGGTAATTCCGATTACAACATCCAGTTCGGCGATGCAGACGGTATTGCTGATTTGCTGCACCTTATTTCAGAACGAAAAGAAATTGGCAAGACACTCTCAAAGGGAATTCGTCATGCAGCAGAATTGTGGGGCATGGAAGATACGGCTGTTCACGTAAAGGGCATGGAACCGGCCGGATATGATCCTCGAACACTTAAGGGAATGGGTCTTGCATATGCATCTTCTGACAGGGGGGCCTGTCATCTCAGGGCTACTTTTTACAAACCAGAACTTTCCGGCATGATAGAACCGGATCAAATTGAAGGAAAGGCAAAACTTTTCATTGATTTTGAGGATCGCTTGACCCTGTTTGACTCTCTGATTCTGTGTAAATTTTTTAGAGACATCTATCCGTGGGAGCTTCTGGATAAACTTGTGACAAGCACAACTGGTATAGACGGGTCTAAAGAAAATTTGTCCAGTATAGCTCAAAATATTGCTGCATCAGTAAGGGAATTCAACTTAAGAGAAGGGATGACAAAAAAACAAGAAAAACTGCCCAGTGCTTTTCACAAACCGCTTGAAGATTCCAGAGCCGTCATTACGGAAACAGAATTGGATAAACTGATGCAGGAGTATAAAGAACTCAGGAAATTTTAACTCGGTTCAAATTATGAATAGGGCATATCTTTTTCCAAGGTATTGTCGAAAGCCTTCTCCAAAACCTTTTTTTTCTCGCCAGTAGTTTTGGAGAAGACTTATCCACTATACAATAAAATTAGATCCAATACTTTTTTTACTCGTGAGTATATATGGTATTATCTGTCAGGAGTCAAATTCGACAAATTACCGAGTGCTTCATCCACCAGTCCGGGCTTTTTAAGATTTGCCATGATACAAGATATTGTATAGACGAATTTTTTAATCTCGGATTAAAAATTAAACTTTATGAGACAAAACAAAATCAAAAGAATCAAAATCCCATTCAACTTGATTGGAGACTTGACGTAACATATCTCGATATTCCATGTTATATCAATAACTTACATGCTATACGTCAAACATGATGTTTTGATGTTAAACATATTGCATACTTAAAATTAATTGTTACATTATATTGCGCTTTTTCAACATTTTTAATATTCTATTTTTGCCAGCTCGGAGGATAGGGCTCTTGCTGGGAAGCAACCCGAGCGCCGAAGCTGGTGACTAAAGCATGGGGGCAGTGTGTA